>NZ_JASUAZ010000163.1:0-248 GCF_030283135.1 Mixta mediterraneensis | reverse complement strand
CGTCCAACGAGATGAACCAGAAATGAGTCACAAGTGACGGTGGCTAACGTCTACAGTAACAATAGTTTGGTTGGTGACTATTACTACTTTCCCCCATTGTTCAACATGTAAAGCAATTGCCTTAAGGGGAGTACAAACTGCCTGCAAAGTTGATTTCACTGCGTAATGTATTTCAATGGGATAATTATTAATCATTTCGGTAACCATATTGAAGCCATTTCAACACCGATTTTGATTATTTAAACTTC
>NZ_JASUAZ010000162.1:0-282 GCF_030283135.1 Mixta mediterraneensis | reverse complement strand
AGCAAAGGATTAAAGTACCAATTCGAAATGCATTAAAGTGTGTGTATGTGTAAGTTTTCAACAACAAGAACAGCAACAAAAACAAGTCGATTATAATGGCAACGAAGAAGAAGAAGAAGAAGAAGAAAAAGTAGAAGAAGCCTGTTGGCTGTTGCTACTCGACCTGTCAATACATCACCCATGTTTGATGATTTATCGACAACGTGTCTATAGCAACACCATCATCAACATCACACCAATGCTATCAATATCACACATAGTTGGCCAATGGGCACCATAATT
>NZ_JASUAZ010000161.1:0-284 GCF_030283135.1 Mixta mediterraneensis | reverse complement strand
GTGTCGACTGCCGGAAAAATGGCCAAATTTACACCAATTGAATTGCGTGAGGAGAACATTGTAAGTTTTACCACATTCGTACCCATAGAATTTGTTATTATATATTTATATACATACATATATATATTAGGGGGGTTCGTCAAAAAAAACTTTGAGATCGACGCATATTTTTTAGATGTAGGAACCCAAAATAAAATTTTTGAGACCAATATAAGATTTTTAAAAAAAACTTTATCGAGCCGAATTTTGATTTGAAGTTTTTTTCAATTTTTTTCCAATTCTTC
>NZ_JASUAZ010000160.1:0-295 GCF_030283135.1 Mixta mediterraneensis | reverse complement strand
AAACGGAATAAGTGAATTGTTTATTTGAAAAATAAGATAAATGAAATAAAAGAAAATCATAATAACAATGAAACAACAATCAATAGAAAATATTGCGCCGTCAAGAGACATTGAGAGAAAGAGAGAGTCAGAAAAAAATGAAGTGAACGTGAGAATAACAATTGGGTCAATTCAGTTTTATTGTACAGTCAGGTTTGTGATGGGTGTTTGTGTGTTGAAAAATGTCATAGATGACGCGACGAAACATCGATTCATCGTATCGATACTATGGCAATTGATAAAATAATAATCAATA
>NZ_JASUAZ010000159.1:0-382 GCF_030283135.1 Mixta mediterraneensis | reverse complement strand
GTGCTGGCGTTTCTGTTTCTGCTGATTTTCGCCATCCAGGGCATTTCCGCCGCCGTCAACCGCTTCTTCCCCGAACCGGCTGTCGCGCCGAAGGCGGCACCTGCGCCCGCCGCCGCGCACGCTGACGATTTCGCCCGCTTAAAGCCGGTGATTGCCGCCGCTCTCCACCACCATCGCCGACTTAACCCTTAATTCACGGAGGAATCCATGACCGTTGCCATTACCGATGTCGTCCTGCGCGACGCCCACCAGTCCCTTTTCGCCACCCGCCTGCGCCTCGACGATATGCTGCCGGTTGCCGCTCAGCTCGACGACGCGGGCTACTGGTCCCTTGAATGCTGGGGCGGTGCCACCTTTGACGCCTGCATCCGCTTCCTCGGCG
>NZ_JASUAZ010000158.1:0-402 GCF_030283135.1 Mixta mediterraneensis | reverse complement strand
GATTAAAACAATTGCCGACTTTACCGCTAACGACCGCTTTATGTCGGCGCTGCCGCTGTTCCACTCCTTTGGCCTGACGGTCGGCCTGCTGACCCCGCTGTTTACCGGCGCGGAAGTCTTCCTCTATCCCAGCCCGTTACACTACCGCGTGGTGCCGGAACTGGTATATGACCGTAACTGTACCGTGCTGTTCGGCACCTCCACCTTCCTCGGCAACTACGCCCGCTTTGCGAATCCCTATGATTTCTATCGCCTGCGTTACGTTGTCGCCGAATGCTGAGAGAAACTGGGCGCAGATAACCGCTATCATTCCTTTCGAGTACAGCGAATTGTTAGTGTGTACTGACTCACTCATCCGAATCTTCCGTCCGATCAACCATACTTTTAAGAGTGACAAAGTCC
>NZ_JASUAZ010000157.1:0-413 GCF_030283135.1 Mixta mediterraneensis | reverse complement strand
CTTCTATACCATCCTGAAGCCGCTCAGGAAGTGAAAGCGCTACCGGATGTTCTGCGCGGTAAAATGGCAAGACTATTGGTTCAGTTGAGTGAGCGGGGAAATGAATTACGCTACCCGTTAAGCAGACCCATCAAAAATGGATTGTTTGAACTCAGGGCGTCAGGAACAGATATTGCCCGCACCTTGTTTGTATTCCAGCAGGGGAAGAAAATTTATATTTTACGTTGTTTCATTAAGAAAACAGAGAAGACGCCGCCCAAAGAAATCGTGGTTGCGTTGCAACGACTGGAGGAATTATCTGATGGCTAAAGTAAAAGCAATAAGTCATGAAGACGTCATGAAGACGTTGCTCGATACCCCAGAAGCTATTGCTGCTTTCGAAGAGGCAAAAGAAGAGTTTGCGCTGCTGGAGC
>NZ_JASUAZ010000156.1:0-439 GCF_030283135.1 Mixta mediterraneensis | reverse complement strand
ATGTAGATGATATCATTTTGGTCAGCTCCTCTCAGTCGGCTGCTACTGCGCTTGTTCGCTCACTTGGTGCTGATTTTGCGGTCAAGGACCTTGGGAAGCTTCATTACTTTCTTGGTGTGGAGGTTACTTCTCGTGCTGCTGGCCTTGTTATGACGCAGAAGAAGTACTCTCTGGATTTGTTGCAGCGAGCTGGGATGCTTAAGTGCAAACCGACGACTACACCCATGTCTACCACTGATAAGCTCAATGCTGTTGATGGTGTGCTTCTTTCTACTTCTGACGCGACAGAGTACAGGAGTATTGTTGGTGGCCTGCAGTATCTGACGATCACGCATCCTGATCTCTCCTTTGCGGTTAACAGGGTGTGCCAGTATCTTCATGCTCCTACTGATGTACACTGGTCTGCTGTGAAGCGCATACTGCGTTATGTGCGTCTCAC
>NZ_JASUAZ010000155.1:0-454 GCF_030283135.1 Mixta mediterraneensis | reverse complement strand
AGTACAGTATGACCCAATTTACGGAAAATCTAGTTCAAAACAATCCACAGCGATCGGTCAGTCGGTCTGTCATCAGTCACAAAAAACAATTTCTCCACTTATTGTTTGGCGAAATAATGTTCTAAATCGTCACTTCCTCCTACGTGTTTGCCGTCAATGAAAATCTGAGGTACTGTCGTCTTGCCCAATGCAGCCAATACAGTGGCCTTCTTCTGGTCGTCATCCAGAGAGACCTCGACGTACTTCACGCCGCGATCTGAAAGTGACTTCAAAGCCTTCTTGCAGTATGGGCAAGTCGACTGGGTGAAAATCACACAGCTCGATGGCATTTTAGCCTGAGGGTCCAAGAACTTCAACATGCTCTTGGCATCCGACACCTGATAAGGGTCCGGTGCAGAGCCTTCCTCCTCAGCGAAAAGCTTCTTGACCACATTATTTTCAATGATCATAGAAT
>NZ_JASUAZ010000154.1:0-455 GCF_030283135.1 Mixta mediterraneensis | reverse complement strand
ATGCTTTCTTTCATTGATTTTTCTCTTTACATTTGCAATTATGAATGGATCGATTCATGATAGAGTTTAACCATTATTTCCAATATCATCACTATTCTAAATTAAATTAATTGTTGAAATAGTATGCATAAAATGTGATTCACATCGATAATTGTATGCAAAACAAGAGACAGATTCGGTATCAATTGTGCGTGTATTTTTCACAAATTGGTCGATAACAATATCGAGACAGAGAAAGAGAAAGGACGTCAAGACAGTAATGAAGGTACAAGATTCAAATAGTATGGGTAAAGTAATTGAATCGTATCAAAGAATAGGATGAAAAAATGCTATAGCAAATTGTAAGACCTACCATTCTAATAAGAATAAGCAAAAAAGAAGAATCAGTACTACGTTTCGCACCAACGATGGTATATATCAAGCAACTGTTCCGGAACCGAACAAACGCATTAAGC
>NZ_JASUAZ010000153.1:0-479 GCF_030283135.1 Mixta mediterraneensis | reverse complement strand
GGACAAATCTGTCCGCGTCGCGCTGAAAGGCCAGTCCGTGGACGAGGTTTAATATGCCAAAGATTGTTATTTTGCCTCATGCGGACCTCTGTCCGGATGGCGCTGTTCTGGAAGCGAAGACCGGTGAAACTATTCTCGATGTATCCCTGCGTGCAGGTATCGAAGTGGAACACGCCTGTGAAAAATCCTGTGCCTGCACCACCTGCCACTGCATCGTGCGTGAAGGTTTTGACTCTCTCGCCGAGAGCACCGAAGACGAAGACGACATGCTGGATAAAGCATGGGGTCTGGAGCCAGACAGCCGCTTAAGCTGCCAGGCTGCGGTGACCGATGAAGATCTGGTCGTGGAGTTCCCACGCTACACCATCAACCACGCACGCGAGCATTAATATGGGACTGAAGTGGACAGACAGCCGTGAAATCGGCGAAGCGCTCTACGACGCGAACCCGGATCTCGATCCGAAGACCGTACGATTCAC
>NZ_JASUAZ010000152.1:0-495 GCF_030283135.1 Mixta mediterraneensis | reverse complement strand
TTACAAAGTTATGTTGATAATCACAAAGTAAAAATTAAAGTTGACCGATGAAGATGACCAAACTTACACATTGATGATCGTTGATGATGAGCTTAAGGGAGAAAAGTTAGTGAAGAAATGTACACAAGTCAAAAAATATTCTTTTTCATAAATTACAAAAGTAAAATAATAAAAAAATAAAATAGAAGTGTCTTCGGTGTCGATAAAAATCAATGCCATTGTCAAGCCAGAAAATGTTGGGCTTAAAAACAGGTTTATGGCATGAGATCGACCACCATCAGCGTCACGACGAATAACTGGAAACAGGTACGCCACCGCCATAACTATTGAAAGTTAAAAAAAACTTGATTAATCATTTAATCTTTACTTTTTTAAAAAACGCCATTAGCCAAAGTGGCGGAGATAGGATAAGGAAAAAGAGATAGGATGAACCAGAACGAATGACTAACAACTCACGAACTCGATCACACATACAACTTTTTAGGAAGCGGTGAC
>NZ_JASUAZ010000151.1:0-513 GCF_030283135.1 Mixta mediterraneensis | reverse complement strand
TGGTACACACATTGATCCAAATTGGATTGCATGCAAATGTGGTGTGTCCGCAATTGAATCGTTGATCGTCAATAAATATGATAATATATTGTGACTTAGATCTATTGGAGAACATTTGTCTCTTTATTATTGGCAAACGAATAAACCCGGCATCACTTGTTTTTAGTTTTAGTGTTTTATCTGCCATTTCAACAATGAAATGATGACTGATCTTGTCTCATAAAATTTATTGTTAAGATATTAATAATCTTTCTAACCAAATAATTATTGATTGGATTTAATCGTATTTTATACAAATAACTTACATTTCTTGAATTAAGTTGAAACATTCTTTTGCTTGTGGATACATCTTCTTTAAACGATATAGAACGCCTTTGTAGAATATTGTCGTTAGATAATCGTCTAAACATTTAGACGTTTCTGTTTATAATTGAACAATGAAATTTTTGAATTTGAATTGAACAATGACGCATAACACACATACCGAAATCAGACGAATATTGGTCAACTGCC
>NZ_JASUAZ010000150.1:0-580 GCF_030283135.1 Mixta mediterraneensis | reverse complement strand
CACGCGGTTCGTCACATTCGAAACCATCGTTTCAACGAATTCGTCTCAACAAGCCAACATCATCGGCTCAACGGCAACCGATACCAACGCCGCCACCATTATTACCGCCATCTAATCAATTTACATTTAATGAATCGCCGATAAATAATTTTCAACGAATTGCAGGATTTAACCATGGTCAACCGAAACCATTGGTACAACCACAAACGTTTGCTCAACCAATGTCATCATTTCCATCGTTGATTCACGATGCACCACCACCACCACCACCTCCGCCACCACCATCATCACCACAAAGACAATCATTTCGTCGTGTAAAACCGAATTCGGGTAGTCGACGATCAAAACCGAAACATAGTAGCCCAATACCGTTACCAACCAGAACGATTGATGTAAGCAGTAGAAGGATTACTAGTACCAATTTAGCATTGCCATCAGTCCATGGTCAAGCAGTACGTGGTCGTGGTCCAGTTAATGCTCATGACGATGATCTTCGACATAAGGCCAATGCATTGGATAATGAGGATGAGAATGAACCGAGTAATCCATTTTTTGGAAATCGCGTTCCATCCTCCTCCTC
>NZ_JASUAZ010000149.1:0-597 GCF_030283135.1 Mixta mediterraneensis | reverse complement strand
AGATGCATTTAGTCAATTAACATGCTGATCACATAGAGTGAGATAGCTTGATGAACATCGATTTTATCGGTACTCCCACTATATTATGCCGTATGTTACGCTCAATAACTTTTCTCTTCTCCCACTTTTTCCAACATTCCCTAAAAGTTGAACACTTACACCCATATATAGATATATATATCGTAATGCATAATTTAACCCCTTATAATAGACAATGATTATCTTGTCTCTAGGAAGTACCTTTTATATATATTTTGAAATTGAATTTACTCGGAAACGATTCGAAACAAAGGAATTTATACCAAATTTTTATTTGAGAACACAACAAACACCGGAATTTACTGACTTTGAACCTAGTATTACATGGAATATATATTCAATGATTTATAAACGAAAAAAAATTGCATCACAATCAATTTATTTGTAGACGCATTCAATTTTCATTCATTTGAAAACTGAAAATAAATGTTTAACTTACAATTAGCTCTCAATTGAAACCTCATCAAAACTAATGCACAAACACAGTAAGACACATACATAGGATTGAGTAAGCAAGACATTTATGAGAATGAAGATCACCTTTATTGCAAACAATGA
>NZ_JASUAZ010000148.1:0-611 GCF_030283135.1 Mixta mediterraneensis | reverse complement strand
GACATCAAATACACATACACCCACATGCACACAATGATGAACTCTATTATTTCATTCCAACTATGTTATCTTCTTGCTTAAATTTGAAACAACCCAAATGACGTATCGTTTCGTGAACAATTGTTTCTCATTTATATCATATTTATTATCTTTGATCGAATTTTCTTCTTACTTTCTTTAGCTGAAATCGACAATTCTTTGTGTTTGCATCAATATAAGAATTTTTATTTCCTAATCTCTCTTCTATCATCGATGCCGTTGTTACTGTTTGTGTCATTTCGATTGACGTATTAAATCTAAACATACAGACGCAAAACGGTCTTGGCTTAACTCGACCATTGACCGACCAATAGAAAAGATAATTAATCATTCGACAAAGAGATAAATAGAGATCAGAGTTATTATTAAACTGATGTTTTTTTTTTGGTTTTGACCATCGCAAACGAAATATAACAAAAAATGTCCACAAAACATAAATATTATCCCCAAGTAGGAACAAAACGTTAAAGTTGTTTGCCATAAAAAACAGTCTTCCTACTCGTAGACTTAAACGGCATCCAACTAATCATGATGACATGTCACCAGTATTTGGACTACTTCGACAAAACTAG
>NZ_JASUAZ010000147.1:0-620 GCF_030283135.1 Mixta mediterraneensis | reverse complement strand
TTTACTGACAATTTATTTTATATACTGACTACAAATGAATTTTTTACTGACCGAAAAATACTGACAATTTTATTTAAAAAATACTGACACTTTATTTAAAATACTGCACCATTTAATTTGTTGCCTTCATAATTCATTATATATTTTTACTATATATAATATGTTTTAGTAGCCTACTATCTGAAACCAATTGATCTTGTCTTGTTGATGTTGTACACAAGAGCTAAACCAATGATCTTTTGCATATATATATTGTTCACATACATACAATGTTTGTACTAATTTCATTTTTATTATTATTATATTCCGATTTGAACCATAGGGGTTTCCATATTCCATATATACATATATATATTTATATAGTAATAATAAATATAAAAATAATTAATGTATATAACGAACGAACGAACGGCAAACAATATATCAATATAAGAATGTGAATCGGTCAATTGTGGATGACAGGGGAAAATTCCCCTAAAACTCTAGAGAGAAAGAGAAACGCCAGATTTGGAAATTATAACAAAATAGATGAAAAGTGAAACAAATTCTACTATACTGATGATGATGTTGATGATGTTGTTGTTGTTATATACAATCAAGAATTTTGTCATGTTTCAATG
>NZ_JASUAZ010000146.1:0-621 GCF_030283135.1 Mixta mediterraneensis | reverse complement strand
GTTCCGAATAAGAATACTACTCCAGTGAGCAATTTGCCGACAGCAAAATGGGCTTCCAAGAATGGTCCCACATCATCGACACTTAGCAAATCAACGGCGGCAACAGCGGCTAAACCAAAGGTTAGTGCCATTATGACGGCAATGGCAGTTTTTTGTATTGTTCATGATCGTAAACTTTCACTACTTTATTTTTCAAACTTTTACACAACCACTATCATTACCTACATACACAGGAGGATTACAGCAGTGCCAGCTATATCAATGATTGGCCTTCGCTAAACGAAGTGAGTGAAGTAAGTCTTGTATTACCATTATACGAAATTGTCGCTTATATTCATGCATTTATTCATTACCGATCGTTACCCTTTTCACCACTTTCCATTCCATTTCTCAATTGTTGTTCAACAAAAAAGCAGCAATTAACAAAGCGAAACTCCGGTGATCAGACTTCAGTGGCAGGGCAAGAGCTTCCTAGCAGCAATGGCAATCCGGAGGAATCCAAAGATACCGGTGTCGCTACCTCTGTGCCTAAAGTATCTTCCACGAGCACAACAGCCAAATCACCAAACTTGAATGCAAATTTTTCAAGTTCTCTTTCAAATGGATCCGCTGATGATGAAG
>NZ_JASUAZ010000145.1:0-628 GCF_030283135.1 Mixta mediterraneensis | reverse complement strand
ATGAATCTTCATCATTGTTGGGACACTCATCCGATGATGTTAGGCATATTTGATTTTTAGTTAAATGAACTAAATCTTTTCGTATTGGTATTTGATTCGAGATACAATCTTCTTGTTTTGGACAATTTAATTTTAACCTCTTTAATCGTTGTTGCCGTAGTATACATCGATCAAGACAATCTTGTCGTGATATAACCAAATCCAATGATGTTATCGAATCTTCTTTTTGATGTGCAATTCGTTCATCTTGTATTTCAAATGCATTTCGATTTGAATAATTATGACAATGGAAGAATGACCATTGATCAGTGGATCTTAATGTCTTTAGATAATAGTATTCAATCATATAATGATGATTTAATTCCAATTTAACTGGTGATCGGATTGAATCAATCGGTATTTTATCAGCTGAATGAATAAACAATTCTGGTAAAATTGCTTCACTATTGGAACCAATTGGAACGCGATTTGATTGTATAAGTAAAGTAATATAAATATCTCGATGATCTAATATTGAATTTGATGATTCTCGTTCAGAATTCAACATTGAACGAAATACGACAATTTCACTAAGATAGGAGAAGCAACGTTTGTTCTGAAAATATGATTCAATCGGTGGTGATATGAT
>NZ_JASUAZ010000144.1:0-648 GCF_030283135.1 Mixta mediterraneensis | reverse complement strand
CGGGCTCACGCCGCAGGCGTGCTACCGTTCACCCTGAATCACATGATCTGGCACGCACATGATGCCGGCTATGAGCACATCTGCGACATGCTGATCACCCAGCAGGAAAAGCTCAAATTATATGCCGACCAACACGCCGAAGCCGGTTTGATTTACCGCGCGATTGACTGAAACGGCGGCCCCCGCGAGGGGGCCAATACTGACAGGGGGAAAAATGTTAACACTAACTGATATTCGCGCCAGCAATACGGTGCTGGTTACGGAATTTGGCGGCGTGCGTGCTGTGCATTTCTGTCTGCATGAAAAATTAAGCGGTAGCGACAATGATCTGTGGTTTCCGCTTGCCAATGGGGCCGACCTGTTCGAGGCGCTGGAAAGCATTATGTGCATCAATTTTGCCGCTGCTAACGTTGTCTCGCTGGAGTTCCTGCGGCAGTGCGGGAGGAGCAAAGACTACCGAATCACCTACAACAAGGCCAAATTCAAGCCATTATGTTAGATATCTGGCATCATTAAATGTTCATATTTGAACAAAATTAAATTAAAAAAATACGTCTAATGAGTTGATAAAATGGCTCATTAGACGTATAATTATTACATCGAAAGGCAGTTGAGTCTTTCGCGGTAGCGCCCCGACTGGCGAAGGAG
>NZ_JASUAZ010000143.1:0-649 GCF_030283135.1 Mixta mediterraneensis | reverse complement strand
TTAAAGATGTTTGGAATAAAGTTTCAGTTCGTAAATTCAAAGGATTCTACCAAAAACAGGTAGCAAGTTGATTTTGAGTTGATTCAATGCAAATGGTTTATGGAACATCTTTGACATCAATTATCTCAAAAACCGTAAATCGAACGAGCTTGAAAACAACTTTATTAGAATCAGAATGTCAAAATTAATAGGAATCGATACTATTTCTATTTTGTAAAAATGTGATTCCTATTGATCTATCGTTATACATGACCTGACATAGAGTTCATGTTTACCCTATAGCTATAGTGTATTGGCAACATGAAATTATCAAAGTTTAAACTCGTGCGCCTAACGTTTCGTGTACTACTGTTCAATCGAAGTTTAAACTGAAATGACTAACTTTAACCCTACATACCACATTGAACAGCTAGCAAATGTGTGGCTGAAGTAGCGTAAAATTTGTATATAAACTCGATCAAAAAACCAAATATATCATCAATCGTTTCTTGCCTTTCATCAAACAACAACAAATCAACATTCAACTTTTCATCAATTATTTTATTCAACAACCAACTTATCATCAACCATCTTTTCCTGTTTTTGTCGATGTTCCAATCATCATCATCGTTGGATAGCAAAGGCCACGTCTGGCTTCTTTTCCGAGACA
>NZ_JASUAZ010000142.1:0-680 GCF_030283135.1 Mixta mediterraneensis | reverse complement strand
GTGATCAACAAAAATATTCTCTTTCTCTTTTGTGGTCACCATGGCAACTAATTGTTAATTAAAGTAGCTAAAGTTAGGCCCTGTTTCTATTGAGACTTAAGTCGCCGTTAAGTTGAGTTTTTTGCGTTCCCATTGCGACTTGAGTCTGTTTAAGCCACCTCGCGACCCCGTCTCAAATTTGAGTCGACTTGGCTCGTTTCCATTGTGACTTGAGTCTGATTGGGGTGACGCTTGATAATCGCAGCATCAACTTTGGACTGACGCATCCCAAACTGAAACTATCCCATTTGTTTTATTGTTTTTATTATTATTATTTTGGAAGCTATTTTTCCATCAACGGCGACAATATCTTCGAGGTTATGAAAGATCTTAACGTTTATCTTTGTGTTTGTTTTCACAAACATAAAATGGTATAGAGAGAAAGAGAGAGAGAGAGAGAGAGAGAGAGGGAGAGAGAGAGAGAGAGAGAGAGAGAGAGAGAGAGAGAGAGAGATATTGGTGCCGAATTGGTCCCTCAAAATTGATGGCCAATTATAGTTGTTTTTGGTGATGGTGGTGGTGGTGGTGGTGGTGGCCGATGGTCGTCAATCAATCGAGAACTATGTCCTATTTGCATATATGGACAAACACCTAGTTGAAATGATGCAACAATGCTCGTTTGGTCAATTGTGTGAGCATCA
>NZ_JASUAZ010000141.1:0-701 GCF_030283135.1 Mixta mediterraneensis | reverse complement strand
CAGCTGCTTGTTTCGTACAGTTAGCCACTTTGGCCATCCTCCTTGCTACCACCTCATCCCATTTTAGAATGTATGGAATCATCTTTGTGAATCAGTTTCCCTTGTTAACCATCTTGTGCCTTGCCTTAAATCTTCTAGATAAATGGCCCTTATGTCTAATCTTAATCTGTAAATCATATAACTAGGTTCTTTATTTATTTATGTCAGAAGATCCTCGTCTCAGATTTATTTGTAGTGCTTATCCTTCCCATCAAATATCCGTTCCGCTAAGCCTTTACAATCAGCTATCAAAATAAATATTCGACTCATTTTTACCCTAATATGCATGAGCTCAAAATACCCAGAAAGCAAATCATGCGCTGAGTCATCCACGGATCATCTTTCCTCTGCATGCTCGTGACTGCGATTGTTTTTATTGTCCTCTCCTTCGCTTATCGCTTCAATAGCAGTGTCTTGGTGTACATTCTTAGCCAGCTCCTCCAGTTTGGGGTTAGTTCTGTGTACCACATCCCACTCTGGTCTCCCCGAATCAAGCGAATTCTCCAGCATGTGGACCATATTTGCATTTTTATTCTGATCAGCGGGACCCAGACATCGGTGCTGCTCACCAACATTCTAACGCGCTCTAACCCGCTCACGCACCTGGCCCTAAAGGTTTCGTGGTCTATTTCAATTGTTGGAATTATGAAGATACTTTTTAT
>NZ_JASUAZ010000140.1:0-707 GCF_030283135.1 Mixta mediterraneensis | reverse complement strand
CTGAAAAAGCCTCCGTTACCGGATAGTTGCCAAGCGATGTCAATTTTCCATTGTCATCCGTCCGAACATGACACAGCCGACTTTAAACAAATTGTTTTACAACTCAAATTGAAAAAAAAGAAAATTTTTATTAATAAGTTGATTGATGCTGTTTGGTTTCATTTGACGACCCACATTTGTACATACACACACACACACACATTTCATATATGCTCCACCCGAATGTGTCTAATGTCGTTACCGTTCAGGTGGCAGTTTGATCCACTGTCACCTCTGCGAAATATTTTACTAAATAGGAAATTACTTTAAACTTTTAAAATTAAAGTTTCCTTTTAATTAGCCCAATCATATATTATGTTACTTGTTATTTTGCAAATTAGCCGTCAGTGTGTGAGAGGATAAATACCTAAATGTAATTGGAAATAACCTCAACAAATATATTAAGTTTGTATATGGTAGTTGTACCGGTTAAATCAACTTTGAAGCATTTCATTAGAACCAAAGTTTGTTGCCTCGTCTCCCTTACACACACACACACACTCTCTCTCCCCATTTTATTTTGTTGGTAGATTATATTATAAAAAAAATAAGTGTGAGTGTTTGTGTCTTGTTCATTAGAATAGTGTGAATGTTCGCCAATGTTGACGAACATTCACCTCCTGATCATTAAACTTGTACCCGTTTTTAGTCACCATTCTTTGGCCACT
>NZ_JASUAZ010000139.1:0-730 GCF_030283135.1 Mixta mediterraneensis | reverse complement strand
CAATCATTTCATATTTGTACACCGCTATGAGCAACTCTAATGTTGCTTATCCATCTCAATTGGTAAACACGACCCCGGTTTCGTACGCCGTCTTCAATTCGCCAGTGGCTAATGCCATACTGAAGAACAGTGCTGAAATGAGTATGCATGATCAAGTCTCCCGTTTACAGAATGAGAATCAAGCCCTACAACGGCGATTGCAGGTTAAAAGTACAGAAAATAATCGTCTACATCAGAAGATTGGTAAAGTAGAGGATGAATTGGAATCGTGTAAAGCTTTGTTGTCACAAATCAATACTCAGATGATCAACAATGGACAACCTCCATTACAATGTAAGTTTGTTCTTTCAATTATACATCTTAACGGCATCATAAGCGATACTAGCGCCAATCGAATGTTTTCGTACACACACACACAAACACAAGCATCGTTTTTGTATATACCATACATAAACCTGATGATAAAAACATCTGTTTGGTTACAAACTAGCCCAAATCAGTTTCCTTCTGGGAACTTCCGATTCCAACTTTTGTATGTATCATACACGCATTCACATCAAAAGTGTGGATCCTCTTGTTTCGTACACCCAGTTATTTTAGGCCATTTCCAATGCATTCGACTTGGCTCCCTCTCTGCGTTTTTTCTCCCTTCCTCGTCATATAACGCCATTATAATGCCTGTTTGCTAATGTAGACTCAAACATTGAGTTTTCTCTCTCTCTCTCTCTCT
>NZ_JASUAZ010000138.1:0-739 GCF_030283135.1 Mixta mediterraneensis | reverse complement strand
ACCCAAGGGAAAGTTTTTAGAGAAGTAAATTACCTGTGCCAAGATCTACAGTTGCGGTCTCGGTCACCGCAGGATCGACAGTGATGTCCCTTGCCGGAGAGTTATCCCTTGCTGGAGAACGCTCCCTTACCGGGAACCCCTCCCTTGGCGGCGTAGTCGAAGCAGATGGCGCTTCGGGACCAGCTTCCGGGCGCTCCTAATGTGACTGATCTGCTCCTACACAAATCGACAAGCGAGATGTCAACAAAGGAAAAAGCACTCAAGCGCGCCCGACAACAGAAAATTAACTATGAGCTTACGCTGGGGGCTGCGCTGGGGGCTGCTCTGCGAAGTGATGGCCGGGTCCGGCAAGGTAGTCTCGGGCGCGCCTCCTATCGTCGCAGTGGGCTCGTCCTCGATGACCACCACCTGAGCCTTGGCCCTCTTCGCCGCCCTCTGGGCCAGAGTCCTGAAAAGGAGAGCCCAGGGTGAATCAGATCTGATGCAAGACAAGATCAGCAAGTTGAAGAACTACAAGAACAAGAAAGGGAATCTTACTCTTCTTCCTCTTCCTCGTCGGAGCTGAGCGCGGAGAGGTCGAAGTTCGGCCCACCTCTGGCGCGACGAGGTGGAGGGGAGGGATCCCTTGGCCGCTTGGCGGGGACTGCAGCGCCAGCCCGAGACGACCCCGCCCCAGTTGCCACTGCGGCGGGAGGCGCCCCCGCGGCGACCGTACTTGCCGCGGTGGAGCGCGTCATGC
>NZ_JASUAZ010000137.1:0-848 GCF_030283135.1 Mixta mediterraneensis | reverse complement strand
CGACAGTGCCATGCAGGCAGAGACAGAAGCCAGGTGCGTGGAGAGCGACGAGTCGGTGGCCAGCTTCTCCGTGTCCGCCGCCATCATCGAGGAGAAGTAGAACATGGGAGGCTGCCGCCACTTGGGTCCCATGAAGGCCACCGCCGAGGCGACGACCGCGGATTCAGGTGGTTTCTTTGCTGCTTCGTCTCTTCCGAGGACCTTCGTCGACCCCGCAAGTGTCTGCCGGACATGAGGAAGACAAAGGGATCCGCGGGCGGCCATTTAGATTATGTACTCCCTCTCCAGCTGGCGGGAAATATTTGTTCTAAGAATGGATAAATTGTATGTATCTATAACTAAAATAAGTCTAACTACATCCATTTCTAGGACAAGTATTTCCGGACGGAGGGAGTAACAGGCATCAAGGTTGCTAAAGTGAGGAAAGTACCTTATTTGCCCACATCAAGCCACAAGCATTACAGAGGGTCCTTGGGCCAGCCGGCCCCCGACGCATTGCTGGAGTAAGCCTTGAGTTGACGCCACAATTTTGACAACTAGGAAAGCAAACCAACATTAGCCCATAATAAACACAGGGAAAAACCTTCTGTGTATGAAGTGATGAAACGTGATTTGCACGTACACATGTCATCACAACTCACTCACTGGGATTCTCGGAAATGATCATCCTCGCCATCGGCTGCAGAGACACAAGCTGCAGAAGAACTTGCAGCATCACCAAAATCTACCCTTCCAGCAAACTGTCCTTTACGCCGTTTCATCCTGCCAGCAATAATTAATGAGTATATATTTTGTGCAATGTACTCCGTCTGTAAAGAAATATAAGACCGTTTAGATCACTACCTTAG
>NZ_JASUAZ010000136.1:0-965 GCF_030283135.1 Mixta mediterraneensis | reverse complement strand
TAAGAGCGACCAAATATTTGAAAAAGAGATATTTCTAAAATTAACTAACCTTAACATAAAAGTCACAGTATCCATATTAAGGAAATTTAATTCAGAGGCCTGCATGGATCTATAGCCTCCTATCACTTATAAATAACCATATAGTCAAATATTGACTTATTAAAATGGTTGTTGTTGCCTGATATGATAGTTGCTAGGGATTAAAACTTTTAACGGATAAATCCGTGAGAGGCGCCTACAGTAGATTACACTGCTAATACAACTCTCTGATTAATAAATTATATCCAGCATATGATTTATTATTAAATGTTGGCAGTGAGCTATAGCTACTTCGTTGTTTGGAACCTATATAATTAAATAATACCTTCTCAACAAGTATCTAACATTGTATGCGTATTATTACCGATTTAAATACGATAGCAGCTTCATATACATCTTCTCTAACGATTCATAATGCTTCTTGCACACATCCTGGATTTCTTTACTGGCTATTTCGTTACTTCCAGTCTTTCGCGATACGAGCCTGTTAAATATCTCTGAGTACTTTATTCCTGGACAGGATTTTAGCACTGAAGCAAGCCTGCTGTCCCTGCCAGTAAACACATCGAGGAAGGACAGATCCGGATCGGCCAGCGAACCACGATATATCGCATTAAACGCCTTTCCATTATCCTCTTTCTTCAGCAAAATACTCAGCTCCTCCCGGGTCCTTCCCTCGCGAGCAAATTTATCCAAGAGGATCTCTTCCTCCTTGGCCTGTCTCTTCTCCTCCACCTCGGCTGCGTGAACTGAATGGCTTGCATCCTGCAGAACCACCGTTTGGTTCCGTGCACAGAAGAAAGGAAAGGAGAATGTCCAGCACTCCTGAAGATCAAAATCGTAACACTTAACGCAACGGTTCTTGTTCAAATCATAGACACGTATCAGGTCAGTCAGGGCCAGGATATACCCAGCATAGAAGTGGC
>NZ_JASUAZ010000135.1:0-1025 GCF_030283135.1 Mixta mediterraneensis | reverse complement strand
CGCCCCGACTGGCGAAGGAGTTGAAATGAAAGAAGCAGACCAAAAAAAAGTGAATGCCGTAATGGCAATTGCTGATTATCTCGGTGTAAAAAATCAAATCGAGGTGATCGAATACTCAGCCGAATCAGTGCAGGTTGAGTGGCGAAATCCTAAAACAAAACAGCTTATTCATCGTGATTACACTTTTGCAAATTCCTTTGTAAAAGACTTTGAAAAAGCCCTGAAATCGAACGTGAAGTTTTACTGATAAAGAGGGGGAGAAATCCCCCGTAATTCTCCCATTTTTTACTGATAAACATCAAATATATGAGGTGTATTATGTGGAAACGTGGCGAAAACAAAGTGATTCTGATGGGGCGTGCTGGCAAAGATGCAGAAGTGCGTTACACCCCAAACGGAACGGCCATTGCGAGCCTGACGCTGGCTACAGAAATCAGCTACAGCGACAACGAAGGGAAGGAGCAAAAAGAAACGGAATGGCATGATATTGTCATTTTTGGAAAGAAAGCCGAAGCAGCTGGGAAGTACTTCAAAAAGGGTATGATGCTGTATTTTGTCGGGCGCATTCGTAATAACAAATGGCAAGGGACAGACGGCAAAGTGCGCAGCAATAAGGAAATTGTTATCGATAATAACGGCGAAATGCAGATGCTGCCGGGAGCTGGGCCACGTAACACCAGTGCAGAAGGCCAGGGAGGCATTGAAAATCATGATGAACCGCCGTTCCCGGATATGAATGATTACCCGCAGTGAGTATTTGAGTTAGAACGGCCCGCAGGGCGCGGGCCGCCAATCCAGAGGGGGGAGTATGAATATCAGTGAACAATATCGGGTGGCGGTCGTCAGTACCGGCCATGTAAAAAAAGAAGACGCGGAGCTACTGGACAAGGTCTGTAACGATGACTTGTCCGGTCAAGGTTTGTTCTGGATCGAGAAAAATCGATATGGGTGGATATTGCGTATTTCTGCTACTGAACAATGGCGAGTGGAATTAACCAGGGCGGGGATCAGTGCAAGTGCTTTGG
>NZ_JASUAZ010000134.1:0-1059 GCF_030283135.1 Mixta mediterraneensis | reverse complement strand
GTACGCGTGGACAACATCGATGCGGATCACCAGATGACCGATGTATTCCCATATTTTGGACATGTGACAACGATAAAGACTGTAAAGACGGTTCCGATGAATTGAATTGTCCGCCGTTCCGTTGTAAACCGGGAATGTTCCAGTGTCACAACAATCAAACATGCATCTCTCGTATTCGTATCTGTGATGGCCATTCCGATTGTAGTGACAAATCGGATGAAAGTTTTTGTGAAACCGATTGTGGGGAACATAGTTTCAAGTGTAAGAAAACGGGAAGATGTGTTCCAAACTCATGGCAATGCGATGGTATGTTTATTCCTGCTGTTAAATAATAATTATTGATATTAATTATTTTTTAAAATTTAAATATTAGGCGACAATGATTGTGCCGATGGTTCTGATGAAGATCCAATCCATTGTCATAAGGGTGAATGTGACGCCGACACTCAATTCAAATGTGACAATGGAAAGTGTATTCCCAAGTTGTGGTATTGTGGTATGTTGTGGTTTTTTTATTTAAAATATAATTCTGATTGATATTAATCGATTTTTTTGTTTGTTTTATAGATTTTGATGACGATTGTGGCGATAATTCGGATGAACCGGCTCATCTATGTCGAAATCGTAATTGCAGTACCGGTTGGCAGAAATGTCCATCTCGATTGAACTATCGATGCATTCCCAGTTGGTTATTCTGTGATGGAAAAGATGATTGTCGTGATAATTCTGATGAAAATCATCCAGAATTATGTCCCAAATGTCATAGTACCGGCGATTTTAAGTGTAAAAATGATCGATGCATTCCACTTCGATGGCGGTGCGATTTTGAAGACGATTGTGGTGATAACAGTGATGAAGAACCATCAATGTGTACTGATCTCTATCGAGAATGTTCGGAAAGTGAATTTCAATGTGGTAATAAGAAATGTGTACCATCTCGTTGGCGATGCGATCACGACGAAGATTGTGAAGATGGATCAGACGAGAAGAATTGTCAAGACTATCAATGTAAATCAGATCAATTCAAATGTGCCAGTGGTCATTGTATACCACAAAAAT
>NZ_JASUAZ010000133.1:0-1188 GCF_030283135.1 Mixta mediterraneensis | reverse complement strand
ATATTCCCCAGAGGTTGCAGTTCTCAAGCTTTATCTTGTAGTTTGTTCCATTATTCTCTCTTGATTTATAATCTGTTAGAATGTCAGCACCCGAAACCACAATATTCTTCAGCTGGAAAGGTGGCAGATTCTTGTATTTTCTCAGAGCATGCATTAAGGCGTTTATGTCGTCCTTTTCCACGTGCTGGCTCATAATAAATGTCCCTATGAATTCGGGAATCGACTTCCAACTTATCTCGATACCATCTCCTGGAAGGCTTGGCGGTATCTCATGACGGTTCAGGTGTTTGAGGTACTCCCTAAAGTGTTTTGATGCCTCTTCATGCTTGTCTGCAGCAACCAGCTGGCATATCTCCTTGCCCAACTTTGTAAGAATGCATCCATCTGTATCAGTTTTTTCACATTTCTTACAGATAAAGGCATTGGCTTTATATGCATCTACATCTTTCAGAGGATTATGGTGCGATGGAGCATCCACATACAAATACTTGGGATCAAGTATAAGCTCTTCTATGTTGGTGCTTTCTGTCATGTATTCGAATAGTCTAGTAATTATTGGACCATCAGCATCAGTAGATAAACCTGAACCAGAAGAAAGAACAGGTCCCAGCAAGAGTGTGAGCCTTATCATAGCCTGCAACAGGTTTGCAGTACCTATCCTATAAGGTCTCATTGATGGGTAGAGTTTTCTGTCTTTAAATACCTATATTTTAATGAAATATTTTAATTAGGATAAATCTAATTAAAACTCATTACATAATTCAATTAAGTGTTGATTGAGATTTGACATGTGATTATTCAATGGATGAGTTAGGAAGAAGGCTAGACACTGTATATGATCATGAGCCATGGATTACCTGTACATTGACCATATGACCAGATCGTGATAGAAAAGCAGTCCTATGCCACATGTTTTACTGAATGCATGATAGATCTGATGCTAGATCACTCCGATGTGTTATTTGGCATTAGATGTTTGTTTCAAAGACATCATCTAATTATTAGGGTTTACAAAGGAGGGATATTTATAGTTCACCGCGACCATTTTGTATTAACACTATTAATTCACATAATAAATCTAAGACAAATTGTGGAAATTTCATTAAACGTTTTATTTATAGTTGGCATATACTGTGATTATTGTGTATATACTAATTTAGCCCAAATATTTAATTACAGTATCATTAA
>NZ_JASUAZ010000132.1:0-1231 GCF_030283135.1 Mixta mediterraneensis | reverse complement strand
GAACCAGATTTAATCTGACAGACACCTGTATAAATAACCGGTAACTGTCAGATCAGGTCTGAGCTAGTACAAATCATCAAACCATAATCAGATTCTGCAACCCAACTGGCCGTTTCCCAAGAACGTTCTTTCAGAATGACTGAATCTGCCAGCGTCATATGCCCGATACTACATACCAGACATTTTTTAAACTCAGGAGAGGTACTGCACATATCGATACCTTCTATGAAGAATGACGTTAAAAAATTATCGTGCTCTTTGATAACCAGCCGGTTTAACGGCTGGTTATCGGCTGTGATTAACTTTTCAGGTTCTTGAAGTTTTCCGCCATTTCCCACAGGGCGCGATTAAGTTTGACGTCCCCTGCAATGCCATTAACACCACGGGTTGTTGAGCGTTTGCCTTTCGCAGTGCGTCCACTCAGTCCGCCTTTAATAAGGTTTTCCTGAACTTTTTGGTAGGTTGTCCACAAATCAGGGCTGCGGTCTTCGTGACGGCGTGTGAGCAATACATCTTCAGCGGCCACCGGTATATGTGCGCCGTCATATTTGTAGTTCAGTGCAGTAGTCGCCAGCAGGTGCTGCTCATCCGGTCGCAACGTGATAGCTTTCATTTCTTCACGGGATTCAGCAACACTGCCAAAGACGTTGAGCACCTCGTAAGCACCCTCAATGACCTGACCAACGACGTCTCCTTTATGCGGGACACGAATATCACCGAACGTATCGCCACACACTAAACCATTCATACATACGAAGCGGAACATGCCGGGGATCATCTGGTAACTGCTTGAGCCATCGTGACTGTTGAGTAAAATAATTTCAGGGACTTCTTCACCGACGATCTGCCCTTCCCTGCGCAGCCGCAGCATATGTTTTGTATGCTCACGTTTTCCCTGATCGCGCACGCGCGTCTGACACCCGAAGAAAGGCTGAAAGCCTTCACTACGCAGCTTATCGAGCAGTGTGATGGTCGGGATATAGGTGTAGCGTTCGCTGCGAGACTCATGTTTTTCTTCTGAAAATACGCTTGGCACAAAGCGGGCAAGCTCATCATTGGTCAGCGGGCGGTCACGGCGGATCACATTGGCATTACCAAAACGGGAAGCTAAACGCATAAATTATTCTCCTCTCAGGTCACTGGGTAAGCCTTTCGGCTTCTTTCTGGTGTCTCCCCTTTGTCATGTTGAACGCGGGGAGCCCGTTGCTGTGACCAAAGACCGGTACGGGGA
>NZ_JASUAZ010000131.1:0-1316 GCF_030283135.1 Mixta mediterraneensis | reverse complement strand
ATTTGATTAGAATTGAATGGGAAAATATCGAAATGATCGAACCAGACAACGATAGAAAAGTAGCCATTACATCCTCGATTGAGTGGCACCTTCCATAGATTTGTGTGTGTGTTTGGTCCAATAACTATTGGTTGCTTTAGGCAATTTGTTTTTCATCTATATAACACACAAATTTTTATATCATTGATGATTCGATAAATCAAGGTAAATTTATAACTAAACATTATGTACGTGTACCGAAACATTTTCGATGCAATTGGTTTGGAATTTAGAATTCGTTTTTTTTATGTTTTGGTTGATTATCATTATGCGAGTGGAATAAGACATTAGAATTTGGACACCTGAATAAGCCATACAACAATGGAATAGGGTAGAATAAAGATCGAATGTAATAGACAATAGCTATCAATTATTACTCAATATGACTGAGCTTCTGTTATACTAGAGGCTTGTTTGTCCGTTCCGTTCCGATCGAATCTCATAAATAAGTAAGCAAAGAGGCAATAAATAAATAATCATGTACGTGCCAATATCGGAATGGACTCAATATTGGGTGGCAAGTTTGTGTTTGTGTACTCATCCTTGTTCATTCTCCATTGCACTTTTACTCTTGATACTTCTCTAGCCTTCAATTAGCCACAGATCAAGAGATACAACTCGAGGTGAATAAAAACATTTAGAGATTAGATGACAACAACAACAACAACAAAATGGTCATTCGATCACACTTCAATGTGTGACCTAAATTTAAAACTAAATTATTCTAATAAATTGATGAAAACAAAGTTTATTTGTCATTTATTTAAAATAATAATAATATATATACACAGAATTAATGTTTGAACCTAATAATGTAAAGGGATTTGGTACAAAGGATTTGAGAAAGTTGAGCCATATACTGAATGAGGACCAACACGTTTGCAAACTACAATATATATATAGTTTGCTGAGGTTTTTATTTTTTTGGCACTTGCATGATGACGTAGAGTTGTGTATACGCATACGTCTTATCGACGATATCATCATCATCATCATCATCATCGAAGTGGCTCGGAACAGGCGATTGGCACTAACGATTCATAGTTGGCTCTACTTGATGAATTGTTTCGATTGGCTAATTCATTGGCAGTGACCTCATCAAACTACAAGAATCAAACGATTTATTTGTATGCAATTAATAAAAAAATGAGTAAAGTTCATACCTTTTGGCAATAATGATTGTAGTTGCCGGTAGGTTTCGTCGTTGCATACAATGGTTCGGCATTGATCTGCTGATTTGGCGTTGTTGTCGTCGTCGACGTCTGCTGCTGCTGCTG
>NZ_JASUAZ010000130.1:0-1351 GCF_030283135.1 Mixta mediterraneensis | reverse complement strand
CTATGGTCCCCACCATTTTTGCAACACTGATTTTTGATTAATGTTGGCTTGCCTAAATCTATCCGGCGTCACTATGGGCATGGATGCCCGCGCCTCGATGAGTTCCGCACCTGATGGAGCCTTAAAAACCGCACGGCTTCACAGAGCCATTTTTTGTGTAAGCTTTTCATCAGGCCGTCAGGCCGTTCATGTCATCAATAGTCAGTCTTCGCAAAACCAGATTGGGAACTGTTTAATTAACGATTAACCTGCCGGTCAGACTGGCGTCATCGTTACCTTTCGAACACAGTCTGCCGGGTTGTGATTGCCCATGCTATCCGGGCCAGCTTGTTGGCCAGAGCACAACACACTACGCAGGAGTGTTTTCTTGCCAGTTGCGCCCTGACCCAGTCAGCCAGCTTGCCTGACTGATAATCGATTCTCTGGATAAAGACTCTGGCGCACTGGACAAGTAACCGTCGCAGATTTTTGTCTCCCCGTTTACTTATCCCTAAAAGCGTATTTTTGCCGCCCGTGCTGTACTGACGTGGTACCAGGCCGGTTGAGGCCGCAAAATCCCGGCTACAGCCATATTGTTTACCGTCGCCCAGTTGCGATGATAAGACGCTGGCAGTTATCGGCCCAACACCGGGTATTGTCTGAAGACGTTGTCCTGTTTCATCGCGACTCAGCTCTTGTTCCAGTGCCGTTTCAAGCCCGGTGATCTGTTCGACAAGATAAAGATAATGAGCATGTAAGCGCATCAGCAGCTGTGCCAGATAGGGAGGAAGTTCGTTATCTGCAAGGACTGTTGAGAGCCGTTTTATCACTGCGGCTCCGATCGGCATACTGATGCCAAATTCCAGCAAAAAAGCATGCATCTGATTAGTCGTTTTGACTTTATCTCTGACCAGCGATTCCCTGACCCGGTGAAGCGCCCGCATAGCCTGCTGAGCTTCGGTTCGTGGTTGCACAAATCTCATGGAGGGACGGGATGCCGCCTCGCATATGGCTTCTGCATCGACAAAATCGTTCTTGTTGCTCTTAATAAAAGGGCGAACAAACTGCGGAGAAATCAGTTTTGCTTCATGGCCTAAATCAGCGATCCGGCGAGCCATAAAATGGGCACCGGCGCAGGCTTCCATTACAACGGTAGCGGATGTACATCCGGCCAGAAACTCAATGAGTTTGGTACGGGTAAATTTTTTCCGCAGTAATGCCTTGCCTGATTTATCCTGGCAATGAATGTGAAAAGAATGTTTACCGAGATCGATACCAATAAGCGTGACGTTTTGCATGATGGTCTTCTCCATAAAGAAACACCCTGTCAGCGTACCGCTCACAGGGTGGTGGGGACCATCTCATTAACCGC
>NZ_JASUAZ010000129.1:0-1381 GCF_030283135.1 Mixta mediterraneensis | reverse complement strand
GCATGATTTCGAGGCGATGTTCGGACATAGCATTAAGACTGACACTGAGACCATCGGTCAGCGGTGCATCTTCCACTAGTTCAACTGGTTGTGATTTTGTGCGTCCCATTTCAACTCCTTAGCGACTGCCAGCCATAACACGCTGGTTGATTTCATTAATACGATCCTGTGCCCGCGCCATTTCGGTACTGTGCGCCATGGCGATTTGTAAGAGCTGGACTCCAGGAGCAAAACGCCCGTTATCCAGTTTCAGGGCCAGTCCTTCTTCGATAAGGGTATTGAGCGCACGATTGATATTCGCCGGTGACTCGCCCAGAGCCGATGCCAGTTCACCGTTAGAAACACCGTTCAGGGCGTGGCCACGCAGTGCTTTAAGAACGCGCAGAATGCGGGAGCCAGAACTGGATACATTTGCCTTACTCATGTCACATTCCCCTTTTTGCGATATGTGATAATCTGTTACACGGGCTAAAACGTTACGCCGCATTCGAATCTGGTTTCAGACCCAGCTTCACTGCAATTTCGTGTGATTTGCCGTAACGAGCTTTGGTGAAGCCATTAAGAACACGGTAGACCTCATTGCGGCTGTAGCCGTTTTCTTCAGCCCAGCGGGTGAAAGTGACTCCGCGCTGGCGGAAGAGTGATTTGACTTGTTCTGCAGTCATCGTTGTCTCCTTTGTTGATGCAATGATGTTTGCCTTATGTGTGATAGATTATATACACAAACGTGTATAAAGCAACGAAAGAGACGCAAATGTGTATAGCTGAGCGATTAAAAGAAGTACTAAAACAAAAGAAGATCAGCTCAATCAAAGAGTTCGCTGAGATTTGCGAGCTGCCTTACCGTACCGCTCAAAGCTATTTGAATGGCGACAGGGAACCTAATATTGCAGGCTTAACGAAGTTGTGCACACAGTTGGGTATAAACCTCAATTGGCTTCTCACAGGTGTTGGTGAACAATTTATCTTGGGAGATGGGACTTCATCAGTGCAGGGTATCTCAACGGAGAAACAGGCTCTGATGGATGCGTTTGATGATATGAGTCCTGAGCAGCGGAGGGCTATTCTTGAGGTCGGCAAAGTCCTCACTCAACCAAAACCAAGCAAGTTTGCTGGGTAGGGAGAGGGCTTATAAGAATTTCACGGTAAAGGGAATGTGGTTGAGTTAGCTGCTTATCGGGAAAGGCTTATCAAAAAAAAGTAAGGTGGCAAGGCGTAAGCTCTTGCCACGACAAAACTGTTAATCTTTGACCATAAACTGTACTAGCTCAGACCTGATCTGACAGTTACCGGTTATTTATACAGGTGTCTGTCAGATTAAATCTGGTTCAGATTCTTTTCTGCCCAGACCCGTTTTCCATCAAGTAACGTGGCCATTGGC
>NZ_JASUAZ010000128.1:0-1409 GCF_030283135.1 Mixta mediterraneensis | reverse complement strand
ATTCATTTTTCTTTATTTTGTATATGTATTCTAAATCTTAATTCATTCCAAAAAACATTCCGCATCGTTGCATGTAAACTTTATTATTGTTGTCACACATCCGAGACTCCACCATTATCGATCACTCGTTTGTGAATGCAATTAAATCAACTTTGGTATACTCGCTTTCATTTTATTTTATTTTTATTTTTTTTTTTGTTTCAAGAAAAAAGTAGGACAATATAATTTTCATGTATTGTTTATCCACGATGAATGACAATAAGACCCACAATGCGACGTAGCACACAATCATACACTTATATAACAACAAAAAAAAATTAGGCTAACGTTTCACATCTTGAGTGTCAAGAAATGGCATTTCCGCTATTTGGTCGCCATCGTTAGTACATTTGGTCGTCAACGAGCACAACACACCAAAAATAAAAAAAAAGAAGAAAAGAAAATCTTTCTTATCGATATGATCGGGAAAAAAAAACTTAGACGCTGATTCATGAGCATCTTTTGCACATTCTATCATTCTGTCTCCACTATTTTTTTATATATATTACATTTTCATTTTATTAAAGAAAAAGAAAATCAAAAGAGTGGGTGGGTGTCTTATGCCCATCTTGTACAAATGTTGTTCACATTCTCTCATTCTCCATCTCGCCCCCCCGTTTATGTCGATTAATATTTCCAAACTTGTTTTGTTTGTCGTTTCATTCTCTTTTATCAAGCCTACTTGAAATCCATTATCATTTTCAAACTATCTAGTACGAATCAGTTATTGCATTGTTCGCTTGGGAATTATTTACTCAACCGATACAATATATTGCTTCAATTAATATATTTTCTATATCATTGTGGAATGTTATTTTTGTTTGGTTTATAAGTCGCCATCTATAGTTTATGGATCTGACCATTTGGACTAGGTCACACTTTTTTTAGGTCAATTTTGTAATATAAACCCATTAAAATTAAATTTAAAAATGTTTTTCTTTTTGTTACATTTTGCTATAAAAAATTGGAGATCTAAACTTTTAAACACATTTCGTTGATTGTTACTAAAATAATTTTTTTTAAATTTTGATAAATTAATGGGAAATCAGTTAATTGGGTTGATTTTTGTCCTAAAAATTAATTATACTTTTTGTTTGCTCAGCATGAATAATGAAATTTTTTTCCATTTTACCTCAATCCATTGAAATTGTTTTTTTTTATTAATTAAGTTTGTATTATAAATTTTTAAAGTTGATTAATTAAAATGGTATCTTGTTTGATCATTAGAAGCAAGGTGTGGTTAATGCTATATGAACAAAAAAGATAAATCAGAGTATTGTTCCAATGTTATAAATCAAAAAACAGCTCACGTTTATCAAAAGTGAATTATTGGTTTAAAAAATTAAAAGTAGTAATTGAACCGGAAACTT
>NZ_JASUAZ010000127.1:0-1214 GCF_030283135.1 Mixta mediterraneensis | reverse complement strand
GATTACATCGAAATGTTTTATAACAGTAAGCGTCGGCATGGTTCGAGTGATCAGATGCCACCGACGGAATATGAAAAACAATATTATCAACGGCTCGGAAGTGTCTAGATTATCCGTGGCGATTCATGGGATGAAGCAGGACGCCCTCTCAAGGTGACCGGCACCCATATCGACATGACCAAAGAGAAGCAGTACGAAGAGCAACTGGCGGTACTGGCGCTGCACGATCCCCTTACGCTGTTAACCAACCGGTATGCTTTGCACAATCACTTCCGTGAACTGAAAACACAAGGCGCGCTATGCGTGGCCTTCATCGATTTAGATGATTTTAAACACGTCAATGACACGTTAGGGCATCGCAGCGGCGATGCCGTGTTGATTCAGTTAAGTCAGCGCCTGATTGAAGCATGTCCATCAGAGGTGGTGATTGGACGCTTAGGTGGAGATGAGTTTGTTTTATTGATGCCATACGCGCTGGATAATCCGTTGATAACCCATACGGCGTATGCCTGCCTTGATGCCGCGCTGGCGATGTTTGAAATGGACAATGGCAACGCCAGTATTGGTGCGTCTGTGGGTGTCGCGCAGGTTGAGGCACAAGACAGCTTCGACGCGGCGCTGGCACGTGCCGATGAAGCTATGTATTACATCAAGAAAAACGGCAAGCGTGGCGTAGCGCTCGGAAAAGTCACCACGCTGTGACCTCGTCAGAAAGCGCAACAGTAAAAGCCGGGCCATTCAAACATAGGGTTGCCGGATACCCATACTGACGACAGGCGAATGACGTCACACGCTTAGCACAGCACATCGTGAAACAATCTTTACCCTCCAGCCCCTGCTATTAACGAAACAGCGGATACAGGCCGCTGGTGGTCGATAACACGATCCCTCGATTCAATTTTTACAGGTGACGAAAGAGCCAGATCAACATGGCATTGCTTTGCACATCAGACGTGGCTGTATAGCGCGCTGTATTAATCAACGGGGAGCTAGTCACTGGGAATTTGCATTCACTTGACTACCTGTTTGCGTTTTACCTGGCTGTTTGTTTGCATTTCACCTAGACATCTCCAACAAAAAATGAAGGCAAGTCACCTACTGAGTTGACAGGCAGCTTAGTGCCAGGAGCGGACGTTGCACACTCAAAGGAACTTTGGCCAGGCATTGTGAAATGCTTGTTATGTTTGCTTTTATCTATTGGTATAGATATTAGG
>NZ_JASUAZ010000126.1:0-1467 GCF_030283135.1 Mixta mediterraneensis | reverse complement strand
CTTAAGAGTAGCCATGCCCATAAAAAACAGTATTAGGAGAGGCATGTTCAGATGTCTCATGAAGGGATATGGATATTTCCCGGTAATATTTTTACATAGAATAATCACGCAGAAATATAAAATGTCAAAGACAAGCAAGAAGAAAATATGGGCTTTAGATCTTTTAAGCCGTATATCCCACTGCTCGACCAGGGTGAGAAGAAACGGGGCAAGATGTGTGCAGATATTAGTAAACAAGGGTGTAGCACAGTTGTTAGCAAGCTGCTTGGGATTTTCCAGTAGCTTTCTGTCATAGAAGAAAAAAAGCCAAAAGAAGAAGCTAACAAACATACTTATGGAGGACGATGTTGCTAGTGATAAATTAAATAGGCTGAAAGGCCATTTAGAGATTCGATAGACAATGCCCAAGCAAGAAGACATAATGGCGTATCCGACAGAGATGTTCGTGAGAAAAACATAGCCATGCGATGTGAAAGCATGCGGGAAGTTTTTCTGTCTCGGATGCTCGGAAAGGGGAGTTAATCCATAAATGCAGAGCATAAGGAAAATAGAGCGAAGAGTGACCCGAATAAGATCTTTAGACATTCTTATTTTACTTTCTCCTGGCTCCATTTTTGTGGGATGCTGACAAAAAAATTATTAACATGCGATAGTAATATACTAAAAGTGCCTTGAACCAAAGCCTAGATGCTTACATTGGCGGTGATTGTGCACTTAATAGCTATTATGAGCACCTATACCAGTAAATTAACTTTCTGTAATATACAGAATGTCTGGAATGCCGGGGAAGTAAGTCGGTATGCTAGCTAGAACTAGCATGCTGGCATACTCTCAGCAAAGAATGTACTGGTATACAGCTCCACCGATGTATTAATACACTACTGGACTAATGTGTCTGCGTTATATTATGAATTTTGCTCAGAATATGATATCCATTGTTGATTTTTTAAGCTTGTTAAATTTTTTAGTGAAAAAAAAGAATATGTTAGAGGAAGAAAATAAAATTTTTACTGCTGTGTTCTCTGAGACATCTGTGTTCATAGAGTATTTCTGTCAATATTAACCTGCACGAGGGTGCTGCAACCAACCTGTACTTTAATGCTAGTCCCCTGCAAGAGCATCTCCTGGCACCACAAGAGATATGTCTGCTAGCAGTAACCCACACCGTTATACTCTAATAATCAGCGGAATACCTAGAATAAAGATGACCCAGACAAACCTGCAATAACTCCTATTTATTTTGGCCAGACCTTGGGTATAATTCGTACTATCTGCATCCTGTCTGTATACTGGCTCTACTTTCCATTCCTTCCAATAAAATTTGCAGCCCATGCACCTTGAAACTCTCCGAATAAAGAACTATAAAAGCTTTAAAGAAGACCAAACCGTGGCATTCGGGCGATGCAACATGATAGTCGGCAAGAACGGATCTGGCAAGTCAAATCTGCTTAATGCCATTGAGTCAGC
>NZ_JASUAZ010000125.1:0-1525 GCF_030283135.1 Mixta mediterraneensis | reverse complement strand
AAAAAATAACAAATCGAAGTGAAAATTGTACGACATGCTCTTCATTGTTTCGTACCTTCGTACACCCTATACATGATTAATTGAGACAAAATTCTATTGAATCGTTACATAATTGATAAAAATATATACGAAAAAGAAATATAAAAATAATAAATCGTTTTCTACTAGTTTTAATTTTTGGTATCAATCGAATGGATACGATTGGAACGAGGAAGTATTGACCTTTCTATTTCTATATTGCAATTGATGATGGTAGTTATACTATTTGTTTATATTCCCCCATTTTGATAGTATAATGCTTATGATTGTTGAGGTAAAACTGTGAAAGGGAGGGAATGAGCATGTTGTGGCATGCATAACTTTGCTTTGCTGTCGATGCATCAATACAGTAATATGTTCAATCATTACATTGGTTGCTACTGCCAACAACAGTTACGAATACGTCGTAGATGGTGATGGGTAAGTCTCGATACATCATCATCATGTAGTGTCGATTACGTCGCCACATCTCTATGCTGATTCTCATTGATCAACAATGTTGTGATGGTCACTTAGTGATGTATATAACAGAAAAAGTATGTACATCCACATGCACATTTCGTGGTTGTGGTTGTTGTTGTTGTTATTGTTCTCATTGAACCATTGGTTTAACTAATTTGGTTTATTCCATCCATTCATTCATCGAAAAGGAAGGTAAGCTAATTTTTTTTAATTCATCACTAATGTCATGTATGTCTAAAGACAAATTATTGTTTATATATACAATTTGTTTATACCGTATATGTCGATCAAAGTTCATTATTGAGTCACTCACGCAACAAAAAAAAAACGTTTACAACATGTCCTTGTTGCCTTTTGTTACACCAACCTCTTTCAAGCTGTGACATTCATTAGGAAAATGGCGGTCACAGTCCACACAGTTATTTCAATGTCCTTAGTGTGATGAACGTATATACAAAACAAGTCGACAGTGGTGGTTATTGCTGTGGTATGTCCGATTCAAAACTCACAACAACAACAATAACAGCAACAAACCTGTTGTTACCCGACAAACGACAATCGTCACCTGCATTATATGTCCGACTATATATCACACCTATGGATCGATTGATCCATCTTTTATATGCCAATGTTTTGAAAGGCATATTTACTAAATGCAAGTGTACATCTCTTAAATGATGATGATGATCATCATCATCATCATTTCCCAATGGGACGACACAATAGGGTTGTTGCCATCGTCATCATATTGCATACGTCGTATTAATCAGTCAGCCAGTCATAACCAGAAACCAAGTTGCATTCGTCGTCGACCTCGATATTATATATATATATGTGGACATTAGTTAAACCTTAACTATCGCTTATCGTGGACGAAAACGATTTAACAAACAAAACTATCCACATTGGAGTGAAATGTGATAATTCGTCCTTTTCTTTTCGGAAAGGCGAATACAACTACCGATTTTCAACACAATCGTACATTCGCACATAGACATTAAATTGGGATCGCATCGGTTAACAA
>NZ_JASUAZ010000124.1:0-1562 GCF_030283135.1 Mixta mediterraneensis | reverse complement strand
GCCAATGGCCACGTTACTTGATGGAAAACGGGTCTGGGCAGAAAAGAATCTGAACCAGATTTAATCTGACAGACACCTGTATAAATAACCGGTAACTGTCAGATCAGGTCTGAGCTAGTACATTTAATATAACAGGGTAATGTTTCCTCAAAGCGGATAATAATTTTTATCCGCTTTTTTTATTTTCAATATTTCCTTCTGCTTAATTCTGAATTTACCAATTTTCTGCGCGCCGTAACAGGCAAGACTCTTTTTCTCCTGCTATAAAGAAAACGGTCTAATTAAAATCATTCAGGAGGGGCGCAGCATGGTTTTTGCAATCAGTGATGAGGTTCAGCATAAGGAAGACGGACAAATGATGGTAGTAACCGGCCATGCCAGCGGCATGGTAGAGTGCCGTTGGTATGACGGTTACGCGGTACGAAGTGAAGCCTTCCGTTCTGACGAACTCAGTCATTCGACGCCGCCTCAACAGAGGGCGAGTTAAGACAGCCTTGCGTTATTACAGGCAGTCGGAAACGGAAGCGGACCGCAGGTTTTCGCTGGAAAACCCCAGGCCGCTTCCGCGTCGGCATTAAACGTTGCCTTCGTTATCGTCTTCAACAGCCTGATAAATGCGCTGTAGAATGTCCGGGAAAGCAGACTGAACGCGACTCCAGCTCGGAATAAATGGCTTGTCGTTTGGGCGTTCAATAAACGCCTGGCCCGCTTCGAGAATCGACTGCGTAAACATCTCTACCGCCGCTTCTTCAACGTGCTGTTCGAATTTCAGACCGTTCATCGTGGCTTCGTGATTGTAGATTTCCATCATATCAAGCGCATTGCGGTAATAGGTGGCTTTCAGGACGCGGAACGAATCGCTGGTTAGCGGCACGCCCATAGTGGCAAGCTTACGCAGCAGTGACTGTACGATGTCATTGCTCATACGTTTTAACCCGCCGGTACCATCATCTTCAGCCAGCGGCTGATGCTTATGATCGTAATTATCCGCAATTTCTACCTGACAAATTTGCCGGGTCGTATAGTTACGGTAAATTTCCGACAGCACACCAATCTCCAGTCCCCAGTCACCCGGAATTTTGATGCCGTTCAGCACGTGAGTACGCATAGCAAATTCACCCGAGAGCGGATAGCGGAAGCTGGAAAGATATTCAATATACTCGGAGTGACCGTAAACTTTTTGCAGCGAACGCAGCAGCGGGCCTACCAGCAAGCGTCCGACACGACCATTTAACTTACCGTCAGCTACCCGGGCATAGAAGCCTTTACAAAACTCATACTGGAATGAGGGATTGGCCAGGGGATAAAGCAGGCGCGCCAGCATACCGCGTTCGTAGGTGACAATATCACAATCGTGTAGCGCCACGCAGCTGGTGCGATCGGACGCCAGCGTATAGCCGGTACAGAACCATACGTTACGACCTTTGCCGGGCTGGCTGTCGCTACCGATGTAAAACTGGCCCACCTGCCGATGTAAATCTGACCCACCTAGGGTAAAAATGGCAGTTTTAAGGCACTGCCAATGATGACATTGGAGACCAGAGTGGAGATTAGTGTTTTAC
>NZ_JASUAZ010000123.1:0-1320 GCF_030283135.1 Mixta mediterraneensis | reverse complement strand
GTTTTGCGGTATCAATCCTGGACGGTCGACTGCGCATACTGGCTTCCATTTTGCCCATCCCGGCAATCGATTCTGGAAAGTCATTTATCTGGCGGGTTTTACTCATTTACAACTCAAACCAGAAGAAGAGCAGCGTTTACTGGAAACCGGCTGTGGTATCACGATGTTAGTAGAGCGCCCAACCATACAGGCAAACGAATTATCGTTAATTGAATTACAGGATGGTGGCGAACGCCTAATGGCAAAAGTGCTGTAATATCAGCCTGCGGCCTTAGCTATTCTGGGTAAAGATGCTTTTAAACGCGCGTTTCGAAAAAATAAAGTGGAGTGGGGAGCGCAACCGATTTTTATGGGTAAAACGCAGGTTTGGGTGTTGCCCAATCCGAGCGGATTAAATCGTGCTTCACTGGAAGAAATAGTCGAGGCGTATCGACAACTTCATGAAATGTTACAGATAAAAAACAGCTAAAACGTGAGACACCTCAGCTTAACAACCGGTAGCAATTGTCGTTATTTACAATCCCAGTTAAACCGGTGTTTTATGACAAAGGCGAGGATAAAAAATGAAGTACTTTACGTTATTGATTATGACGTTATTAACGGTTAATTCCGGCTGGGCGGCAACGCTAAAAGTGTTTTGTTCGGGCGGTATGTTTCCGGTTATCCAGGCATTAAAGACCGACTATCAACAGCAAAGCGGTAATCAGATCGCGCTGGAAGCTGCCCCTTCAATGGGAGACACGGCGCAGGCGATCCCGAACAGGCTGGCGCGGCATGATGATGCGGATGTATTGGTTATGGTCGATTACGCCATCAAACCCCTTGAGCAAAAGAAGTGGGTTCAGACTGAAACGCATAAAATCCTGGCGCATTCATGGATTGCCATGGCAGTTAAGCAAGGCGTGACGCCACCTGATATTAGCACTGTGGCGAAGTTTAAACAGGTATTGACCGAAGCACCTTCCATTGCGGTCTCGGACAGCGCCAGCGGTCGTTATATTCGTACCGCAATGTTGAAAAAGCTCAGTCTGGGCCAGAAAACAGCGAATAAGATATTTACCGTGCCAGCAACACCTGTTGGTGAAGCGGTTGCGCAGGGTAAGGCAAGCATTGGTTTTCAGCAAAACAGTGAGTTGAAAGCGGTGAAGGGAATAACGCTTGTGGGATTGATCCCGCAGGCAGCGCAGCAGGACACGCTGTATGGCGCAGTGGTGACGCGTTCTACGAAGCAGCAAAAAGCAGCGAGCGAATTTATCAGCTATTTATCGTCAGAAAAAGCAAAGGCGATGATGAAAGAGAAAGGGCTGACAGCATATTAGC
>NZ_JASUAZ010000122.1:0-1649 GCF_030283135.1 Mixta mediterraneensis | reverse complement strand
GATGTAAACTAGGCCTGGTACCTCAATGGTGGACATCCCGGGCATCTCCTCACCTACTTTCTACAATACTACAATCACTCACGGGAAGGTTTCTCTTCCCGGCAGAGGACCCGGCCGGCTCTGTAAGTGAATATTTCAGAAAATCATGTGAGAAAATTCATCTTACACAATGTGTTCTACACAGTAAACCTTCTTCAAAAATGGCTCGAAACCGATACTTCTTCAACTTCTTTTTCTGCTTCTTCTCCCTACTTTCGGACATTATTGTCCTTACTTTTAAGTACTTACAATGGTCGCTAATGACTCACTTCTACCATTCTTTCTTCGATTCCTACAAACTTCTACAAGAGTTTGCAGACTGCTAGCACTGCAAATTCCTCTACAATTCACACTTGCCTCACTACTTGAGCAAGAAATATTGGGCGTTTCCCCATGCGAAACTACTCTACAAGCCCGTTATTTCTTAGTAATGCTCATGGCAACATACTCGTACGTATGTTACCGCCGCCAAAGGCTCTTCTCTTCTTCTACTTCTCTACTTTACGACTCCTTCTACAAGCTGGCCTTTGGTGGTTGAGCATCGAGTCATACACTTCGTCTACAAATGATATCTTTCGGTATAGTCCGCTTTGCTTACACCAAAGCTGAGACTATCCTAAAGCTTCATCATTGAGACCAATGACTACTTCTTACTACTACAATTACATACGCTACTACAAGTTCCTCTACATCCTGCTACAACTATAGATGATTTCATCTACGCTGGAACTGGACTTCCCAACACGAAATGTGTAGGAAGTACAACCGGTTTGGGCAAATTTTCCCTGTATGCAGACATACAAAATACAATACAACGTCGGCACTACTTGCCCTTGTTCCAGACTTCGCAGTCCAAAGTACTGCTAAACTGCAAGTTCTGCAAGACGCGGTCGGACTATATCCGCCACGTCAAGAAAGTTGCTAATGGCTTGACAACCGTAAGATTTGCCAATGTCAAACGCAACGAACTTGCGAACGTTCTAATACATTCCAAGTTTCTTCTCCAATTACTACAAATGTGCTTTCACTGCACATTCTACAGAGAGGCTTCTCATCTACAATTACTACTCTACTAATACTACTGAGTCCACCGCCGATGGGGACCCTATACTAAATACTTCGTCCGCTCCTGAAAACGAAGTTTGTTTACTTCCTACAACCGGCCGTTATTGGAATATTTGGAACGTTCGTCTCCAATCCAACTGCCGTCATTACACTGCATTCAGAATCCTTCAAAAGGATATTTCCATTTTGAATAGTACAATATTCCAAATGAAGATAATCCTTACTGAATTCTAAAATACAGTGCAATACGCTATATGGCTACGATCTGGTGCGCGAAACGCCTAAGTCGACATTGACGGTATCGTCATAGCGACTAGAAACGTTTCCCATCACTTCCATTCACTACGACGAGTGTTTTAAGAACTTAAACTTGTGGCTTGTTTCTCAATGCTGCAGAGTCAAAGTTCTCTAAACACTAGTCATTCATGTGGGTCACATCATTTCCAATTATGAGCGGCGACCCAAGTAAAGTTAAGGCCTCTGACAGATGCCTTGCCTGAAAGGATTAAAATCAACTCCCCTAATTGGTGCTGCTAGTACTACAT
>NZ_JASUAZ010000121.1:0-1718 GCF_030283135.1 Mixta mediterraneensis | reverse complement strand
GTACGATACATACACTCCAGACTCTGTAATAGTCCTGGAAGAATACCGCACTCAAACGCTCTGTGCTTGCAAGAATGCCCTTAAGATTGCTGCGTCCAGCGGCGATCAGATCTGTGTCTATACATTCTATCCGGAGGGTGGTGGCGGCCTCGGAAGCTTCAGGCACCGTAAGAACCTACCGGGCCACTGGGCACGCTCTGTTCTTGCCACCGGAGAGACTGCGAATGTCGACCGGATGTGCTTTCTTCCGAATTTCTGGTTGGTGACTCTTTCTGCTGATGGTGTCGTGCGCATTTACGACGACAGACACGAGATTAGCTCTTTCCAGGCAGAGCTTGGATGCATCTACGCCCATCCGTTCCTGAACATATTTGCCATTGTGGGCCAGCGACTCAAAATGTATGAAGTGGCATGCGATGGCCCGGCAAATACTGCAGGTTGTGCCTCTTGGAGGCCATTTTCATGTGATGCCCGCGTGGTGTTTTCCAATACCCGACACACACAGCCACCGGGTGCTGTCCGGAAGATCTACAGTGGAGATATTCCCATTTCCGTAAATGACTGCGAGTTCAGCGCCGATGGCAGATTTTTTATAACCGGTGATGATCGTGGTGTTATCCGGGCGTACTCGGTGTGTGCTCCGATACATCCTCCACAACAACAATTCTTTCCACAGGATCTGGATGTGTCCTCCCGTCAAACAGACACTATTGGCACCAATAGTCCATTTGGAATGACATTCGATGCCAACATGAATATTAATGTGAACTGGAAGGCACAGAACTACACAATAAGGTCCAAAAGGATGTGCTTGCAGGTTGAACTGGAAGAGCTTGCTGCCCAGCACCTACTGAAGGACAAGCTCGATCAGAACACCTTCTACAACCTGTACCTTGCAACCGAGGACGGGCCAGCCACCCAGAGTTCGTCTAGCGAGGATGATGAGACCTGGGACGAGGCCATGAGCACTGAGGAGAGTTCCACACGCACCGAGTCAGAGGATATTCTCACTGAAGAGAGCGAACAGATGCGAGGCCTTAGACGCGTGATTGAAAGCAGTGAGGATGAAGACGAGCCTGTGTTTAATATGAGACAGAGGCCTCTTAGAAGAACCGCGATAAGAAGCATAGTAATTAAGGGTGATGACTCTGATGGAGGAATGGATTCTCGAGACAAACCCATAGAAGGAGAAGAAGAAATACGTGGTAGGCCCATCAGACAGTCCTCGGTTCTGAACAGCATGCACAACCCATCAAGCCTGTCAAATAACAACCCTAGAAGGAGACCGATCAGACAAGCCTCTGTCCTGAACGGGAATATTAATTACGCGCTTGAGGCAACCTTAGGTGCCATAAACGATGAGAGAGATACTTCAAGAGATGTATCAGAAAGTAGCGAGAGTTCTACTACTAATAGTGCCACCGCTACTACCAGGAGCACTGCCTCTACAGCCAATAGTACTACTGCTACAAAACACAAAATACAGCTGAGAAGAACAGTACTCACTGAAAGCATCTCTAGCGAGTCTGATCATGGCATTGATCCTCAATTCGAGGAGACCCTCCTCGCCTATGCGAAGAAATGGCTTAGATCATTTTTTGTGTACAAAAATGACAAGATATACTTCTGTGCTGAGGCATACGAGACATTTGCATCTCTGGAGAGAAGGATCTTTCCTGACGGGCCTGGGCCATTGCCAGCAACAGGCAATCACACTG
>NZ_JASUAZ010000120.1:0-1748 GCF_030283135.1 Mixta mediterraneensis | reverse complement strand
GTTTCATCAAAAGCAATAAATCAAGTATGGACACTTACCATTTGTACAAGCATCAATGACTATTCTATCGTTCACGTTTACTTCGTTATTGAATTGTTGATCATCGATCCAAATTGAAAACAGTTGCCATTCCAACATCGAATAAGTTGCCATCGTCAAGCCAATTTAAAGTCAAGCAAATGCCATCCAAGTTGGACATCGAAGCTATTGAAATTGATGCATGCGAAAGTCGACCAAGTCCAACCAGTCGTCATCTTCTCCTTGTTCAATCAGCAGCAAATGACAATGTTCATGTCGACGACAACCAATGTTTATATACAATTTATATGCCCACATTTTCAATACTAGTAGCGACACGACCTGTTCAATACACATCATGTACAAATACTTTAGCACCAACTCAATAGATCAAGTAGTGATCTTTTGTATAGTGCGTTGTGATTAAATTGAAATTTGACGTGAGTGTACGTTCAAGTTCAAAATGACTTTAGGCGTGATGATGTGTTGTGTTTATATTGGATTTAGGTGTGATGGTGCGTTTGAGTCAAAATTGAAATTAGGCGTGAGTGTACGTTTGAGTCTAAATTGAAATTAGGCGTGAGTGTACGTTTGAGTCCAAACTGAATTTAGGCGTGATGATGTGTTGTGTTTATATTGGATTTAGGTGTGATGGTGCGTTATGTTTATATTGGGTTTAGGCGTGATGGTGCGTTTGAGTCTAAATTAAAATTAGGCATGAGTGTACGTTTGAGTCCAAACTGAATTTAGGCGTGATTGTTCGTTTGTGTTTGAATTGATGCTCGATTAATTGTGTATGGTGATGAAATTAGGCGTGATTGTGCGTTAATGTTAAAATTAAAATTAAGCGTGATGGTGCGTTGTGTTTAAATTAAAATTAGGCGTGATGGTGCGTTTGAGTCCAAATTGAATTTAGGCGTGATGATGCGTTGTCTTCAAATTGTAATTAGGCGGGATTGTACGTTTGAGTCCAAACTGAAATTAGGCGTGATGGTGCGTTGTTTTTAATTCAATTGTGTTTAGTTCAATTTCATATCAAAACCTCAATCCAATTGATTCAAATTTGATGCCAAGTTGTTGTAGTTCATCATTGATCTTGTTATAGTTGAAGCAACTTAACTAAAGAGACATTTCTACAATGATACGTGAAGCTACCATGTAACGAAAACAATATTCTAGTTAAACTTCCTATTGAATCAACAATCCAATCGATTCAAATCCAACCACAAGTTCCATTCAAATGTTTATCCAAATCGACGCATCTTAATTAGTCGTCTTAACAAGTTGGTTAGTAGGTAAACATTTTTGCAATATTGGTACTTCTTCGCCATAATAATCATCATCCAAACATCGACCGTGTCGTGTCGTGTCGTGTCGATGTTCATACGGCATCCGTCGATCTTCCCACGGCATCCGTCGATGTTCACACAGCATCCTTCGATGTTCACACATCATCCTTCGATGTTCACACATCATCCGTCGATGTTCACACATCATCAGTCGATGTTCACACATCATCAGTCGATGTTCACACATCATCCGTCGATGTTCACACATCATCCGTCGATGTTCACACAGCATCCGTCGATGTTCACACAGCATCCGTCGATGTTCACACAGCATCCGTCGATGTTCACACAGCATCCGTCGATGTTCTTAAACATTAAAATATATCAAAAATTAAGTTTATAGTTCAACTTTGACTTACACGGCATTCGTCAATGTTCAGA
>NZ_JASUAZ010000119.1:0-1652 GCF_030283135.1 Mixta mediterraneensis | reverse complement strand
AACCAACCTTCAAAGTAAGTGCCTTTAGACCCTGTCTCTTTCTTTTCGCAGGCGAACATTTTCTCGTTAGGCAATCGCCCAGTCACCATGTCTGGCTTATCCTGAATGATTTTGAGTGGTTCGCCACCATTTGCCTTTATAGCTGACAGACATTCTTGCATTGAATGAAATTCAGCTTTCATGACGCTATCAGCCATAGTATTTCCAGCGACTAAAAAGGTAGAAATCAGAACAGCGATCTTAAATTTCATAGCATAATCCATTGTAAGTGGGTTCAAATTCGGCGACCTATTAACGATTCTATTTAATTAAAAATTACAAATCACTAATTCTTTCCGTGGCGTAGCTTTACCTGTGACCTTCAGGTTGTAGCTGATATCAACTGTCTGAATGTTCAGTCCGTTGAACGCCTGCCGCATTTCAGGGATATCGTTCACCGATATAATCATTTTCCCTTTGATGTTCCGCGCCAGTTCCGACATGTGGATGTAGTTCCCTATCGGAAAATCCACGCCATAGCCCTCTGTTCCCCAGTATGGTGGGTCACAGTAGAACAGCGTATGCGGGCGATCATATCGCTCTATGCACTGGTGCCAGTCCAGATGCTCTATCAGCGTTCTCGACAGACGCAGGTGTGCCATCGACAGTTCTTCCTCAATACGCAGCAGATTGAAGCGCGGCGCACTGGTTGTAGAGGTACCGAATGTGTGATCCGCGACCTTGCCTCCAAATGCTTGTTTCTGCAGGTAGTAGAACCGAGCTGCACGCTGAATGTCGGTGAGCGTTTCTTCCGGCGTATCCTGCAACCATTTGTAAATCTGACGGCTGACCAGCGCCCATTTGAACTGGCGGACAAATTCTTCCAGATGATGCTTGACCACTCGATAGAGGTTCACCAGTTCCCCGTTGATATCGTTAATGACTTCGATCTTGCTGGGAGTCTTGAGAAAATAGAGCGCAGCTGCCCCGCAGAACGGCTCCACATAGCAGGTGTGGGCCGGGAACAGCGGCAGAATATGCTTAGCCAGACGACGTTTGCCGCCAATCCATGGAACGATAGGTAAAGATTGTTCTTTCATTATCCGTAAGCCTTTTGCAATCAATGAAAATATGGCAGGCTAGTCATGTCTCGCGAGACTGACTGAACCTTGGTCGGCTCACAGTGCATACCTGTGGGTTGATGACCAGCCTGGTGTTAGAGCACCGGGCTGGTCGTTCTTTCACTGTCAGAATGAGGTTGGGGATGTTCGGCGGCTATTAACGCGGTTTACTGGATATCGGCATACAGCCTCGTCATTTAACTGGTTTGATAAGGATGTCCCCCTGTTGGAAAAGTATTACACGCTCGATTCTGCAAATAGTTTGTATCCATTCTGTCGCGTATCTTTAGGGCACTACCCGCCTGAACAGCCTGAATTAGCTGATTTCCTTAATCAGATGTACCCGGATGGTTTGTCAAATCATGGTCGAAACTATCTCTATAATCCGGGGCCTATAATGGATGGTGGTGGCGAGAACGGCGAAGGTGTCAATACCGATCGAATTCTGACCCACCCTGCCAAAGTAAAACTGACCCACCCCCTTTGAATCATTCGAGCGTTGTTGCTTTCGTTTTCTTCTGGAGTTGACCGCTTTTCAGCTTATCTTTCAGT
>NZ_JASUAZ010000118.1:0-1791 GCF_030283135.1 Mixta mediterraneensis | reverse complement strand
GGCCATCCTCTCCTCTTGCTCCTCCTCATCAGGTTCGCTGCCTCGCCGGAAGTCAAAAGAGATACATGTTAGATGTTACATATTATCTTTTAAATAACTACCCATGGTTATAAATAACCACACCAGATACTCGTTTAGAAAGCATCATTCAATTATGTGAGATATGATGAATGAAATATCTATAACTTCCTGCCAACAAATAGTTTTAAGCGAAGATATTTACTCCAACAAAGCTATTGCTGCTAAAAGAACATCAATATTATCGATTTATTTAGATGGTTGTGAGTACTGGATAAAAATAGGCATATTCTCCTTTTCTTGCTCTTTCATATTGCATAGCAGAGAAAGTGCAAAATATCAGTAAGAAGAGGTTAAAGAGGAACAGTGCACAGAAAAACAATATAACAGTATATGAATAGTTGATTGAAACAATTTCTTTCATATGCCACTCTTTCTCGAAAATTGAGAAGACCAAAAGTATGGTTGGTGTAATATCTCGACGATAAAAGTACGGCTTTATTTTTGATACGGATTCTATATAATAATAATTAGTGTGGACGATAATATATTCCAGTGGACGCTTCTCTTCCTCAAGTGTAATATAGATACGCAGCGACTGCATAGATGGATACGAAGTGTGGGTAGATTGTGCCACTTTAAAATAAAATGTCTTGCCATTGTGATCTGTTTGGGAAACGAAGTATGTGGCTCCAAAAACGATGTGTAAATTGAGATCTCCTTTCTTAGGACGGTCCCCTTTTAAGTGAGAATGGAGCGTAATAACCTTAAGCCTGGCTTTATTAGACAAGGATTTGGTGTTTAGGACCTTTAGGACGGGTGTTCCATTTTCTATGTGGTTAATCAGCAGGTCTTGGTTGTCGTATAGATTAAAGCCAAAGACTGACACGGAAAGAACATCTTTGTGCTCCTTCATATGCTTATTGTATTTTGGTTGAATGAACTCATCATCCTTCAAGATTACAGACTGAACGTAGGCACCGGACCCGTCTTTTAGAGTAATTAATATGTCTGTGTTGTCTGTTCCCTCCACATCAGCTAGAAATAGGCCTGTGGGCATTCCATTCTTGTCCTTCAGGACGGCTTCTGTATCAAATATACTACGTATGCTTATTTCTCTGGTAGCTTTCTGCTCGAAAACTTTGCCGGACTCTACTCCTTGAAAGTATTTCAAGGCTTTTATTTCGTTGGAGAGCTTTGATTTGTCTACAGTATTCAAGTTCTCATGTATTTTAATATGCGATTTGCCATCCTCTACACAGACGTATATTAAGTCAAAGGTCTGCGATTTGTTGTTGTTTAGGAAGAGTGCTGGTCCCATCTGGTCGGGTAACGGCATCGTTTGGACCAGCTTAGGCTTTTCGGAATAAAAATCGTAAATACGCAGGAATCTTTTGCCTTTTTCTATCGTAGAGAGAACAAGATTAGGTTTCAAGTCTCCAGTAAGGTCTATAATAGAGCTTGTGTGCTCTGGGTGGAGTATTACATCCAGCCTAAAGTCTTCCTTCTCTACTATGGTGGGCTCATCGGATGAGTCCTTGTCGATCTGGTAAAATCTAGTGTCTTTGCCATCACATATGACTACAAGCTGCTTGAGTGTCTCGGGATCTGCTACCAGAAAAGGGGCTGCAGTAGCAACCGGAAATGAGAGCAGCTCCTTTTCGTAATTATAAATAAAACTGTGGAAATTTTTACCTTCTTTCAGAGTTACCAGGAAAGACATACCAGACCCTACAAAATTATCTGAAACAACATTTACGATATCTCCTCGCT
>NZ_JASUAZ010000117.1:0-1799 GCF_030283135.1 Mixta mediterraneensis | reverse complement strand
AGGCACAAAAGGCTGAAACAAATTACTTTGTTTCAGAACAACTTCATCTAACGCTTCAACCACCATCTAAAATAATAGCTACTGTTATGAATCTTCAACGGGAAATATTTCAAGGATTAAGGTAAACTATCTATCTATTATTGCAATAGTTGATTAATTTATTAATTTACAATAAATGTTATTAGAAATACAAATCCAAGAATATTATTAGGAGAGATTCGTAAAGAACGAAGTCAATTTGAAGGTTTTGCTCAACAAGATTCGCAAGAGCTGTTAATTTCTCTTATTGATATACTAAAAAAAGCAGAGAAAAAGCGTCAAGCTGATGCATTGATCAAAGGACTTTCTATTGAAGATAAAAAATGTCCTACTGAAGAAGATAGAGCAAAAGCAAAAAGATTTAAAATAACTGCCAACCATACGGTTCTAGATGCCATTTTTGGTGGTCAACTACTTTCATTTATTCATTGTTCCGAGTGCAATTATCGTTCATTTACATTTGAACAATTTATGGATTTATCTTTATCACTAAATTTGCACTCAAATAATAAAACCGTTGATGAAAATAGACGAGAACACACAACTAATGTAAATTACTCTAGAAATAAAAAAGGAAAACGATGGAATCAATCTGAAATAACAAATTTTATTACTGAGCCTGAACCAAATTTAGATTCAACAGTATCCGTTGATAATAATCATTGTGCAACTCGTAAACAAAGGCGTGCTGCAAAGAAAGCTGCTCGTCGCGAATCTCGTTTGGAGAACAAAAAAAGATTAAATGAATCAATTGAAGAACAATCTAACGATGAAGATTTTCCTCAGCTAATTAGTCTAACGGATATACCCGAAGACTTGATAAATCCAAGTGTTGAAAAGGATTCTTCTGATAATTTAGAGACCGAATTGACAGAAATGAAAACATTCGAAACTTCATATAAAGATTATGAAAATACCAATAACACATTTAATACAGAGTCAAATTTATCTCCAAAAGAACCAAACTCTATTCTCAAAAATATATTGATAAATCAAGATATCGATTCATTATCAAAATGCCAACCTATTTGTTGTTCTGATTCTGAAAACAAATTGAAACCAGATCGTATTTCAGATGATTTTGATTGTGCTTCTCCTGTTAATAAACAGAACCTAAATATTGATGATTCTTTATTCGTTAATTCTTCAATTAGTGAAAATAATGATTCGATACTTAATCTTGGGGATAGTTGCGAGCTTAAAAATTCACCAAAAATCGATTCTGAATGTTTAATAAGAAGATTAGTAAAAAATGAAACTGGTTCAGACTCTGGTTGTGGGGAAGATGATAAAGAAATCGGTTGTGATAACAATCAATTTGAATATGCTGTTGATGACCGATCTTCACTCCCTCAACATTTATATGAAGATGAAAAAGTGTTTGATAATAAAGATTCAGCTACCGTCGATGAAATAAATTTAATTTCGACACAATGCAAAATAGATTCAGATTCTACACAAGACGGTAACAATATATCTGCATCAAGTTCTGATTCTGGAATTTCGGCTAACGCTAAAGAAAGTAGTAAAGCTAATTCTTTTGAAGATGATTATCTGATATCACATATTGAACCTGAATTTCGATCAAACTTTTTCGATTTAGCAATGAAGCGATTAGCATATTCAGATGATTGCTTTGATAATCGTGATCTTGGAACGCTTTTCAAAAATTTTATTAAGCCCGAAATTTTGGATGGCCCTAATAAATATCTTTGTGAATCATGTTCAAAGAAAAATGGTGGCAATAAAACTTATTCAAA
>NZ_JASUAZ010000116.1:0-1719 GCF_030283135.1 Mixta mediterraneensis | reverse complement strand
GCTATCGACTGAAACAGAAACGAAAGGCAGGGATTATCGCGGAAGCTAATCCTGAGTAAAACGGTGGATCAATATTAAACCGTTGGTGGTGATGGTAAGCGGATCACTTTTTACCCGTTGTTGACAACTGCTGCAGGGTAACGATGGGGGCTGGTACTTTGATGATTGCGATTTCAGAAGCCATGATGCATGATTCCCTATTTACTGTTTTAGACAATGTTGGCCTCTCATTCACCAATGTTTGCCAACATACACACCTCACTGATGAGCAATGTAATTAACTTTTGAGCATTGGTCAACATGGAAAACACTAATGAGCATAAACAAAAACACTTTCGAGCCTCTAACTATCCTTGACAGGATCATCTCTGTTTATGGCTTCACCCAAAAATTGCAGCTCGCAAATCACTTCGAAATGTCACCAAGTTCCCTGCAGAACCGATACACACGCGGCACTATCTCTTACGATCTAGCGGCGTTCTGCTCGCTTGAAACTGGTGCAAGTCTCAGGTGGATTCTGACCGGGGAGGGGGAACAATTCGAAACCAGCCCTTCAATCACTGATCCTAAAAAAATGGATCTTTATATTCTCAAGGATGGTGTTCTTGAGAAAAATTCCACATTGAGTATTGACCCTAATATTTTGAGTACGCAGATATCAAAAGGGATTGCAGTTCGAGCAGAAGGAAAGTTGCATTTTGTTGATCAGGATTCCCCACATTCCGATGGCCTATGGTTGGTAGATATTGAAGGAGCAAACAGCATTCGCGAGTTAACCATTCTCCCCGGCAAGAAACTCCACGTTGCAGGTGGGAAAGTGCCCTTTGAATGCGGCTTTGATGAAATAAAACTGATTGGTCGTGTGGTGGGTATCTACAGTGAGGTTAACTGATGGCGATCCGTAAAAACCCTGCTGGCGGCTGGATTTGCGAGCTTTATCCGAACGGGGCAAAAGGCAAACGCATCAGAAAGAAATTCGCCACCAAAGGCGAGGCGCTGGCGTTTGAACAGTACACAGTACAAAACCCGTGGCAGGAAGAAAAGGAAGACAGACGCACGTTAAAAGACCTAATTGACTCATGGTATAGCGCTCACGGTATTACCCTCAAAGACGGTCTCAAACGCCAGTTAGCGATGCATCATGCTTTTGAGTGTATGGGCGAACCGCTCGCACGCGATTTCGATGCGCAGATGTTTTCCCGCTACCGGGAAAAGAGGCTAAAGGGTGAATATGCCCGTTCAAATAGGGTTAAAGAGGTATCGCCTCGAACACTTAATCTTGAGCTGGCCTACTTTCGCGCAGTATTCAATGAGCTTAATCGGCTTGGCGAATGGAAAGGAGAAAACCCGCTAAAAAATATGCGCCCTTTCCGCACTGAAGAAATGGAAATGGCTTGGCTAAATCAGGAACAGATCGCCGTACTGCTTGCTGAATGCCAGCGCCATGAAAATCAGGATTTGGTCAATGTGGTAAAAATTTGCCTTGCGACTGGCGCACGTTGGTCTGAAGCCGAACAATTAAAAAAAAGTCAGCTCACAAATTTCAAAATCACTTATATCAACACGAAGGGCAAAAAAAACCGCACCGTCCCTATTAGCAAGGAGCTATTTAACACCCTACCAGATGACCGAGCAGGTCGGCTATTTAGTGATTGTTATGGCGCGTTTAGGTCTGCTCTTGAGAGAACAGGCATCGAATTACCGGCAGGGCAACTGACC
>NZ_JASUAZ010000115.1:0-1846 GCF_030283135.1 Mixta mediterraneensis | reverse complement strand
GATTAAGGAATCATTGGCTCAACTTGTTAAAATACATGATTTTGGTCAGTCCTTTACAATGTCTGGTATGAAGAATGGTCTACAGGACAATGGGAAGTGTCAGAGTTCAACTTGAAGTGTCCTGTACATCATGAACGACACAAACCTTATCATATGTAAATTCACATTCCACATTCATTCACATCAATTCAACGTATTTATATTTTATTTATAATCATCTTTTAAACGTTTTACTAAATTCTTTCAATATACAACAATGTATGATATACTTCAATTATAATTTTCTAATTTTATGTAATTTCGTAACGAAATGAAATGAATTAAACGTTTTACTTTCTAACAGTTATATTGTAAGAGTTCGGGTTGAGAGCGTGTAGCGGATGTAGTCAGGAGCCAGCGATTGCCACAGAGAGAACAGGTGAAGACAGGAACCAGCGATGGAGCCAAGGGAGTGAATGGAGACACGAGCACAATGACGGAGGTTGATTCCCTGCATCAACTGATTAATGTGGATTGTGTCTGTGATTAATGTCACACAATGGTATGTGATGCTAACAAGGTTTTCACCTGGATACGTTCGTTGTGGATTCATCGGCATCGAATATGTCGATAAGGTGCATCCAATAACGATGTTGTATCATGTGGAGAGAAAAATTCGTGGTACGGCACGATGGTGATGCGGATGAAAGTATCGTCGCATTTCCATGCTCTGAAAAGAGCCAGCTGTGATCCTACGATCTGTAGCTGCTAAGCCAAGAATCGGTTTAGTGTTGACGACTTTCGACCGAATTGTGGAATACAATAGGCGAAGTAGAGAGACTATGATCCACCAGAGTTTGGTTTCAACATCATTCGAATGGAGGGGTTCCAAACGATTCCATTTTTGTCCATCAACTCCTTCAAATTGTCGATAAAATCGAGAGAACCGGGAAGTGCTCTGAGTTGATCTGAGGTTCGACAATGGAAGGTTCCCTTCTTAGTTCTACGCCAAAACTGCAGTCCCCAGTGTAGTCACCGTAGAGGAGCTTGTGTTCAAAGCATCGTTGAGAAGTTTGATGTGAACACCCATGAGGAGCTACTGTTTGTCTTGGTAGCCAATGTAGATGACCAGTGCTGCTGTCCGGCTGTCCGAGTCATAAATGTAGATGACCAATGTGGAGCCGCTGTCCGACTATCCGGGTCACCAATGTAGATGACCAGGGCTGCTGTCAGGCTGTCCGAGTGTCTGGGTCACCAATGTAGGAACTCGGGTTGAGAGCGTGTAGCGGATGTAGTCAGGAGCCAGCGATTGCCACAGAGAGAACAGGTGAAGACAGGAACCAGCGATGGAGCCAAGGAGTGTAACAGATGAAGACAGGAACCAGCGATTGAACCAAGGGAGTGAATGGAGACACGAGCACAATGACGGAGGTCATGAGAGTAGTGCAGAGTGTCGTGAGTGAGCGATGCTGTGGCAAGTGGTATGCCAGCAATGCTGATTTAGCTAGCCATGCGATTGGTCTTTTATACTGATCGATGGTCACCTTGTCTTTGTAGACGAGGCGCCAGTTTAGTCTTGGTTGACACTCGAATGACAAGACATGAACGTCGAGTCATAGAGTATCGTGAGCAAGAGTTGAACAGTATGACCAATGACTAACGCTTGATCATTGATGGGTCAGATTGCAAGCAATGCAAAGGACATGACTGCACATGAGTATGACGTATGATGTGAACCAGAATGAGTGTCGTATGTGGACGACCCATTGGGTTCCTACAGTATACTGATATATTCGATAAATTTACTAGCGAAATAGATTCATAAAATAGCATAAAAAATGAAACAGACACACATTCAAATAATAAC
>NZ_JASUAZ010000114.1:0-1900 GCF_030283135.1 Mixta mediterraneensis | reverse complement strand
ACGCCAATGGCCACGTTACTTGATGGAAAACGGGTCTGGGCAGAAAAGAATCTGAACCAGATTTAATCTGACAGACACCTGTATAAATAACCGGTAACTGTCAGATCAGGTCTGAGCTAGTACATATTAGGCCGGGTAATAGCCCACGCGTAGTTTTTCTTATTCACCGGTTCATAGCCAAACTTTTCATAAAGCCAAGGCGCAGTTGTTGTGAATAACAAAATCCTGCGAAGCTTTTCAAACACCGGATGGCTATGAATACATTCCATAAGCCATCTTCCCAACCCGTCGCCTTGGTATTCCTCAAGTACATATACATCACAAAGATACGCGAAAGTAGCATAGTCCGTTATCAGACGTGCAAATCCTGCCTGGGATTCATGGTGATAAATGCCAAAGTTCAGGCTGTTCGCTACTGAAGCCGTAACGGTTTCCAGATCGATACCTTTTGCCCATATGGATCTCGTCAAATATTGATGCACAGCCTGTAAGTTCAACTTTGCATTGTCTGTACTGATCAGAAAATCATTCATACGCCATTCATGTATCGCTGAAATGCTCACTTTCACACCTGTCCAGATGATATAGGGAGATTTAACCTTATCATTATCTTAGAGAAATGATCCGAACTGAATCGTGATGACGTCTAAAGATTGAACTGTTAGCGCTAAAGCATAACGTCCGCTCCTCGCTCATAGCGGACCTTGCCCTTCGTATATATCCGCTTTGTGCGAGAAGCCGCCGTTCAATATGCGGTTATTTGACACCTCAGAATTATTTATAAATTCTCTGAATTACTGTTAACGCTGAGCCATTAAATATTCGATTAGCGAACTTATATTTAGAACCGTAGATGACTTAGGTTTAGCGTTCGATGGATATAACCATGTAGTGGAGAACTCTCCTGGTAAGTATTGGTGATCATGTGCTTTCCTTAATAAACATAAAGCCATGATTTGGTCGTGAGCGGGTTCACGGCAGGCTTTTTGCCCAACGAATAGCGAACCGAGCTACCTCGGGTCACCGCTTTTTATGGTGCGTTTGTTTGAAAAACCGTAACGATAAAACCCGATGACTTCTCTCAAAACCTTTGTCCGGCGCTCCGGCCCATTTCGGATTCTGAAAATGGATATTTCGACTGTTTACTTCGGAGCAGAATAATCGGGAGTAAAAACAGGAAAACCACCGCGCCGAGCGTAGCGAAGATGCCAGGCACGAAGTCTCCCGGGCTTGCGATATGGTTTATCGTTACGTACCAAATGTAATAAATACCAATGGGCAAGAAAAGGAATAGGGCCGTTGCGAGTCCAGGATTGTACAGACGCTTTATACGTACAGGAACGGCAATGCCGTGTGCGAGTACCTGAAACAAGCCCAATCCGACCTGCGCAAGGCCGAGCCAGATGAGGTCAGGAAAGGATATGGCCGCGATATAAAAGAGATAGGTCAATAGCGTATTGCTGATCATGCACTGATTGGCGTTTAAGGGATAGCGGTCAGGAATATCTTTCTCTCCCATCACCATTAAATTAGTGACCGTTGGAAATCCGCCGGGGTAGCCATATTCCTCAACTTGATGAGCGAGCATCGCCATGAAGCTGAATATCAAAATCACCTGAATGGGGCTGAATAAACTGCCCCAGAAGCCCATAAAAAACGAGAGGACGACAAAAATTATGCCTCCCACGAAGTACCAGTTGTGACGGTAGAAATTCAACACTCGTCTTTTCATACCGGGAAAACTCCTCGTATCAGGCATCAAGATTAAGCCATAAGTGTACTAGCTCAGACCTGATCTGACAGTTACCGGTTATTTATACAGGTGTCTGTCAGATTAAATCTGGTTCAGATTCTTTTCTGCCCAGACCCGTTTTCCATCAAGTAACGTGGCCATTGGCGT
>NZ_JASUAZ010000113.1:0-1892 GCF_030283135.1 Mixta mediterraneensis | reverse complement strand
GAGCAGACAAATACCTGTTTTTATCAGGTGATCGCCCTGCGCGGTAAGAAAACCGCCGTACTGCGCCGCATCGCAGCGCAGCAGGTGAAAGCAGACAGTGCGATGTCTGGCGAGTTAAAGCCGGTATTGAACGACTTTAAAGGCGAACCCGTGACCCGTCGCATCCGTGAAAACCATGAGCATCCGTCTGTCAGCATTGACGAGTACGAACAGGCTTATAAGACCGATCCTAACGAAAGCCATTTTTACAGCACCTGGGGCTGACCGCCTGCTACGCCCCGCAAGGGGCGTATAGTCGAAGACTTATTCAACCAAAACGTGAATACTATGCGAAATAACAAGGCGCTCAGGACGCAGATACATGGCGGAAACAGTTTATCAGGCGCGGAGGCGTTTTTACCTTCTCCGTTTTCGGCGCAGTCGTAACCCGGACACACTGGAAAAAATGTACGAATCCATGCGCGATCGTGGACAGGTGCCGCCGGAGGACACCGAGGCTTTTGAGGCTGCCGCCGACCATCGCCGCGCAGAGCTGGCATCGGGGCGCATCTGGGATAAGATCCCGCCGCATGTCTGGCAGTATGTAAAATAATCACAGCGCCCCTACAAGGGGCGTTTTTTTGCTTGCATCTATGGCTCGTTAGACGTATAATGATTTTACTGATTCAAATCAGTACCCTCCTAAACAGCCTTACAGGTGCATTATGACCTCTTCTGAAATCCTCCATAACCTCCCTCAGATTATCACGGCCGTGGCCGCCCTCATTACAGCCATTACCGGGCTGATTAAAGTCATGAAGGATAAGGGTAAGGACTGAACTGCCGCAGGGGGCGAAAGCCCCCTGCATCGCTAACCGGCAGCGCCCCGACTGGCGCAGGAGTAAAAAATGACAACGCTACATATTCGTGAAATTCCCACTGATGGAGCGCCGCCTATCTTCGCAGGCCGCTCAATCTCAGATGATGACCTTTGCGCCTCATGCCAGCATCTCGACTATCGACCAGGGCACCTCAGCGCCTGCCTGCTGTCAGGTTGCGGGCGTGACGACTGGCCTTCTGAACTGGATGAAAACGGCTACAGCGTTGCCTGTAGCAGCTATGAGCGAGAAAAATTGCTTGATTAACATGGCTCATTAGACGTATAATTATCACATCGAAAGGCATCCGGTCTTTCGCGGCAGCGCCCCGACTGGCGCAGGAGTTTTACAATGCACGGTAACGTAAATGAAATTTGCGCAAGGCTTCTCGATAGTTTTGAACCACAGCAGCGGATCAGCCTTTTGATCTGGACTGCTGAAGATGTCCATGACTGCACCAGTGATATGAGCCTCACTGACGATGAGGCCGAAGCCGTTCTGGCAGAAATCGCGGAATGCAGTACACACAGCCGTTATGGCGTCGGAAAAGATACCGTCTGGAGCCTGGCGAAGCAGGTGCGCGAAGATGCCGCCCGCGATCGAAAAATTGAGGTCAATGCCGGGGCGCTGCAAAAAGTCGTGGCGCTGGCGGCGCAGTTTATCCGGCTGGAAGAGATCCAGTCTGGCGAAGGAGCTGCACGCCGACTTTACCCGCAGGATTCTGAGGCGCTGGAGTGCATCACGAAGGTGATTAACGGCTAATTCACGCAATAACGCAGCGAACTTTTACGGCAGCGCCCCGACTGGCGCAGGAGGAAAAAACATGTCCCGGAATGAAGCCTATTATGAAACGCTGGCCCTGATTGAAAAGGGGGACTGGTGTTTCGGCAGTATGGACGAAGACAACGAAGAGCGGGCAATCAAGGCCGCTAAGGCGCTGGCGCTGTTTGCGCGCCTGAATGAGCAGGGCAGCGACGGACACCCGGTTTCCGAAATCATCGTTGATTTTATCGCTACCCTTATGCACCTGGGGGA
>NZ_JASUAZ010000112.1:0-2052 GCF_030283135.1 Mixta mediterraneensis | reverse complement strand
AATGGGTAGTCTTGGACGTACAATAGGTTTCTTTAGCCTGCCTGTACCTGTACGTGAGACTTTAAGCCTTATAAACAGAAACTTGGCGAAGACATCGCGGGGGTGGAAGAAAGGTAAGTGTATCGAAGGGGGGAGAGGAGAGGAGAGAGAAGAGAGAGAACACCTTTTATTATTAATCAATAAAATTTTTATTTTTTTTGTATTTTATTTATTATTATTACAATAAACTTTTCATTTTCCAAACCACTTGTTTTTTTCTTCTTCTCCATTTGTTTTCTCCATTTGTTTTCTCCATTTGTTTTCTCCATTTGGTTTCTCCATTTGGTTTCTCCATTTGGTTTCTCCATTTGGTTTCTCCATTTGGTTTCTCCATTTGGTTTCTCCAATTGGTCCTCGTCACTGGTCTTCGTCACAAGAACGCATGCGCCAGTCAGGTAATCGGGCGTCAATTAGCTTGACCACCAAGTTGGTTCAATTGTTTTCGCTATGTCCAACTAATGGGGGAACCGGCATGGTGTGTGCCAAAACCCATTAGCGGGCGAGAGAAACACTCACATACAATGCATAGAGACATGCAAAGAGGCCGACGATATGATCCAACGATATCATACGGAGGCAATGTATAAAGAGATAGAGAATGAATCCAATAGATAAACGGCTCACACACAAGATGCAATGTATAGAAACAGAAAATGCATCCAATAGATTAACGGCTCACACACAAGATGTAATGTATAATTACATTGCAAATAGACTATTTCGGGTAAGGATAAACAATCAACCATACAAGAGGAATGCAGATTGAATGCAGACATGCAAAGAAGCCGACGATATGATCCAACGATATCATACGGAGGGCAATGTGAAAAGAATTTGCAAATGAATCTAATTAGATCAACAACTCACACACAAGATGCAATGTAGAAAGAAATTGCATTAATAATGATTGAATTAAATAAAATAAATAAAAAAACTCTATCAAGAATAAATATATTTATAATTCAATAGCTGACATTGTAAATCTAAAATGATAAAGATATATTGAAAAGATCATCAAACAAAATGCATGCATGATATGCACGTGGACCGTTTAAGGTCAAAGACACATTGATACTATGTCTAAAAATAAGCATTCATAGAAAAAGATTGCAGATTGAACTAAATAAAATAAAATAACTGAAATTCTCTATCAAGAACGAACTTCATTTCATCGTTATGTCCAACTAATGGTGGAACCAGCATGGTGTGTGCCAAAACCCATCAGCGGTCGAGAGAAACACTTACATACAATGCATAGAGATATGCAAAGAGGCCGACGATATCCAACGATATCATACGGAGGGCAATGTGTAAAAAAATTGCAAATAGATCCAATAAGAGGGCAATGTAAAAAGAAATTGCAAATAGATCATTTCGGGTAAAGATAAACAATCAACCATACAAGAGGAATGCAGATTGAATATAAAAAAATAACTATTACAACTCTCATTCAATAGTTGACAATGTAAAACTAAATTGATAGAGATAGTTGAAAAAGATGGATCATCTCAAGTGAAACACTTTCAAACATTGGAGCTATGTCTAAGGATAAACAATCAATCATACAAGAAGAATGCAGAGTGAATTAAACAAAATAAAATTCTCTATCAAGAACAACTAATACAATTCTCATTCAATAGTAATTCTAATATGATAGAGATGTAGATGAAAAAGAAATACTAGCTAGAAAACTAAATAAAATAATTCATTGATCATAAATAAATAAAAATAAGTTTCTAACATAGATGGATAACATAAAACTCACATACATACATACATAATTAATAAAAATGTTAGAGATAAAAAACTAATTGAATAGAAATGAAATGAAATGGAATCAAAAAGTGATTACGCTGATAACAGCAAAGTTTTACGGGCTTTGATAGCTATTCCATCGTACCACACCCTCCTCATTACGGACCCGAGAACAGGGCCCCAATGGCTTGGGACAATTATCTTGGATCCTACTTGCAGATGCAAGTCATCATCTCCAAGATAGCTGAGTTATGTGGT
>NZ_JASUAZ010000111.1:0-2243 GCF_030283135.1 Mixta mediterraneensis | reverse complement strand
ACAATTGGCCGACGATCCAACCAATGTTCGCTTCAAACGTGACTCTACCAATGTTTTAAATCGTAAACGGCGTAATCGATTACGACGACAAAAGTCACACTTGGATCCATGGTAGGATCTGCTTTTTTGCGTTTTGTATAAATATAATATAGTAATACTGTACATCTGAAACCATTCCCCCCATTTTCCATTTTAACTAGTTAACATAAATGTTTTGTATATATTTTCAACTATAATTTGAACATTTTCCCTAACATAAAACACCATTCATCAATTGTGAATCATTCATTTTGTTTTGTGAATCATGTGTATATTTCATTGCAATACTCACAAACACACAAACACAACTTCATTCAACAAACGCCACAAATGGAATCAATCATTACATTGCGCCACGAATGCATTGATATCCGCAACTAATGAAATCTTGAAACTCAATTCGGCCAACTATCATCATCGTTCATCATTTGTATCTATTTACATATATCATCAATTGATTGGTTCTTCCAACCAAAAACTACCATCTTTGTTATTTCCTAATTGATTTATTTTATTTATTATTTATTTTATCAAAATAAATAATTTAACAAACTTATTATTCGTTCTTTATTAATACTAAATCATTCTTGAAAGTTTCGTTCGGTAATTACAAAAAAATTTACCAAAATCATGAATCAGCTTATTCTTCGTAAGCTTTAAAATTCTGTAAGTTCAGTTTTCTATTTTACGAATGTTGGCGTATTCATGTCGATATCTATCTTTCTCATTTGATATGCTACCTAATACAAATTTTATTCGACCATATGTTTATGCTTATTGTTTTAGTACCAAAATTTGCCGATATAGCATTGCAACGATGAAGCGTTTAGACTCATGATGATACATTTAACTCGAATTGATGAACCTATTTCATCGTTCTATTCATGATACAAATGATTCATATTGTTAGCCTTATTAATTCACTGTACAACTAATGATTGACTCTCCCCACTCATCTATTGTTGTACATGATTTGACATAGAGTTCATGTTTACCCTAACGTGTATTGGCAACATGAAATTATCAAAGTTTAAACTCGTGTGCCTAACGTTTCTTGTACTACTGTTCAATCAAAGTTTAAACTGAGATGACTAACTTTAACCCTACATACCACATTGAACATAGCAAATGTGTTGCTGAAGTAGCGTAAAATTTGTATATAAACTCGATCAAAAAAAGCTAAGTAGATCATCAATCGTTTCTTGCCTTTCATCAACCATCTTTTCATGTTTGTGCCGATGTTCCTATTTCACATATCATCATCGTTGGACGGCAATGGCAATGGCAATGGCGTTGGTGGTGTGACTTCTGATGGTCATCAATATAACATCAATACATCAATTGGTATTGATGTTTTAATCTTTTTTTGTTTCAAATCATTATAATGGCCGATGTTCAAGTTCCGTTTTTTCCGTTGAATATTCATTCAAGTTAAGTATTTTTTAAAACTAATTGCTCTGATCATTCACTAACATTTTTTTTATTTTCACATTTCAATATCTTTGGATGACAATGGTGGTGGTAGCGGCCAAACATTGGGACGACACTCTGGAACATCAACGTGGCAGCCGATCATTGAGACGACACTCTGGAACATCAACTTAGCCGCCGATCTTTCAACATAACATAGTTCGTACACAAGGTAGTTCAAATTTTTCTTGCTATTATCAATGCCAATTGTTGACAAAGTTAAATCCAGTTGTTGTCTTCGATGTCGTTGCCCACACAAAACGACTGAATGCGTCGACTGTCTGTTGCGGATATTATTTTGGTTGATCTGTATTTATTCAATCTTCTTACGGTGTCAATGTGAACGATGCCAAACGGTTCTTCTGCCGAATCGATCTGTCGATTGACTTGTATCTATTGACCGATTTTGATGATTTTTACATTGATTCCGGTTGATTTTTAGATTCCGAATTGATTGAAAACATTTTCGAGTTTGTACGATGCACAGTTTTCGTGCTATTTAAGGTCATAGCTAAATAACCTACTTAGTTACGTCGCATCTCACTCTGGAATAGGCAATCCAATGTATTGGTAGATTCGCGACACATTATCGACGGATTTAGTTCAAAGTTCAATATCTCAAGACCTATTCAATGGTAATTTATAAAACTTTCTACACTTATAGATTATAAAATCCTTAATAGAATGAATCTTTGATCAACATTTTAAACTTTATAGTTAATGAGTTATGCGTG
>NZ_JASUAZ010000110.1:0-2297 GCF_030283135.1 Mixta mediterraneensis | reverse complement strand
AACGGTAGCACGCCTGCGGCGTGAGCCCGTCTGCTGCGCAGCCGAAGTCCTTTCCACCCTCATCGCCATATTTTATACTGTCTTTCATGTACATACCGCGACCCGCAAAGCTCCTGTTCCAGCACGACGATGGCTGGGATCGCTTCCTTGAGAAGAATGGCCATCAGCTCAGCGATTGGACCAAACTATCTGTCGAGCGCATGCTTGCCTGCGGGACCTGCGCCATGGGCGTTCGCCGCTATTGCTGCAGCTCACCTGACTGTACTCACTCACGCTTTCTCTGCCAGAGCTGCAAATCCAAAGCCTGCAGCAGCTGCGGCCTCAAGGGAACCGAGCAATGGATCGCCGAGCAGCAGCACATCCTGCCCGACTGCGACTGGCAACATATCACCTTCACTATGCCGCATCTGCTATGGCCGTTCTTCAACAACAACTGGCCGCTGCTCAACGACCTGTTTCGCTGCGCCACCCGCGCCATGCTCAGGCACGCGCGCAAGCTGGGCATCGAGGTCGGCATCTTCTGTGCGCTACACACCTACGGCCGCCAGCTCAATCAGCATCCGCACATTCATGTCTCCATCACCCGCGGCGGCCTCGATGTCAAACACGGCGTCTGGCGCGACCTGTTCTTCAAAAAACAGCAGGTAGAAGAAATCTGGCGCGGCGCCGTTATCCGTCTGCTGCGTGCCAGCTACGATCGCGTCAATCCCGGCAAGCTGCCCAACCTCGGCCATATCCGCGATGAGAAGCAGTGGAAACGCTACCTGCAGGCGCAATACCAGCGTCACTGGAAGGTTCACTTCGCCAAAAAGACCCGCGGGGCCTGGCGCAGCGTGAAATACCTCGGCCGTTATCTGAAACGTCCGCCGGTGGCGGCGTCACAACTGCGCCATTACCGCGGCGGTTCGGTGGTGCATCAGTACTACGACCACAACACGCAGCGGCACAAACGCCAGAAACTGAGCCAGGAGGAGATGCTGTGGCGTTACGTCAGCCACATCCCGTCCCGACACTTTAAAATGGTGCGTTACTACGGCTTTCTGGCCAACCGTAAACGCGGCACGCTACTGCCAAAGGTTTACGAAGCGCTGGAGATGACGCCGCGCGAGAAACCGCAGAGGCCGGGTTTTGCTGTGCTGATGAAAGCCTTCCTGGGCACCGACCCCTATCAATGCATCCTGTGCAAGGGCCGGCTGCGTTTTGCCGGCGCCGTGGCAGGTGAACACGCTACAAAAATGCTCTCAGACAGACTGCATCGGATGGCCAAAATGCGATGGCTTCAGACCCCGCTGCTGGATAAGTGCGCCTAAAAATTTAGGTTTAGAGTAAAAACACAGCAAAACCGGCATTTTTACACATTATCTCGTAACAACCCTGACTTCATGCAGCTCTTCCTCGCCACTGTTCATGGTTAGGAGATTCAAAAAAGGTCGATTGAATCTCCTAACCATGAACAGGGTCAGCACGATACCGGTAGCTTCTGCGGACAGTTCCCCTTCGAACCAGTTGCCGCTAACCGATACCGTGAAGCGCTCTGCGCTCAGTGGGTACATGAAGCCGCTACCGCAAGACAGTTCGACGAACTCCCAGGAACCGCCTTGATAATCGGCACAGAGAGTGCGTGCGTGGTTGTAGACACCGGCCTCACCTGTGAGATACCAGGCGCCGAACAGGCGTGGCAGGAAGGCCATGCGGCGATTATTGGGGATAATGCGTGCAGTGATGGCGGGTTGATTCAGTTCATTAGACATTTGCTGTACTCCTGCGCCAGTCGGGGCGCTACCGTCGAAAGACCGGATTGCCTTTCGATGTGATTATTATACGTCTAATGAGCCATATCAATCAAGCAATAAATACATGCCCGGCATGATTTTCTCAGGCCGGGGAATACTTCCTTTCCCTGTTTATATTTCAGGCCGCAAATGCGGCCTGCCGTCTGCATTACACGCGAGGGGGTAACATCCCAGGATAGTGACTGGCAACCAGATTATTGATCTTCTCAACCAGATCCGGGCGTTTAAACGTAATGTGTGCGCTGCCCTTTTTGTAATATCGCACACTGAAGTAATCACACTCGAACACCTTACCGTTGAACTGGTTTTCACTGAAAAAGGCATCCAGTCTGGCACCGTCAGAAACGCGGTAATCAGGCACGTTACGCCCGTCCAGCACGTAGAACGGCCGCGCCAGATCGTCAATTTTGGTGTGCCCGTCTGAGCTGAAGCGCACCCAGCCACTGCGCCAGACATCGAGCAACGGCGCGATAATGATACGCTTGCCAAACATGCAGGGGTTAT
>NZ_JASUAZ010000109.1:0-2308 GCF_030283135.1 Mixta mediterraneensis | reverse complement strand
AAACACTAATCTCCACTCTGGTCTCCAATGTCATCATTGGCAGTGCCTTAAAACTGCCATTTTTACCCTAGGTGGGTCAGATTTACATCGGCAGGTGGGCCAGTTTTACATCGGTAGCGACACGAAGGTAAAGCTCTATTGATTGGGCTAGTATTCGAACTGGTTCGGCGCAGCCACTTTCCTGAGAAACCGTCCCGCTACCAGTCTCTGTTTGCCTGTGAGCAGTTGAATGAAGTGAAGCAGTTCAGAGCGCTATTGGCCGAAGAGCGTGGTGATGAGAACATACTAACAGCACCAATATATGAGGTTCTTAGCTGGGAGCCAGTTCTCCGTGGTGATATGAATCTGCTTAATGGTAATTGCCCGGTGCTGGAGCTTTATCACCGGGCACACCTTTACTGGTCTGGGGAGCCAGCCCCCGTTAAGAAAGGTAAGGAAGAGGAAAAACCGTTCTGGGAACTGCTGATTCCGCTACCTGTCGTGTTTGGTCATCGTGTGCTGGAACCGATGGAGTTGTCACCGGCTTAGTGCGCAATGTTGCTGCCACATTGCCGATCATCATGATGTTATTATCGCCGCTAGCGAATTGGCTTCGGCCTTCTTCTATAGCCGTCAGCGCGGCTTTTAACTCCGAGATGGCTTCCGATGAGCAACTGGCATCCACGCTCAGTGTATAGATCTTGTTTTTCTCCCCCATCCTGATCCCAAATAGATAGCCGGATTTACGTTCGGGCGCTGCTGTCTTATTCATCGTGCTTGCCTCTCCTGCGTTTTGTGTGCCACCATTCTGGCCGCTTCCCTCTGCGAACACTTATAACGCGCTTTAAAATCCGTATCCCGCCACATTTGTGATGCTGTCTCCCACACAACAAGGAGACACCCATGAAAAACCTGAAAAAATTCATTCCCCCTGTTAAAAAGCCACGTCTCAGCGGCTGGCTGTTGACCTCAGTGCTGCTGCTCGGCACCATCGGTCTTGTATCGCCCCAGCAACTGCCGGTGGTTGTCTACAAGCTGTCACTCATTACGCTGGCGGCAGTATTGGGCTACTGGCTTGACCGTTCGCTTTTCCCCAAAGCCCGTCCCGGTCAGTACCTGAAGCATGATGACAGGCTGATGGCTGATGGTCGCTTCCCCGTCCAGACTGGCCTTCACCTGGTCTTTTCCGCTGCGCTAATCCGCCGTGCGCTGATTGTTGCCGCAGTCTGTCTGGCCGTGGCGACGGGGCTGTGACCATGAACTGGCCTCAAATCACCCTCATCATCCTGCTTGCCTTTGGTCTGGGCGTAACCGCCATCAAGCATGGCGAACCACGCAACGATAAATACAGCTTCTGGTGGCAGCTCGCTGGCAACCTGGTTATTGCCTGGCTGCTCTGGTGTGGCGGCTTCTTCAGTCAGGCCAACGCAGCCCAGCCACCGCAGGCCGCGCTGCAGTATCGCGACGATGTGATCCGTAATGCCCGGCTTGAATGGGGTCTGTCTGCGCCGGTGGCCGACTTCGCCGCGCAACTGCATCAGGAAAGCGGCTGGCGACCTGATGCGGTCTCGCCGGTTGGCGCTCAGGGGCTGGCCCAGTTTATGCCCGCCACCGCTGACTGGATAAGCCAGTTAATGCCGGGGCTTAACAGTCGCGAGCCGTTTAATCCGGCATGGGCCATCCGGGCGCTGGTCAGCTATGACCGCTGGCTGTGGCAGCGCGTCAGTGCCGCCAACAACTGTGAGCGTATGGCCATGACGTTGTCGGGCTATAACGGCGGTCTGGGCTGGGTACAGCGGGACAAGCGGCTGGCCTCGCAGCAGGGGCTGAACAGCACCCGCTGGTTTGGTCATGTCGCCACGGTGAATGCCGGGCGCAGCGCTGCCAACTGGCGGGAGAACCGTCATTATCCGCAGCGTATCCTTCGGGAGCTGGCCCCCCGTTATCTCACCTGGGGAGGCGGCAGCTGTGTGGACTAGCCTGCTAAAAAAACTGCCATGGCGCAGCATGTTAATCGCGCTTGCCTTAGTCGGGGCGCTATATGGCCTGTACCACTGGGGTTATCGAGGTGGTCACAATGATGCCAAACGCGATGGGGATGCGGCGCTCAGCACGCTGCAGTCAGCGTTCGACACGTACAAAACGGAGCAGGCAACGCTTGAGAACGCTGCGTTGCGGGCCTGGGCAAAACGGTATCAGGAGCAGGTAGCCGCCGGGCAGCAGGCTGAAGCCAGTTACCTTGAGCAGATTGCTCAACTGGAGAGCCAGAACAAACAACTACAGGGGCAAATTAACGATGTCACACAGCGCTGGATTGATGAAAAAGGTA
>NZ_JASUAZ010000108.1:0-2324 GCF_030283135.1 Mixta mediterraneensis | reverse complement strand
AAAAACTACAATGATTTGAATTATGAAATTTATGATATTAATAGATAAGAAAACAATTGATCAAATGACATATTGATTACACTTTTACAATTTAGCAATCGTTAATTATTAGTATTCAAAGTTGACCTAATTTTTTGAAGTTTTTAATAAATAACTCAAGAATCGTACAAAATTAGGTTCTGAAACTTTCTAAACTTATAGATTCAACAATTTCTGATCGATTGAGACTATAAACAAATTGATCCAACTTATCATTCTTGAGTTATACGCAATTTTGTGATTTTACTCACATTTTGTGTTCAAACTTGAATAACTTGAAAACAATAAAGAATTAATTTATAAAATTTGGCACAATAATAGATCATGTAATGCTTAATCAATTAAAATACAGTTCATTTTTGTAAAGCTTATTAATCGTTAGTTATGAATTTTTAAAGTTGAGCCAAATTTGAATGTTTATTTAGTTAAAAATTGCTATAACTTAAAAATGACAAATTGCACAAAATTCAGTAAAAACTTATTCAATTAAGAATTTAATGACCTATAACTGTGCCAAGTTTCAAAATTTTATCTTGTACGGTTCTTGAGATATTAATTTGTAAACAAATAGTTAACAAAAAACCATAAAAACGCATATAACTCAAGAATGGCAAGTTGTACAAAGTTGATTATAGTCTCAATCGATCAGAAATTGTTAAATCTATAAGTTTAGAAAGTTTCAGAATTTAATTTTGTACGATTCTTGAGTTATTTATGAAAAACTGAAAAAATTTAGGTCAACTTTAGGCATTGCTAACTAACGATTGATAAGTTTACAAAATTGATCAATATGTCACATTATAGATTATTATCTTATCTATCAATTTCATAAGTTTTAAAATTTAAATCATTGTAGTTTTTGAGATAATTATTTTTAAACAAAGCTTGTATAACAAAAAATATTAAACAAAAAACGCAAATAACTCAAGATTGATAAGATCTAAAAAATTGATAATAAATTCATTCGATTAAGCATCTCAAAATCTATAAGTGTGCCAAGTTTCAGAATTTAAATATGTACCATTCTCGAGAAATTTTAATTTTTCAGTTTTGAAAACCAAAATTTTAGTGAATTCGTGTGTATAGTATGAGAATACATTGAATTCCCTATTCAAAAAGTGGAATCGGCCTAAAAAGGTCACTTTTTTGCAAATTTTAGTTCCATTGAAATTCCGCAAAGTGGCGTTACCCCATAAATGATCTTTTACCTTAAATATCTCAAAAACCGTACATCGTACAAACTCGAAAATAGCTTTAATCGTCTCAGAATCACAAAATCTACAGAAATCGATACAAAAATTATCAAAATCGGTAAATAGCAATAGATGCTATTTTATACACTCCAAAAGCTTAATTAGATTAGCTGTTAAATACAGAAGAATTGTCGAACTTGTATATTAACTAAATTGCATGTTTAAAATGTAAACATGATGCAAAGAAATGTTCATAACATACCAAAGGATAGTTTTGTCATTGTTTTTCATTGCAAGTTTAGACTTGACATTCGGTTACACATTTGCATTGTTCATTGTGGTTTGTGGATTGGTAATTGAAATTGATGCACGTTTTATAGTAAATAAACAAAGTATAACGTTTAACATTTGTTGATGGCGTGATTGTGTAGCACAAATTGAAAAAAATTAAGGTGTTGTCGTTTATAAAGATGATGATGATAACTTTGAAGATGATCGTCAATGATGAATGGATGATGGGATAGATGTTTAGCACAAGTTAAATATGATCAAGTTGATGTCATTTATAATTAGGATGATCACACATATAAGTTTAAAGTTGGAAACGTTTAAAATGATCGTCGGTGATGATGATGATGGTACTTATGAAAAAAAAGTTAATGAAGTAAAGAACACAGGTTTAAAACAATTTTTTCATAATTTAAAATCATAATATTTAAAATAAAGTGTATCGGCCACCATCAAGAACGTTTCAAGCCTCAAAAAACAACGACAATTCTGAAACGGAAAGGATCATTGCTGTATCCATCAATAGTTTAAGACATATGTGAATAAAAAAACAATGTTAATGAATTGTCAAGATTATAGTTTTCAAATGTATTTAACTTTAATTAAAACCAAAGCATCAAGAACAACAAAAATATTTTTAGTGATGGTAAATAGTCAATATATGTTTAGTAAAACTAAAACCAACAAATAATTGATTGGCCACGGAGAGGTTACCAAATTAAATTCACTCGATTCCAATCCATCTCAAAGTAGTTTCAACAAATTAGATCCAAAATTTACTCATCGCATCAATTGAATGAAAAT
>NZ_JASUAZ010000107.1:0-2407 GCF_030283135.1 Mixta mediterraneensis | reverse complement strand
ATAGGGAACAATACTGCTCAGACTAACAGTATTTAGTGCGCGATACTTGTTTAGAAGAGATCATTTATTTAGTAAGGGTTCCACACAACGAGGTATTTCTAGTTCACTGCCAACATTTATTAATAGACCGTTGGGAACAGGGAACTGAGAAGAGTTATTATTATTATTGTCTATCACGAGATGGGTGGAATTCATTCAAGTATTCATAGAGGAGGTGGTTAGTCCCAACACAGACAATATAACTGTTGGCCCTGCCATAAATATATTAAATAAATAACTCTTTAATGTCACCTGGTCCCAGCTCAACAACAACTCTACTCTTAATAAGTCCACGGATAAAAATATAAATTGTCAAAATGTGACCGCGACCGGACTCGAACCGACGACCATCTGATCTGGAATCAGAAGCGCTACCACTGCGCCACACGGCCTCGCCAGCCCCGTACGGATATCCCTTACTCTTGCCATCTCGCATACGCTGCACCTTAGACTCTTCCCTGTACGGCTTGCTGAGGAGAGAAAGCAATGCAGCACTTTGAGCAATATACTGGCCATGGAGTATACCCCATCTCCTTGAACCTACATGCCACATACAGAAGAAGTATGTTTGAATTTACAGAAACAAGCTAGAGTTTATTCAGTTATTAATAGAAATTGCCAAATGCACACCACACAAAGTATAATTAAAAGCCGGAAAATACCCTTCTGGGTATAATGCCACGCAGCAATTGAATACTTCCAGGCATTTAGACTTGATATTTCCGCTTCATCACAGAAGTAGCTCCAAAATCTCAGCCACATTTTTATCGCCCATGGATTCTAAGCGAGGGGATGGCTCAGAGCCAACTATAACATGGGCTTCCTCTCAGAATAAACCAACCACAAACGATCATAAACTGGATATCGATTTTACACAGGGAAAGTTCCAGTTTTGGGAAGAGGCAGAGCCCTTTACAAGCGATGATGCCGAGGATCTGCAATCTAATTTCACAGCAATCGAGAAAGTAGAAAGGCACACCGACCACATCCTTCTCTTTGCAGACATAAGACCATCCGTGTCTCTGGCCGTTTTGCCGATCTTGAATACATGCCCGGGATGCGTATCAAGGCTTTGGCCTGCCCCTGCTGCTCTGCACCCTCCCATAATCCTATCTGCTCTGTTTCAGACACAGAAAACATTATTCTAATTGAGGATAACATTATTTCTGTGACATCCTTCTGTACAGCACTTGATTGTATAAATAATCCGCTATTTAAAGATATTATCGCAGATATATCCTTTGTATATTCACACAAATCACTTGCAGTCGGACGAGTCTGCCACAAACTGATTGAATCTTGTATTTCCAAGCAGCGAAAAGATCTTCCATTCCTAATTTCTGAAACTAAAAAAATTATACAAACGTATCCAGGCTATCTGTATTGCTGTAATATCACGGCAAAAGAGCTTCTCAATGAGTTACTGAAACTATTCAAGCCCATCAACGCCTTCCTCGCCCAGAGAAGTGACCATACTCTTGCGGAGTACAGTGTTATTTCATTGACATTCTCTATGAAAGGAAATATTGATTGCTTAGAGCCCGGGACATACCGCAATCCTGGAAGTGTAATAGAAATAAAGACAGGCACGAGGCAGAGTGTTTCTCATCGTGCACAGCTCATGATATACTCTTTGCTCTATGCGGAGCAGCGCAGTATATCCTGCAAATCCTTAGGATGTGCTCTTTATTATGCCAAGTCTGGAGAGACAGTCTTTGCCAAAATTACACACTCAGAGATAGCTGGGCTGGTGCAGCTAAGAAATAGAATTGCCGCCACCAAATCGGTTACCTCTTGCAATTGCTCAGAAGGCACTCCGTGCCATATCTACAACAAGATAAAAACTCTACCAGAAACCCACTTCCTAAGGCGTCTCTTAGCAGCAATTGAGGAGGAGAGATCCGGTGGCAGAACATACATCAAGGCAGTCCTGCTTGGGAATGCTAACAAAGGAATCCAAAAGGGTGCAGAAGATAAGCATAGCATATACAGTTACAGATATCCAGTAAGAATTAAGGATGCCATTCCCGAGAATGAATACATGCTTGTGTTTACAAGAAGCAAGCAGTTCGTAACGCGTGGGACCGTAAAGCACGATGCAGATGGTTCCTTGAACATTTGCACAAAAGATGCACTGCCGCTTGATAAGATATTTTTTGTAAGCATTGATGGATCTAGCATCTTCTACCGCTACATGCTCTGGTCTCTGTTTTATGTCCTTTATCCCATGTATTTTGGATTGAAGACTTGCCTGTTTAAGCTGCCTGGAGCCACATGCAATAGCGATGAGAATGACGATATAGGTATGACCTTATCGAGTATTAATTCTGAAGAGATGAGCGACATCGAAAGTGGATGGTTAGAGAGT
>NZ_JASUAZ010000106.1:0-2454 GCF_030283135.1 Mixta mediterraneensis | reverse complement strand
ACGCCAATGGCCACGTTACTTGATGGAAAACGGGTCTGGGCAGAAAAGAATCTGAACCAGATTTAATCTGACAGACACCTGTATAAATAACCGGTAACTGTCAGATCAGGTCTGAGCTAGTACACATTAGCTAACGGCACTGAAGCTAATCACTGCTCGTTATTCTGCGTAATGGTGGTGCGCAGCAATTCCGGCTCGATATTTTGAATTACGGCCGCATCGGGCTGTTTCGCCACTTCATCCAGTGCTCGCTGGCAGTCTACCGTGGGGCGAGCCACTTTACGCAGCGTCAGGCCGTCGTACTTCAGCTCCCCGTTTTCCGCTACCAGCGGCATTACGCGCAACTGGCGGTTTACGTTAACGTAATCACCGTTCAGCAAAGTTAACCGACCCGGTTTGGCAATGATGCGTTGCCACTGGCGACAGTCCAGCGTGCTGCCGTCAGCCTTGACGATCAAACTGGCAATTGCCTGATCGCTGACTAAATCGCTCTGCGGCCCCACTGTTTGCCAGTTACCCTGTAAACTGGCCGGTGCCGGCGTTTTCACCGCGCTTTCGTAACTATTGATTTGGGCACAGCCGCTCAACGCCAGTGCTGCAATCAGCATCCACTTTTTCATCTTCAATCCCTAAGCTCGCTTCAATGGCGGCTACGTTATAATTTTTCCAGTGAGTTACGCAAGCCATCTGCATAATGGGCGAAGGCTTCGTGCTCAGATTTTGTCTTTTTTCAGCTTACGCTAACTTCTCCTGGCGAGCGCCTGACAAGACAGACGCAACAGGCTACACTTGCGCGCTGCAACAGACTCACAGGAACTGAATGATGAAAACGCCAGACGCGTATTATGCACAGGCGCGCGACATGTTTTTCGCCGCTCACGCCGATTTCCAGGCCGCCCTTGATGAATTAACCGAGAACGATGCGCGTGCCGCAAATTTGTCGCTGCGCCAGCTGCGCGCATGGCACGCCGAACGCATTTACGCCGCTTTTTTACGTCAAAAAAATCTTGATGGAATAATATTTTCCATCCAGCTGGCAGAACCGGATAAAGCGGTGGCAGCAGACGCAATCGAAGCTTACCTTAAATCGCATGCCGAATCGTTAGGTATGACCTGGGAAGAGTTTTGTATTAAAAACGAGCTGTAACTGTTCCGTCTGCAGAAAAGATGTATTTTGTACACACCTCCAACCACACGGATTACGCCGGATAGGATTGTACAACTGCGCGTAACTTGTATAAGTTCACTTAACGACTTCGGTCGCGATTGTCCTTGAACGAAGAGTGCCTTTGCACTGCCTCTGTAGGTGTTGTTTGGATTTCCACCTCCAGAGGCGAATTTTTTACTCCCCTTCCGCTTCCGCTTTGCCATTCACCTCAACGTACTTTGCCACTGCCAGCAGGCGATTAATGTGCGTCAGCAATAAATCTACATCAGTTTGCAAAAAGTCGCCTGAAGAGCGCGAGGCTGTCACAATGGCGTCCTGCACCGTTTCAGTAATCGTCAGCGAATTGTCTTGTTTTGCCTGTATCAGCAATGCGGCAATCAATAAGGTTTGCGCTTCGGTCTGTGCCATCAATTCTTTGGCATCGGTGTCCATCTTTGCCATTTTAAGCAGAATATCTATAACCAGCTGTCGCATCGCGCTTCTCCTGATGAATATGATCCCAGTGTGTCGTTTTTTCCCGTCCACCTTACTCCAGACAGGCATAAATTACTCAACGACATAAAAATTTTGTGAATTGTAAGTTCTGGCCTTGCTACTGTTTTTATTTACAGTATTATGTGCAAGCGATTTTGCCCTGTACGGATTGCCATTATGTTTGTGGAATTGATTTACGATAAGCGTAACGTTGCGGGTTTACCCGGCGCTCGCGAAATGATTTTGCAAGAGCTGGAAAAACGCGTGCATCGGGTCTTTCCCGATCTTGAGGTTAAGGTCAAGCCGATGGAGCGTAACGCCATTGATACCGATTTAAGTAAGAACGATAAAGCGACTGTTGCACGCATTGTTGAAGAGATGTTTGACGAAGCAGAGATGTGGCTGGTGGCCGAATAACGCCTTCCGGCCACCGCAGCTGCCAGCAGGAGATATTAGCTCTCCTGCTCGCTGTGATTGATTTCAATCTCAATATCCTGAATCGCTTTATCGAAATCGTCTAACAGTTTGCCTTGCTTATTGAGCAGCGCATCAAAGCGTTCTGCATTCACCTTATCTTTATATTCACCGGCGTCAAAGGCTAACCAATGGCTGGAGAGTGTTTCGGTATTGGTTTGCGCATAGTGACGCATCTCTTTTAACTGAGAAGCCACATCACGCAGATAATCTGTACTAGCTCAGACCTGATCTGACAGTTACCGGTTATTTATACAGGTGTCTGTCAGATTAAATCTGGTTCAGATTCTTTTCTGCCCAGACCCGTTTTCCATCAAGTAACGTGGCCATTGGCGTAC
>NZ_JASUAZ010000105.1:0-2456 GCF_030283135.1 Mixta mediterraneensis | reverse complement strand
CGATAATATGTCGGGCTGTATGTGATTATTTAAAAACCGATCACCATTTTCAGCGCGCTTCACCACGCAGGGGATTGACCCCTTTGCGGTGAAATAACACACATCACATTAGCCGCAATGTCGCTATCAGGATGATTTTGATTCTGCCTGCTCAGACGTTTTTGCATTTGCTGATTTCTTAACAGCCGATTTCTTGCGACTTTTCGCCGTACCGGTATCAATTGCCTCTTTTATTGCTTTTATGCTGACAGATATACCAGCCAAATCCAGCGCTGATTTTATCTCAGACACCGAATACCCTTTTTTCACAGACAGTTCAATCAGCTGTTCTCTCAGGTGTGAAAGTACATCTTTTCCTTTCATTCGTGATGCATTCAAATCAGGTAATTCAGCGAGCTGCATTTTTGCCAGTTCAAGCTGTTCCTGTGTGTAAAAGCTGTTTGCAGACATGTCCATATCCTTTTGTGTTTTGTGCAGAATCAACTTTTTAATTATACCCTCGTATTCGCCCAGGAATCAAAGAGACCCCATTCCACATCTGGCGTAATGACTTTACAAAGAGAATCGGCCATAATGGCACATATTGGATTAAAACGTGGGACAAGGTATGTTTTGTTGAACCGCCTGCACGCAGTCAGTCCAACAAAACTCTTGGTCAGGACTCCGTCCCGACACCCTACTTGCAGTGCCCGCCTCAGCGGTTAAGCAGGGTTTAAGATGAGCAAGAGTGAAAAACGCCAGAGAACGGCTTTGCTGGGCAGCGTGCGATGCTTCCCTGAAGAGAAAGAACAGATACAGGCCAGTGCCAAATCAGCCGGTCTGTCTACCGGTGAGTTTCTTCGGCGTTCAGCTCTTGGTCGCCGTATTGTGGCTAAAGGCGACACACGGCAGATGAATGAGATACTGAAGCTGGGGGGATTGTTGAAGCATCTCTACAGTGAGATGAAGAAAGACGGTGTTATGACGACGGAAAGAAGCAAAGGCTTTTCTGACGCTCTGATTGCGACAAAGGTTGCTTTGATGAAGTTCAGAGCTGACAGCCTGAACAATACTGAGGACTAAGATGCTTGCGGTAGTCGCTGAAAGAAGGCGTGATGGTAAATCCAGTTTCGTACAACTTATCTCTTACACCATCCTGCGTGATGATGTGGAGATGAGCGAAACGCTGTCGCCAGAAAAACCGTTTGTTCGTAAGTCCCGGGCGGAAGATAAAATTTTCAATGACCTCGTTGGGTACGCGACGCGTAATGCGCTGCCTGATTCGCAGGATATTATCGCAACGTTCCCGGATGGACGCCAGCAGGTGCGTTGCGATAAAGTCATCTGCGAAACTAACTGTTTTTCACTGGAGACTTCGTCTACGGAAATGGACATGGTTGCCATGCAAAACACGCGCTGCAATGACCCTGTCTACCACGCCATCCTGTCCTGGCCGACCTCAGAACGGCCGACGCCTGACCAGATTTTTGAGTCAGCAAGGTATTGTCTTAAGCGTCTGGGAATGGAAGATCATCAGTATGTTTTCGCCATACATGATGACACTGATAATGTGCACTGCCACCTGACCGTAAATCGTGTTAATCCGGCCAGTTACAAAGTCGCCGCCCCCTACAATGATTACTTTACCCTTGACCGTTGCTGTCGTGAGCTGGAGCTGAAAAATGGCTGGAAGCATGACAATGGACCTTACATGGTTAATGGCGACGGTGCGATTTTCCGGAACCGCAAGTTTTACAAATCAGCCCCTTCAGCTGCACGACAGATGGAGCACTTTGGCGACAAGGAAAGTCTGTTCTCTTATGCCGTAGATAATTGCAGGGAGAAGCTGAATTCTTTGTTTATGCAAAGTGATTACAACTGGGATGACGTGCATGACATTCTGATCGCTGCCGGGCTTGAGCTACGTAAGAAAGGTGAGGGCCTCGCTATCTATGACGTTGCCAATGATGAGCAATGTTCAGTTAAGGCCAGCGATCTACATCCGGAACTGACGCTGAGCTGTCAGCAGGAATTGCTCGGGAAATTTAATCCAGCATCCATTGTTCGTGAAGTTAACAAGGATGGTAAAGATGTACTGCTGAGTACAGTGAACATTGATTCGCAGTATGACAACCGCCTTCACCGTCGCGATAACGGGGCGAGGGCTGAACGTCGTAATGCGCGTGCAGAGGCAAGACAGGATTTAATTTCCCGCTACAAGGCATACAAAACCAGTTTTGTCCGGCCGGGAATTTCTGCTGATGAATCCCGGACCCGATTCCGTGAACTGTCGGCCAGTTATCGCATTCGTAAAAATAATGTCCGCCTGAATGAACGTGATCCACTACTGCGTAAACTGATGTTCCGTGCGCTGGAAGTTGAGAAGATGAAAGATATGGCTGCGCTGTGCGGGGTGAGTCAATGGTACAGTTTTTCCTGACGACGCATTGAAGTGAGGAATGTACTGCATCGTACCC
>NZ_JASUAZ010000104.1:0-2492 GCF_030283135.1 Mixta mediterraneensis | reverse complement strand
GAAACATAATATATGATTCGTACTGTTCCCATTTGTACATTCGTTTTTAGTGACTTTCTGTAATTAATTTTGATGTAATGGTAAAGTTGAACAGATTCAAGTATTTTTTTCTTCAACATTTTGAGATGAATTAAGTTGTGACTAATCATTTTAATAATAAAACATATTTTAATGTTTCCCTAATATTGTTGTCCTCGATTATAATTTCATATTGTTTGTACCAATAATCTTTTAACATTCCCATAAATCATTAATTATTTTGAATTACTTTGAATCCATTTAAGTTGATATTTTAATTGCTTAATGTATAAGTAAAAATATTTAAGGTTCTTTAAAAATTAAATGATTTGAATCAATATTTCAGGTATTATAATCTAGGTGAAAAAAAATAATATTTGTCATTTTAATGTAATACAAAGTCTTATTATTGGGTTAGGTACATTTTTGGATATAAATTGACAACCAGTTGCGCTGACAAATAAATTAATAAATTAATGTATTATACTTTGATACAAAATTAAGTGTTTACAATCAAAAGGTTTTGGTATATGACAAGTTTTTCCTGGAATTGCTTTCCCAGTGACTTTTCTTACAGCCTTAGATCATGTTCGTTTCTTCCTGTTTCTTCTCAATTCATTGAAATCGTATTAAAAGTTCTTGTTGTTTCCAACATTATAAATAATTTTGGATCAATATTTCAGGTATTAGAAATTGTACTTTGCATTTTTTTTTATTAAATATGTACAAAAAGGCAAGAATAGTTTCAACTGTCGCTCTTCCCAGATCTGGGACTATGCTTTTCCAATAATTGAGCAATTTTTTAAAAATAAAATTAACAATTGAGATTTTCATAAGTTTTGCTTATTGTTTAAAGTTATTGCACAAAAATATAAAAAGTTTGAAGAATAAAACATTGCAAACTAAAAACGTAATATAAAAAAGGTTATTTGTAAATGTTTTAAAAAATAATTTCAATTAACATTCTTACTTGAATAATTAAATAGTTTGTTATAATACCCGTAGGCCCCACTGCAATGCCTATTGGTTTATCTGTATTTAACAACTCAAGATAATTTGTCCATTTCATTTTGGTTGAGTTAATATTTTTTTCATTTTTCAATTTGAACCATAATTTGTTTGCTAATTTTGTTGTGGGTTGATAAACAATTTGATTAATATCAATGCAAATTAAAAAGAGAAATAATGCGCCAAAAATTTGAACGACTAAAATGCAGAAAATAAAATAGTACATCATTGGATGAAGTTGACTAAAGAAAAAATTTTCCAATAAAAAAACATTGAATAAGAAGTTACTTAGAATATAATAGAAAGCAAGTTTAGACGAATTTGAATTTAAATGTTGCAAAAAAGTTATTATGTTGATGTGATAAGAACGATATTGATAACATTTCATAACAAAATGACATTTATTAGATGGTTTAATTAGTGTAGTGGTCATGTTTCGGTTAAGATTATTTAATTTAAATCGGTTTAAGAAGTTGAATATCAATAGTGCGAAAGCTTGATCCAAACCCGTTTCAACCAACTTTGCCAGAACGATTGTGAATAGCAATATATCATAGAAGAGAATAGGAAAATGAAACAAATAGATTGAAGGATTGTAAATCGCTTTAAATGTCACAATACAACACGCTAAAAATGTTGAAAAAGCTAAAAGTGTAAAAGAAAATATGCGAAACATATCTATAGCGATTGTTAAACGAATCAATCGTAAACGGAATGAATTAGATAACTCTGGATAATAGTGAAGAACTCGATTAAAGTAAATTTGATTAGAATTTGTTTGCATTTTAAACAATTCTATTGTAAGTTTAATTGGAAGAACTTTAACGTTTTGAAAACAATTGAACATTTTTCTACCAATTTCGTGATTTAGTAAGAAGAAATGATTCATGTTTCGTACAATTAGATCGTTCAAATGTTTCCATATAACTGGATGTGGACGATAATGAAGATGATAGTCACAAATAATTGTGTACATTGGTAAGCCACAACTAGTAATTAGAAGATATTCATCAAAATTATGTCCAATTACAATTCTTAAGAATGGATCAAAACGATAATAATTTTCAGTTTTATTGTTATGCATACAATAACTACCAATTGCCCATCGGAATGTAAGCAAAGGAATTGATACATAATAGATAGTTCGTATTATTCCCATTTGAACATTAGTTGATAAAGTTTTTCTATACAAAAGTTTTGTACAATGATAAAGTTGAATGTATTCAAGTATTTGACGATAAAACATTTTGAAATACATTAAATTATGATTTACTATATTCTGGTTTCAAGAATAATATTTATTCTAATGTTACTTGTTCACCGTTTATTTTATTAATGTTTTTTTTTGTTAACAATGAATGTAATTGATTTAATAATTTATACTCGAACGATAACCTTTTAATTTATAATGTAATTTAAATTATTGCTCAATAATTTCTACACGGCAACTAAATTTATAACATACG
>NZ_JASUAZ010000103.1:0-2397 GCF_030283135.1 Mixta mediterraneensis | reverse complement strand
ACGCCAATGGCCACGTTACTTGATGGAAAACGGGTCTGGGCAGAAAAGAATCTGAACCAGATTTAATCTGACAGACACCTGTATAAATAACCGGTAACTGTCAGATCAGGTCTGAGCTAGTACACCTGATATCTCTGACGCGCTCAGAAGCGATCCGGCGCTCAGCGCCTTCACGTTTGACGGGCCATATTCGGTAACAGACGGCTACGATCTGCTGGACAGCATGTGCTGCGTCGATAACGGCCGGTACTACGAGACGCCAATAGACTGGAAAGGGTTAACCCGTGCGTTCGCACAGTCCCCGCTGCATCAGTCGGCGCTTTACTTCAAACGCAATGTGCTGACCGGGTGCTATATCCCTCATCCGTTACTCTCGCGGCAGGCCTTCTCTGCGTTTGCGCTGGACTGGTTCGTCTTCGGCAATGCCTATCTTGAACGTCGCTCTAACCTCCTGGGCGCTCCGCTCAGACTCCAGCATGTTCCGGCACTGAACACGCGGCGGGGGAGTGATCTTAATACCTACTGGTTTATCCGGCAGTGGAAAGATGAATACGAGTTCAAAGCGGGACAGGTCTGCCACATCATGAACCCGGATATTCATCAGGAAATCTACGGTATGCCTGAATATATGGGCGCGCTGCTGTCCGCCAGCCTGTCACATTCCGCCGATAAGTTCCGCAAACTCTATTACGACAACGGCTCTCACGCCGGATGTATTCTCTATGTCGGTTCGGAGAAGGTGGATCAGGAAAGTATAAAAGTGGTGCAAAAGACGCTGTCACAGGCCAGAGGGAAAGGCTCCTTCAAAAACGTGCTAATCCACGCGCCGGGTGGCGGCAAAGACGGGGTGCAACTGTTACCGTTCAGCCAGATATCGGCAAAGGATGAGTTTCTTAATATCAAATCAGCAACGCGCAACGATCTGCGCGACGCTCACCGCATCCCGCCACAACTGATGGGCGCAATGCCGGAAGGCAACGGATCGCTTGGCGATGTTGAGAAGGCCGCACGCGTCTTCGCCATCAACGAAATGCTGCCCGTGATGGAAGCCATGAAGGGCGTCAATGATTGGCTCGGTCAGGAAGTGATCCGCTTTAATCCCTACGCTCTGCTCAAAGACGAGTGACCCGCCCCACCCGCCGCACATCCTGCGGCGGTTCTCCTTCAGTAATTTTCAATCCTCGCATGACTGGCCACCACCTGAGCACCACTCAGCAAAACCTTTAACTCCCCTCACTCACAGCGCATGAGCGCCATTCTGGCAGGAGCAATCTGCAATTTACCCCGCGCATATCCGGACGTGAGAAAACGCGCGGAGAAGGCGAAAAAGGCCGGAGAATGGCAATTAAAGGCATCACCTCCCGCCCCTCCGTCGCGTGGGCTGTTCCCCCGTCACCTGCGCGCGACATTTGCTTCGTTTTTTGTGCATTTGCCGATCCTGAGCCAGACCGCGCCACCACAGGGCAGAAATGGCATAAATAGCATCAAAAAAATTGTGCAAATTTGTGCACTATTGTGCGGCAGAGAAAAGAGACCAGGAAGAAAGGAATGCCGCCAAATATGGCGGCATAAACAGGAAGGGATCAGGCGTGTTTCATTCGCTCGTTTAGTGTCTCTATGATAAAGGTATTGAGGGATGTTTCATGCTCAGCCGCAGCCTGATTAAGACGTTCACCAAATGATTCCGGGTAACGTAGCGTGAATGTTTTAACCTTCTCCTGCCGCGCATAGGGTTCAATCCCAGCCGCGCTGCAATCTTCCAGATATTCACGCAGTGAAATTTCACCTTCCTTTTTCAGCCCCTGGATACTGTCCGATACAAAATCACAATAGCCGCTCAGCCCCAGAAACTTACCGCGAAACGCGCCAAGCTCCGGCACGTAGTTGATAATGGCTGGTTGTCCGGCGATATCAATGGTATTCGGTGTTGATGGTTTGCTCATGGCTTAACTCCTGTGCTTTCGAGCCAGTCGCGCAGGTTAACTACCGCGCCTTTGTCTGTATCTGGTGAAGGGTGGGGACGATGAAAGTTAGCGATGCTGCCATTAAGGATAAACTTACAGCGGGAACCGCGCCCCTCTTTGACTTCACCTCCCAGCGCCCTGATTAGTGACTCGATATCAGCCCATTTAATGCCCGACTGAACAGGCGTTTTAAATATCTGCTCAAGCGTGCTTTTTTGCTTCTTCCGTAGTGATGAAACCTGCTCTTTCATTCCCTGCCTCACGAAGTCACTTTATGAAGTCATTATTGCGCGCATCGGTTATGACGTCAATCAATGAAGTCATAAAATGCTACAAATGAAATGAGCGCCACAACGTGGCGCTTGCGGACTCTTTGCCGCCCGCGCCCGCAGAATCGCCATAACCTGCGCAACAAGTTGCGAAGGTTATAACG
>NZ_JASUAZ010000102.1:0-2532 GCF_030283135.1 Mixta mediterraneensis | reverse complement strand
CCAGGAAGTACTCATCCTTGACCCTCTCAAGCCAGTTATTAATAAATAAGGCGCGGAATGACAGAATAATAAGTATTCCCAGGGCCATCATTACTACTATCGCTATAAGGCCCTTAAATCCAATCTCAAACCAGTAGAATGAGTATGTAAAAGCCAATATAATCTTCCAGAAGTAAAATCCGAGCAGCTTTCTCAGGAATGACCTGATGGGTAAACCATTAAGAGAGGGAAATATATTGAACTGGCAGAACTTGTAAAGATAGGAGGAGATAGAAAAGAACACCATAAACATCTGGGATGTATAGAATATCCTGGTTGATCCAGACATAAAACATATGTATATAACAGCAGCCGTTGTAGGCCAAATAAGATCAGTATAGAGGTAGAGCATCAAGCTATTGGCTGCGGCGCGCAGGCCCAATCTGGCCAACCGAAATGCCCTAAACGCAACAAGGAGCGAAAGCAAAAGGGCGATGTCTCTGGCCATATTAATCCATGAGGAAATGTACAAGGACGTAAGTATAAGCAGGCCCAGCAATGCTTGTGTAACTAAAAAGTACATTGCTACAATAGTCAAAAAGAAGGCCCAGGCATGTTTCGGCTTATAAAAAATAGATATGTTCCGCTTGTGAGTTTTTCCATAATATTTTTCTATTCGTTTATCGGTGATGGCGTACTTGTTATACGAATCTTTGTTGCTGTCGTGCAAGCTACTATTTATGGCTTGTACCTTCAGCGCATCTTCTCTAAAAAATACTGTTCTATTCATACCCCACACAAGTCCCTGTTTGTCGGGAATAGGCATTTTTTCATTAAAAATATAGTTCTGCATCGAAAACAGGGGCGCAATCTTCCGAGTAACCCACACATGTACGCTACTAAGAGTAATGATTAAATCTTCGGTCTCAAAGAATGCAAAGGAAAGGACCTTGTGATAAAACAGGGCAGTGCGGTAGGTACTGACATGGAGCAACGGAAGAGAATATCCAAAAAGTCTGGGTAAGGCATCCTGAATATAGTAAGTCGTGAAGATGAAAAAGGTAAACACCACAACCATAAGGGGGAGTCTGATCAGTATGTTTCTGATCGGCATAGAGATGAATTCTTTTATATGAAGGGAGGGCACTCTGTTAGTGCGGCAAAGATTTGTTATTCCGGGCCTGAATTTGGAAAAGAGCCTGTCTCTCCAAGAATCAAACAGGCTGTTGAGCACCAGTCCTATAGCTGCATGCGAAATAAGCACAGCAAAGAAGTCACGTGATTCGAAAGCAGGCTTCCCCCTGTTGATAAACAGATAGACTCCAAAGTTTGTCAAGGCCCCCAGTGCTACGAATATGTAGAAGGAGAAGATCACCACAAGGCAGTAAACCTTTATGAAATTAAGTATGCTTTTAGCCTGTAGGTCTATGACCCTGTTTCTGGCTGATTCAACAATGAGAAGTATAAAAATAACCGTCAAAATACAAACAAATTCTATACAAATTGTATTGGCATACTTCATATTGAGAAAGTGGTGGAGCAACCCATGGCCTTGCTCTTTAAGATACGGCAAGAATCTAGCAGTTGCCTTGGAGACAAGTACACCGACCAGGCTATGTGAGTAGCAGAGTATGGGAATAAGCAGTGATGGCCAAATGTAATAGAACATTTTCAAAAACTCAAAGCTGAGTTCTGGAAGAGTGCGTATGGGGAATGGATCGGAAGATGTATATGAATAATAGGCCATTTCATCTGTAAATCCATCAGAAGAATCGTTTGTTGTGTCCTCGTTGCTGCTGTTCAACTCAAAATCGCGGAGAGCTGCGCCTGTCTGGCTCGACCTGCTTGCAAGATCACTCACAGTCGTTTCCAGCGATCGTTGCATGTCAATTCGGATGGTCCGATCGGTGGAAGTCAGCCGCCTGACAAGCGAGAACAGAAAATTGTGAGAAAAGTTCAAGCACGTACCAAGAACCGCCAGGAAAGCCACAAACAGAAAGCTGCGCGATTTAAGATCGAAAATAAAACGGTTGTAAATGTAGCCATTTACGAAAAGAACAACAAGGCCACGAGAGAAGATGTACGAGACTTTGGCCACCGACAGAAGGACCTTCCAAAGGTTAGAAAAGGCTTTTACTGCGATGCACGAGAGAGGAGGGTAGCTGGGGGTGCCTTCAGCATAAACTTTCTTGAATTTGATTTCGTATTTGCAAATATCGCAAGAATTGTTTGCCCGCACTTTGATGTATTCATGCAGGCATCTTTCGTGGATGTGCCGGAGGGTGCCACGGCACAGGCACGGGCTGACTAGCAGATTATCTGGGGTGCTGTCTACTCCGTGGCATATTTTGCATAGGATTTCATTTGCTGGTGCTGTGCCAATTTCTTCCGTCATGGGTGGTGCAATTTTAGCCATGTTTATGCAAAAAATAGATGAGGGAAGGATCCAGAATCCGAAATAAGGCGATGCTGTTATTTTAATAGTGAAAGTTCAGGAGATGAAAATTTTTGACAATCATAATGTTAGTAGCTGCTTAATAAGCAAACATATGT
>NZ_JASUAZ010000101.1:0-2614 GCF_030283135.1 Mixta mediterraneensis | reverse complement strand
GAGAGAGAGAGAGAGAGAGAGAGAAAGGTCATCAAAACACGAACCACTCAATTAACGTACACATTACATTATATATCAACACAATTTGTGTCCAATATTGGAAACAACCTTTGTCAATATATATAATAATAAATATAGAACGATAAATATTGCTAATGTGAAAATAAATTGTAGCGGAGATGCAAATTCACACTTTTTTTTATAGAACGCGGATGTTGACTGAAGTTCATTGCGTGATAGTGAAGGTGTGTGTGTGTGTGGAGTCATATGTAAAGTTTCATTGATCAATAAAAAACCATTTCTGAATGTTTCATACCAATAATGCAAAGGATTCTGCCAAAAACAGATAACAAGTTTACATATAAGTTACCATAATGTTGGCCTTCTTCTTTCACTGTCAATTAATGAGTTGGCCTCAACTCATTGATCGTTCATGTTTACCCAATCCCGTATTGGCCACAAAGTTTAAAATGAGTTTACTTTTTGTTCCTATGCACCATTATATGATCGTTTCCAATATATATCATTCTAATCATTGTTTTTTAATATTGTTTCCATTTTTGGTGCCTATTTTAATGTTGATTGCGATGAACCACATGTTTTTGTTTATGTTTATTGTTTTAATGCCAAACTTTGCCGATATAGCACTAGCTTCGATGAAGCTTCTAGACTCATGATGATACATTTGACTCGATTTGATGAACCTATTTCATCGTTCTAATCATGATACAAATGATTCATATTGTTAGCCTTCTTAATTCACTGTACAACTAATGATTAGCTCCCCCCACTCATCTATCGTTGTACATGATTTGACATAGAGTTCATGTTTACCCTATAGTGTATTGGCAACATGAAATTATCAAAGTTTAAACTCGTGCGCCTAACGTTTCGTGTACTACTGTTCAATCAAAGTTTAAACTGAAATGACTAACTTCAACCCTACATACCACATTGAACAGCTAGCAAATGTGTGGCTGAAGTAGCGTAAAATTTGTATATAAGCTCAAGCAAATAACCAAGTAGGTCATCAATCGTTTCTTGGCTTTCACTTGTGATGATCAACCACCTTTCTATCAAGCAACTCTCTTTGTTTTGGCTGAAGCTGATGGTCCTGTTCTTTTGCCGACGTTGATCTTGATGCTGAGGACGATATTTCGGATGGTCTATTTTGATGATGTTCTTGTTAACTTCTGGTAACTTCCTCGTAGCCGTGTGACTACCAATGGCGGTGACGAATTTCTATCGGTGGTGGTGTGACTTCTGATGATCATCAATATAACATCAATATATCAATTGGTATTGATGTTTTACCATCTTTTACTGTTTCTTTTGATGTTTAAGTTCCGTCATTTTTCCATTGAATACTCATTAAGTTAAGTATTTTTTAAGACTATTTGCTTTGATCATTCACTAACTTTTTTTTATTTTCACATTTCAATATCTCTGAATGGCATTGGTACTGCTGAGCGGATGACACTTTGGAACATCAACTTGTCCCCGATCATTCTGTTGACACTCTGAAAAATCAATTTGCCCGCCGATCATTCTGTTGACACTTTGGAACATCAACTTGGCCGCCGATCATTCTGTTGACACTTTGGAACATCAACTTGGCCGCCGATCATTCTGTTGACACTTTCGAACATCAACTTGGCCGCCGATCATTGGTACGACACTAAGAAAATCAATTTGGCCGCCGATCATTCTGCTGACATTTTGGAACATCAACTTGGCCACCGATCATTCTCCTGACAATGTGGGACATCAACTTGGCCGCCGATCATTCTGTTGACAACCTGGAACATCAACTTAGCCGCCGAATATTGTCCCGACATTCTGATACATTAACTTGGCTGGCGATCATTCTCCCGACACTCTAGAACATCAACTTGGCCGCTGATCATTGTCCCGACAGTCTGGAATATCAACATTGCCGCCGATCATTGTCCCAACAGTCCCAGAGGGCACAACAATGAAACACATCACTATGAATTTTAGTTTGTAAATCCAAAAAAATCTAACCAAAAATAAAGTTTCAAATCGGCTACGAGGAAGTTACCAAAAGTTAACAATATCATCATCAAAATGGACCATCCGAAATATCGTCTTCAGCATCAAGATCAACGTCGGCAAAAGAACAGGACCATTAGCTTTGGTCAATACAAAGAGGGTTGCTTGATAGAAAGGTGGTTCATCACCTTCAACTACACATTTGCTAGCTGTTTTAGTTTGAGTTCAATTTTAGTAAACGAAACGTTAGACGCACAAGTTTAAACTTTGATAATTTCATATTATATACACTATAGGGTAAACATGAACTCTATGTCAAATCGTGTACAACGATAGATGAATGGGGGGAACAAATCATTAGTTGTACAGTCCAACAATATGAATCAATATGATAATAAAAACGACGCCGTCGATTGACAAGTTGAGAAAACCGTGCGGAGATGTTCAATGGGCTATTTTATAAAACAATATAATACGTATTTATTTTAAAATAAATGATCATGTGTAACTATAAAAAGTTGTATAAAACAATTAACATTTGAGTTAAGTGTGGTGTGGTTTATTTTGAGCTAGTTTAGTCTTCCTGTAAAATTGAAAGCAA
>NZ_JASUAZ010000100.1:0-2625 GCF_030283135.1 Mixta mediterraneensis | reverse complement strand
GCCGTTAGGTACGCCATCCGGGTACTGCGCCGTTAACTGGCGGTAATGTTCCGGCGTCCAGATATGGCCGTTAGCGCCAAACTTCTCGCGCAGGGCTTTCGCCGCCTCCACATGGGTCAGCGGACGCTGCTCAATACGCGGCCCGCGCACGTCTGAAGCCTGACCGCGCTTCGGCATATAGGCCGGAAGCGTGGTGCCGTCGATATGTTTGTACGGGTCAAGTCGCCCGCCGAACGGCAGCGCCTTCGCCTTGCGTGCAGCTGCTGCATCGGTGGCGTTATCGGTGCCCGTAACCAGCTCTTCGATTTCTTTTGCCGCCGTCTGCGCCGGGGTCTCCGGCAGGGCTTTGTAGTTTTCGCCAAATACCGCCGCGCTTTCGGCAAAGCCGAACTCGTTCTTTCTGACCTCCTCGACCAGGAAGAACGTCTCGTGACCGTCCTCACCGGTCAGCACCACCTGCGCCACATCGCTGCGCCACGGGTTACGGGTAATCATCAGTTTTTCGCCGACCAGTACGCCCGGTACCGTCGAAACGTCAAACTCATTGCCCCGGAACGAGACGCGCAGTTTTGGTGTGACCTTACGGAGTTCCGGTGCGGCCACCGCCAGTTCGCGGCAAACCTCAACGGATGGCGCTTTTTTCAGCTGGTCAGCAGTAATCTTCAGCCAGATATCCGTGCGGGTTTTACCGTGGCGGCTGTGGACCGCCGTGGCGTTAAAGTGGCTGCGCCATTTCACCGCCAGCGCGTTCAGTTCGTCCAGGCTATGAACCGGCTGGAATTTGAGACCCGGCTCCAGTTTACGTTCGATAATGTCACGGGCCTTTTCCACCTGCCCGGTGGCGCGGGCGTTATGCGGCTTGTGCGCTATCAGATTGATGCCCAGCGAGCGGCACATGTTTTTCGTCATGCCAGCGGTGTTCGCCGAACCGGGATCAAGGTAGAGTATTTTCGGCACGCCGTGTAGCACGTCCGCGCCGCCGCGCTCCTGCATGGCGTTGATAAGCACAGAACAGAGGTTCTCACCAGATTCCGCACCCATCACGTACTCAACGTAAATCCAGCCGCTGGTATGGTCGGTAATCTCGTAACTCCACACGCGGTCACTGGCGATGCGGGCGATGTTGGCAGGCTTGTTCTTGTAGAACTTCGAGCTGTCCATCACCTGCAACCCTTTATGGCCGTTGCTCAGGTAGTAAAGCGTACAAAGTGAGGCATCAATCTCCCAGACGTGATTGGGATGCAGGCTGGCCATCTCGGACGACGGGGCCGGTGCGTCAAGCTGTTCCGGGTGCAGACCATAGTTCCGCAGGGCGCGGCTGATGGTGTCCTCGGACAGCGGGAAAAACTCGCCTGTGGCCTCGTCCGTTCTGCCAGCAGTGATAAAGCCGTTTGACCGCAGGGTCTCCACCGCATCCGCGATGGAATACAGGCGCTTACCGTTCTTACGGGTGGCCTCGCGCAGCGTGGCAGATATCAGCGCGGCTTCGTCGCGGCTCAGGGCACTGCGCCCGGCATCGGCGCGTTTTTTACGTTTGTCAGTCACTGATACCTCCTTCAGCTTGCGCAGCAGGGTGGCGCGGGAAATGCCCAGTTCGGCGCAGGCGGCATCATATATCGCACCACGCTTACCATGCCCCGCGTCACGTGCCGCGCGGGCAACATAAACCAGTCGTTCAGTCAGGGCGGCACTCATGGGTTATGCCTCCTGCCCGTTAATCTCTGGCGTCGGGTCAGTCAGCCATGAAGGGGCGGCGTTGCCTGTCGGCTCGTCCGGCAGGTCAAATGTGGAGCGCAGGCTACGCGCGGTGCTTTCCAACTGGCAGACCAGACCGGCCATAAAGTCTCTGGGGGTATCAATCATATTTTCAGCACAGTATGCGCACAGGGTCTCAAAGGCGCTGGACAGTCGAACGGCGATGGCAGATTCCGCCTCAACCGCTAACGCTGTAACTTCCGCACGCAGCTTCTTCACCTCTTCGTCAGGCTTGGGCGGCTGGATACGGGATTTCTTCTCCAGTTTTGTGGAGAGCGAGTCGATTTTTTCGTTTTTGTCGGCAAGCACGCGCTGTTGTGCTACGTTGGTTTGACGCGCTTCGCGTAGGGCCGCTTTCAGTTCGCGGCTTGTCATGCGATCAATATCATCGAGGCTCATACCAGCAATCGTGCCGCCATCGGCTAATTCGACGAGGTCTTCGTCATCTTCCGTCATCAACTCAAACAGCTTTGTTTTACCCAAAAGCGCAAGCGCTTGCGCTTTTGGTTCAAGCTTGGGAGACAAATATTTGAGGGATGCTTGCATCATCACCTGCGCGGTACGTTTGGATAGGGACAACTGAGACTCAACGATGTCGATGAAGTCACCATGTGGTTCATTTTCTTTGAGAATTACCAGTCGTTTACCCGCCTCCAGCATGGCTTCAGCACTCTGAGCCATATAAAAACGTGTTTCATGGACAATACGATCACGTTCATACGGCAGGCCATCACCAAACTGCTGCATGATTTCGAGGCGATGTTCGGACATAGCATTAAGACTGACACTGAGACCATCGGTCAGCGGTGCATCTTCCACTAGTTCAACTGGTTGTGATTTTGTGCGTCCCATTTCAACTCCTTAGCGACT
>NZ_JASUAZ010000099.1:0-2814 GCF_030283135.1 Mixta mediterraneensis | reverse complement strand
TTGTCGCATGATTCTTGAAACGAAGACGACAATCTGCCGCACACTAACTCAAAAACATGATTTGAATCGGAATGCTAAAGCATTGACTTAAAGTCGATTCTATTGAATTGTTAACATTTTATACTATGAACGGGAAAAGAATTTCTTTAGCTACCAATCGGCACTAATTAATGCAAAGACGTAGGTTGCCAAACCCAATGCCAAACATTTGATTATGGGTTAATCGGGAAGCGAACATTTCTCTTTCATTCCCTTTTTCACTTGGGTTGAAAAGACGGGTCAACATCTTTTCATTGTGTCGTGTACTTGAGCCAAAAGGCAAGGAAACAAAAAAAACGATCTCTCTTATTAGAATTGACAATGGTGAATTGAGAAAAAAATAAAAGATATATATATATACAGTATATATTTGAGTGCAAGCGCGTGATTTTGGTAAGTTCAACTTACTTTTTCAACTAATGAACTGCCATCTTTGTGTTCATTCTTACTTTCAATTATAGGACCTTTTTTCAATGAATTCGATGAAAATTGGTTAATCCTAACATTTTCATTTGGATTCTGTTCCGTGTCGGTCGATTCTCCTCCTCCTCCTTCCGTTGTCAAGGTATAGTCAACATCTTCATCGTTGCCATCCACAATGTCACCAATGTTGACAATGTTTTTGTTGTTGTTGCTGTTGCTCTCCGCTTTGGGATTTTGATCGTTGTCAATTGTCGTCATAACTGTCATTGCCGAATTTTTTGTCGACAATGTGTTTGGCTGTTTTGGGACCGTTTCATTCAATTTAACTCCCATTTGGTCGACTTTAAATGGTGTTACTTGCGAAACCTGTATCGTACTATTACCATTCTCAATTGTTTGCTTTGGTTGTCGCGTAAGATTATCGCCAATTGAGGCTACGTCAGTTTGATTCAAAATTAGATTCTTATTTTTAATTAAATCTGTTGAAACGTTTGTTTGTGGTTGTTGTTGTTGTTCAACAATGAGACGTGTGCTAATCGTTGCCGGTTGAGAATTGATTTCAATCATTGATTTATTTTGATTATTATCATCATAATGCTCTAATTTTCGTCTACTGATACGACGAGCTTTGTTCGATGCTTCCACTTCTGCAATATCCGTTGTATTGTTTAACGAAATTGGGACACTGATTTTGGTTCGATTAACATCAACGCTATATTGATTATTATTCACTATAAATTGATGTTGTTGTTGTTGTTTGTTGTTGTGCTGCTGCTCTTGTTCTTGAGGAAGATTAGATTTTGATTTTCGATCAATAGGATTAATCAGTGTGGAAAGATCTTTTGTGCTGTCGGTCGATGTATTCGTTGTTGGAATTATTGTATGTTGATTATTGTCAAATTTTGCACCAGATGTTGCCGATGATTGTCGTCCATTAAAATCGGTATACGACATTGGTGATCGAACGGATCCATCTAAACGAGAAGTAAATTTCCTTTGCCCAAATGGTGGTAGCAAATGTGGCGCTGGTGGATGCGATGGTGGCGTCGATCGCCAATATTTGTTGGCCGACATTGGTCGTACTGAAGATAATGGCAATCTAGCTGGATTACCGATATGTACATTGATTGATCGATCTCGTTCCACTATTGAGTTAGGCAATTTTCTATGCCATCGAGTGTCCGTTTCAGGCCATCGGTCTCTGACATTTACAAAACGAGGACGCAAATTAAATCCACTCGAACCTGAATGGAACGCTATAATATTGAAAACGGGGAAGAAAAAAATCGAGATCATTTAAAAGCAAATACAACAAATAAATAAAAGTAAGGAGAATACTAATAATATTGAGGAAACTGTTTTACTTGAGTAAATTGAAAAGGGAAAACAAAGTAAAGAGATCTATAGAGTTTTGCCAATAAATCTAACCAAGATTATAGAATTATTTTAGTGAATGATGGTGTCACATTCAACCACGCCACTTATATATATAAATAAGTTGACATTGAAATTGGATTATCAATTGAAGTCCCAAATGGACAAAAGTGAACAAAACTAAATTAACTTTTCGATTGTTGTTTCATATACTCTCAGTGCTATACTTATTTATGGATTTTTGTCACTTACGTGCATCATCAGTATATTCGTCAATAATCGACACTGAAGTGGGACTAATTGAAGAAAATCGATTATGATCAGATTGATAGATTTGATTTTCATATGGACTCCATTGGTGAATTGGGCCATAATGTACTTGTCTTGGCAATTGGAACGTTGGCCGCCAAATAGGAGGATTGATTGGCTGATCAAATGGACCACACTGGAACAATTGGATTAGGAAACAAAACCAAAATAATACAATTGGCCAACAATTGAAATAGTGTCGATGATGATGATGATGAAACCGATCGGCAACAGAATGGATGGCAAACACATTTTGGCTTATATGGGGTTCGTTGGTCTTGTTAGGCACATTGGCGACACATTCGTACAATTGAATTGTACCTCGACGCCGATTATTCTTTATCTTCTTTTCCATAAATTTGTATTTCATCTTAGCTTTCGATCCATTGTTGTCACCTTTATGGTTAACATTGTCGGTAGAATGGAAGAATGTCGACATTTGCATATTCCACTCAATTTGTGTCAAGTGTATGAATTTTTCCTATTCTTTTTGAATTTCTTTCTCTATTCTCTTTCTCTCTCTCTCTCTATTTCATTCATTCATACACGCACGAACAACAAGAAATTAAATTTGTGACAGTAGTATTAGCTTGTCAATGGCATAGACTTTTCTTTTATAATATTGTGTTTTGGTAATGAACGATCGTCGAGTCAATAAACTTTTTTTTT
>NZ_JASUAZ010000098.1:0-2880 GCF_030283135.1 Mixta mediterraneensis | reverse complement strand
CTAGACGATTACGGCGTATCTATCGACGCTATTCTGGAATCCAAAATCGGCGAATAACTAGCCGCCAACAACATACCCATCATTTTCCATTCAACGGGGTTCGGGATGTCCTAACAACAGGATTTCCCGAATACCCTATAATTCGTACATCCATTTCGTACAGAAAATTACGCCATGTCACGAGTTTTTGCTTACTGCCGGGTCTCCACGTTTGAACAGACAACGGAAAATCAGCGCAGGGAAATTGAAGCAGCCGGCTTTACCGTTAAACCACAGCGCCTGATTGAGGAACAAATCAGCGGTTCGGTGGCCGCCAGCGAACGGCCCGGTTTTGCCCGGTTATTTGATCGCATGGAAAATGGCGATGTCCTGATAGTGACCAAACTTGATCGCCTGGGCCGTGACGCAATGGACGTGTGAAAGACCGTGGAGCAATTGGCAGCATCCGATATTCGCATACACTGCCTCGCGCTGGGTGGCGTGGACCTTACCAGCGCGGCCGGCAAGATGACCATGCAGGTCATTTCGGCGGTGGCAGAGTTTGAGAAAGACCTGCTGATTGAGCGCACACATTCCGGCCTTGCAAGGGCCAGAGCAGCAGGCAAACGGTTTGGCCGGCCACCGGCGCTGAACCAGGAACATCGTCAGGCAGCGCTTGAACACCTGAAAGCAGGTGCCAGTATCAGCGCCGTTGCCCGCGAGTTTGGGACCTCACGACAAACCATCATGCGCCTGCGTGACGATGCAGTCAGCCCGGAGTTACCAGAATAAAGGGGAGGGGACCGCCCCCCCCCCCCCGGCACAGTCCCCTTATATCTTGAAGATGGCATAAACTGAATTTGTAGGTCTGGCAAAGCTCATGCAGCACGTGCGAACCCGAGGGCATTCAACCCGCATGCAAGCGTCCCGCGCATGAGCTGAGTCACTCATCACTAGCCCGTACAGTTGAATGAAAACAAATTCGTATCGTAAGGAGGGGCACCATGAGTCAGCCAAATCAACACTGCATCGGTATCGATGTTGCTAAATTGTCGCTGGATATTGCTGGTACGACAGAATTCTCTCCTTTTTCTGCCAGTAACGATGAGGACGGATTCATGGCGATTCTGAAAGTGCTGAAAGAATGGAACATCTCGCTGATACTCATGGAAGCGACCGGGGGACTGGAGGCTTCGGTAGCCTGTTGCTTACAGGCCGCCGGATATGAGGTTGTTGTTATCAATCCCCGTCAGGCCAGAGACTTTGCCCGCTCAATGGGATATTTAGCCAAAACAGATAAGCTTGATGCCGCCATGCTGGCACAGCTCGCTCAGATCATCGATCGTCATCCTGACCGCAGCCGGTATATCCGTGCTCTGCCGGACGAAGCGCGCGCGGTACTTACCGCCATGGTCGTCCGTCGTCGCCAGCTGAATAACATGCTCGTCGCCGAGCGTAATCGACGCTATCCGTCATCGTACATTTGCGGGTATTCAATCTTCCTTTACTTAAATAGGTTTTAACCTTGTGCCATCGGCGTGGATCAATATTGAAAGCCTGAATGCCAGGCGACCTTAACAGGGTGAACCCATTGTTCGTCGTACCACGGGCTTTTTTCTCATTTCTTCAGGAAGTTGATGATGATCAGCAACCTGAGCCACTGGTGGCAGATACAATTCCAAACCCTTTAGTGAAGGATACTGCAATCCACTGTTATCCTCAGGAATTTCATCAAAGGATTTGAACGGATACCTGGACATATACGCATTAATTTTTTCAGGCGGTAAATGTGCGAACAGGGCAGGCTGACGGCTGCAAATCGAAAACCCCGCCATTTTCCTGCTCTGACGTAGCAAAACCCTGAGTGGAATATGTATGATCTGACAACATATTTTGCTCAGAGACCGTCACCATGATGACCCGTAAGAGTATCGATACCGTCCTTCTCTCCGTTGCCGCTGATAAGCTACCAGCGGACACCACGGGCGATAACATCGACGGGATAATGCGGGCGTTTGAAGGCTTTTCGGATCAGATTCATGGGCAGGTAATATCATAAAAAAAACAGCATGTTACCTGGCGACGCCTTAATGCGACAAAGCCCGGACCTTGCAACAGTGCCTTTCTGACCTGTCAGATAGCATTACCGATAATTATTGGTGTAATATAAGAAGGTTAATAAATTTTTTTATCCGCACTTCAGGTGAGCCCTGTTCAGTGCGAAGTTCCATCCCACTTTCCCTGCGGATATCAATATAATGAAAGCAAGCTGCCGTCTGACAATACCATTATCCCGTATCTTCACGCCTGAGCGCGGAAATCTGCTGCGTGCAACCGCATGGCTCAATATTGTCATACAGCTTGCCTTTCCCCTGGCCGGCGCGTTTACGCCGGTAATGGCCGCAGAGCATAAGACCCGGCACTTCCTTTCACAGTCCGGGGATGAGGTACCCCTGCGTACCCGACCTTATACGCTGGCACCGGGCGAAAGCGTGGCCCCGGTCGCAAAAAAATACAACATGACGGTGGAGGCTCTGCGCCGGCTCAATCAGTTTCGTACTTTTGCCCGCGGCTTTGACCACCTGCAGGCCGGCGATGAGCTGGACGTACCGCTGGCGCCGCTGCCTGCGGTTGCGTGGGATGATAAACACCCCGCGCCGTCATCAGAAACAGCGGACCCTGCGGGGCAGTCCGTGGCGGGACTGGCCTCACGGATAGGCACATTTTTTTCCGGGCATCCGGACGGCGATGCGGCAGCCTCTCTTGCCCGCGGCATGGCGACGGGTAAGGCGACAGGCGAAATTCAGCAGTGGCTCAGCCGGTTCGGCACCGCCCGCGTACAGCTTGATGCGGATAAAAACCTCTCCCTGAGAAATTCCAGCTTTGACATGCTGGTCCCGC
>NZ_JASUAZ010000097.1:0-3079 GCF_030283135.1 Mixta mediterraneensis | reverse complement strand
ACGCCAATGGCCACGTTACTTGATGGAAAACGGGTCTGGGCAGAAAAGAATCTGAACCAGATTTAATCTGACAGACACCTGTATAAATAACCGGTAACTGTCAGATCAGGTCTGAGCTAGTACAATTAAAGATATCCTTGGCCACGACATGCTGATGATAAGTCGCCCACCCACGGATCACGGGGTTGAGCAGGTTTATCAGTTTCCATGCCGGAAGCGTCGGATTGTCTTTAATTATTCTTCTGACTTTGTTCAGGAAGTTTTTCAGATTCTTTTTAGCAGGCTTGATAAGCATCTTGCCGCCGTATTTTCTGACGTTCTGACCCAGAAAGTCGAAGCCTTCTTCTATATGCGTTATCGCTGTTTTTTCCTCAGACAGCGCGAGCCCCCGTTTTTGCATGAACGCTGCTATCAGGGGTTTAACCTCATTCTCCAGCAGCTCGCGGGAGATCCCTGAGCAGATGAAGTCGTCGGCATAGCGCACATAGTTCACCTGATGTTTTGCCCCGTAATGCTTACTCTTCCTGAATGTGCGCATCAGTTCTCCCTCCAGCCCGTCGAGTGCCATATTGGCGAGGAGGGGAGAGATAATGCCTCCCTGCGGAGTTCCACTTTCGGTGTGATAGAAGACGCCTTTTTCCATATATCCGGCTTTCAGCCATTTTCTGAGCAGTTTTCTGTCCATGGGAATATGGGACAGCAACCAGTCATGGCTGATATTGTCGAAGCATCCTTTTATGTCACCTTCCAGTACCCATTTCGGGGATACTTTCTGGCTCATCCGGTGAAATATGGACTCGATGGCATCATGAGTACTGCGCATGGGCCTGAAACCATAGCTGTTATTGTCAGCCGTAGTTTCTGCCACAGGCTCCAGTGCCAGCAACCACAGTGCCTGCATGGCTCTGTCCCTGATTGTCGGGATGCCGAGTGGGCGCTTTTTGCCATTCGATTTTGGAATGTGTATGCGCCTGAGCGGCTGTGGGCTATAGCCTCGCAGACTCAGGTTGCACATCCCTTTCCATTTTTCATCCGGGGTGCTCCATGTTTTGCCATCCACGCCGGGCGTCCTTCTCCCGGTGTTTTCAGTGACACGCCTGACAGCAACGGCTTTGCCGGAGAACGAACGCGTGAGGATGCGCTGCAACTCCCTGATACGACGCCATTGTTGCTACCGGGTTGCCTCTGCAATCCGTAGCTGTAGCTTTCGCACCCGGGCATGGCAGGCTCGCCAGTCAATGGCGTGCCTGCCTGCCGGGCGGGGTATCGTGGACACACTGTCGTGTGTATTCATCTCGCTGATATCCTGTTAAAAGCTTTACAGCATTTCATGCAGTTAAAGACCAGACGGAAGTCTGCCCGCTTTCGCGTCGAAGCATGCATCGCTCCGTATCCTGATGATTACCATCAGGCCTTCGCTTTTTCCGTCCTCCTCTGCCCGCACCGCCAACAGTGTTCCTCACGGTTCACCTGCCATCAGGCAGCAATACGGGTTTTCCAGGTTCCGTTTAACATACAAAAGGTCAGGGCGGGTTCTGTCTATTCACCGGAGATCTCAATGTCCATGTGCTCCGGGGGGACCAGTGGAGCAACCCGATCTCGTACCATTTTGGTTCAGGCTTTCCAGCATCTTTAGCCTGTTGCCGATAACGGTGTTTATCAACAGTTCACATGTGTTAACCCTTCTGACCAGCCTTGCAATCCAGCCGCATGATGCTTACAGCAAGGGAGAGTCCCTTACGGGACTCTCCCCGGGCTGACGCCCGATCTCGTTGTCCCGGAAGCTTCAGACCCCGCCGTTACCAGCAACGCCTGTTCCGGTAGGCTACAGCTAATGGAATAGCTGGTTTTATCAAAGTAAAACAATACGTTAAACGACTTCCTGTCGCACGGCCCCCTTCGGCTCCCGACCCGCTACGCGGTCCGGTCGTCAGCCGGCAGCTGCTGCGCACCTGCGACACTCCGCCAGGCAGCTGCTGCGCATCGGCCAGTCTCCGCCGAACCCCTGCGGGTTTCGTCCCTCCCGGGTAGCGTCTGATGGCAACGTCCAGGTCAACCCCTGCAGCTGGCTGACGCCAGCGCATTCACCGCCCCGTGGGGGCTTTAAGGGACCGGCCAGCCGGTCTTTCTGGCGTTCCCCTTTATGACGGGTTATGAATTGCGTTTATGGCGAAAAGGGATGGGCTGGGATCAGGAACGCGCCGCTGAAGAGCTAGGTAAATGCCTGCGAACGTATAAAGCTTACGAGAAATCACCACATATCGATCGTATCGTCGAACTTGCAACCCGCTCGCTGTCGCTGACTTTGCTGCTTCCCGCGCTGTCAGGTAAAAACAGCACGGAAATCTGTCAGGTTCTCGGCACACTAACGGACTGACCATCCACCGCAACCGGCCATCGCGGCTTAACTCATGACACCTTCCCGACCGGAGCCAAATCAATACGGATCTGAGTTTCAGTGACGACGATCAGCAAATCATGTTTTCCTTTGGCTAACGCAGTCAGAACGTTGTCGGTAAGGGGGAGTGATTCAGCAAAATCGTCGCCACCAACGGCATCGACGCAGGCATCATATAATTCGCCACCGTCGGGAAACTTAGCCGGATCATAGCCTTCAGCATAAGCAACGGTGCGCCGCCCGTCCTTACTTTCCCCCTCGGATGACAGAACATAAATCCCTTCATCTTTAACCAGTAACATGGCCGCATCGTACTGTTGTATTTCAGCCACGACAGGTAACAGATTTTTGGCAGTAAACTTCAACATGCTGAACTCCTCATCAAAAAATACACGGCGTCAGGCTGACGCGCCTCTCAACTCTCCAGCCTCTTTTCTGGTGTCACCCTTTGGGTTTCACGCAGCGCGGGGAGTCTGGCTCCGTGGGAAAAGACCGGAACGGGGTATCAGCGAAGCGGTCAGGGGCGGCGTCAAGCCGGCGAAGCGTACCGCTGTCCGCGCAGCGCCCCGGGCCACAGTCCGCCACGGCGGCCGACGCCCCGGAGCGCCCCCAGGCATCAGGGGGGGGGGCTGTCCGCCGGGCGGGGCCGACACGAGAAGCCCCGCCGGCGGCGTGCATGAG
>NZ_JASUAZ010000096.1:0-3115 GCF_030283135.1 Mixta mediterraneensis | reverse complement strand
TACGCTTTCCTCCTGCAGAGTCAACTTCTTTCTGAGAAGTTTTTCTCCGGCGGCTCAGTCTCCCGAACCTGCCAGCACGTCATACCGTAAGCCGGTGTGCCGTGTCAGTGGAGGCGCATTATAGGGATCCGATTTCACAGCACAAGCCTTTTTTTAGATCTTTTTTCTGAGTGGCGAGAAAGCGCTCAGATTGATGATATCGCCATCGATCTCAAGCAAAAACCCCTTGTCTGCCGTTCGAAAACGCACCAGGCTGACAAGAAATAGAGTAAAGGAGAACCTGCATGTCATCAGCTTTACGTTCCTATAAACGTCTTTTCCCGAAAACAGGTCAGCGGGTAATGGTAGATCCTGCCAGCGTTATCGTTGGCGATGTTATTATGGGAGATGATGTCAGCATCTGGCCATTAGTGGCTATCCGCGGTGATGTGAACCAGGTGCGTATTGGCGCACGCAGTAACATACAGGATGGCAGCGTTCTACATGTCACGCATAAATCTGCGGCAAATCCAGCAGGCTTCCCGCTTATTATTGGCGACGATGTCACGGTTGGGCATAAAGCGATGCTGCACGGCTGCACTATTGGCAACCGCGTGTTAATTGGTATGGGATCGATTTTGTTAGATGGGGTAATAGTAGAAGACGATGTAATGATCGGTGCCGGAAGTTTAGTTCCGCCAGGTAAACGCCTGGAAAGCGGTTATCTTTATTTAGGCAGCCCAGTCAGGCAAGTCAGGCCGCTTAATGAAGTAGAAATCGAAGGTTTACTTTATTCTGCCCGAAACTATGTCGGCTGGAAAAATGATTACCTGACCGAAAGCCAAACCCAACCCTGACTATCCACATTGTCTTGATGGATACAGGCTTCGGCTTCTTCTTCAATATCCCAGCGATGGTTGTTAAAAAGCGTTATCGCGTCGCCATCACCAAAACGTCGTTTTAACATCTCAATATTAATGGCACAGGTCAAACCTATGCCATTTACCATAACGGGAAAACAGACAGCGTTTAGCTCAGGATCAAAATACTCACGATCGGGAAACTGTATCGCCTGATTCATAACAACATTTCCCGCTGCAGAGATTCAATCACTGGGACAATATCGGGCATAACGCCATGCCATAAATGAAATGCATGAGCCGCTTGTCCCACCAGCATTCCCAGACCGTCAGCTAAATGAAGTGCGCCTTGCTGCTGGCACCAGTTTAAGAAAGGTGTCTGACCAACCTGATAAAACATGTCATAGCAACGTATTCCAGAATGTATTAATGACGCTGGCAATGGCGGTATTTGTCCGTTAATACCACTAGACGTAGCATTGATGATGAGTTCAAACCCTTTATTTTCTAATTGTTCGAAGCCGCAGGCATCAATTGCGCCACTATGCTGAAAAATATTAGCCAGCTCTACGGCGCGTGCCTGCGTACGGTTCGTCACCGTAAGTGCAACACCTAAAGAGAGCAGCGGCAGAATGACACCGCGCGCAGCGCCGCCCGCACCGACAAGCAAAACTCTGTCTCCCGGTTTGATCATGGACAGACGTTCAAGATCGCTTAATAAGCCAATACCATCCGTATTGTCGCCAAGGCAGCTTCCATCTTTGCGCTTCTTTAAGGTATTTACCGCGCCTGAAAGAGCAGCGCGTTCACTCAGCTCATCGGCAAGCCCCCATGCCAGCTGTTTAAAAGGCAACGTTATATTTGCCCCCACGCCACTTTGAGCGAAAAACTCAGCCAGCGCCTGCGGAAATCCATCAAGCGGGGCACAAACGCGTCCGTATCGATGGTCAATCCCCGTCTGTTGCGCAAAAGCCTGATGAATCAGCGGGGACTTACTGTGATTAATGGGATTACCAAAAACAGCATAATTATTCATAACTTATCCCTGACGTATAAGTTCGCCGGTAATGACATCGCGAATTTCAGAAGGATTTTTTCGCCCTCCTGTCTCTCCTTGCAAAACAGGAAAACCAGGACCGAACTGCAATTTTACCTCTTCTACCGTGCGACAAGGCGGCTGCCCTGAAAGATTGGCGCTGGTTGATACGAGGGGTTTACCAAAGGCGCGACATAAAGCTTGTACATCAGGATGATCGCTAACACGTATAGCCAGTGAATCAAATTGTCCAGTCAGCCAGCGCGGCGTATGCAGCGGAACCGGTACGACAAATGTTACCGGCCCAGGCCAGCAGGCAAACATCCGCTCTCGCTGGATAACCGAAAGCTCGCGATCGGAAACATAAGGTTCCAGTTGGTCGTAATCGGCAGCAATCAGGATCAGCCCTTTTTCGACAGGCCGTCTTTTAAGGGCCAAAAGCGCCATTACGGCATTTTCACTATCAGGATCGCAACCAAGGCCAAAAACGGCTTCAGTAGGATAGGCGATCACAGCATGGCGATTAAGGTAACTGACGCAATCATTTAGCGAGCCGGGAAGCAGTGGATTATGCATATTGGACTCTTAATTTTCTTCCGGGATTGGTTTGCCGCAGCTTTTACTGGCGCAGAATCGCCTTATACCCTGCGCTGTCTTTTTCTCAACTAGTAACGGGAACTGACAAAACGGACAAACTCCCGCAACAGGTATGAAATTTATTGCAAACTGGCAAGACGGATAGCGATCACAGGCATGAAACATTTTGCCGTAGCGGGATCGACGCTGCACAAGCTTACCATCCTGACATTGTGGGCAATTAATGGTTGTCTCTTCTGGTTTATCAATCACTTCTGTGTAATCGCATACTGGATAATGGCTGCAACCGATAAACATACCATAACGCCCCTGACGCAGGACTATATCCGCGCCACAGTGCGGACATGCATGGCCTTCCAACACTTTAACCACGTGTCCGTCAGCCTGATTCTTTAAGGGACGAATATAATCGCAACCAGGATAATTCACGCAACCCAGAAATGGACCATGTTTGCCAGAGCGAATAACAACGCCTGCCCCGCAAGCAGGGCAGGGATCGTGTTTACGCACAGCGAAGAGTACAGGTTTACTCATAACGATAAATAGATGAAAGGAATTTAATGCAGCATACCTTCATTGGCGTCGAATAGCAGTTCTTCCATCTGCTGATATGCGTTTTCACACCCGGGGATATTGAATAATA
>NZ_JASUAZ010000095.1:0-3242 GCF_030283135.1 Mixta mediterraneensis | reverse complement strand
TTGGTAGATCTTATCATTCATGAGTTATACACGTTTTTTATGTTTATTGTTTATTTTATGTTTAAATCTTAATATCTTAGTAACTACCACGAATTAAACGTCAAAACTTTTTATGTTTATAGATTTTTATATTCTAGATCGAATGAGTTTACGATCAATTTAGTAGATCTTATCGTTTTTGAATTATACGCGTTTAAAGCATTTTTTACATGGTCTGTTGTAAATTCAATATCTCAAAAACCGCGCAGAACTAAATTCTAAATCTTGGCACAAATATAGATAAGAAAACGTTTTATCAAATAAGGTTATGATAAATGTTATACAATTTATAATTCTTGAGTTATACTTGTTTAAACATAGATAATAATTTAATCAATAATTTTAAAAATTGAATTTAATCGAAAGTGATGAACGAAATACTATCGATACTATCGAAAAAATTCATTTTTGGCGTTTTGAAAATATGTCCCATAGGAAATACATTGAAATGTTTAAACGCATGAAACATGAAAACTACACCGAATTCAATCATAAAATTATTTTGACTAATAGATTTTAAGATTCTAAATCGATTGACATTATGATCAAATTTCTACAATTTATCGTTTTTGAGTTATCGGCGTGTAAACATTCCAATGTATTTCCTATGGGGCATTTTCCCATAGAAAATAGCTGGGCGTGTTCAAACGCCGATAACTTTAAAATGATAAAACGTACAAACTTGATCATGGTGTCAATCGATTCAGAATCTTAAAATCTAAAAGTCAGCCTCATTTCATGGTTGAAATCGCTGTAGTTTTTACATAAAACGCGTTTGAAAATATTTTTAATATTTAAAAATCCACCAGGTGTCGCCACCAGCGAACATTTTGAAAAATTTGCAAAACTGAAAAAATTTTAAAATTATTTGGTACAGTACTAGTGACGCCATCTAGTGAATTTATATCTAAAAACTCAATTATCTCAAAAACGGTAAATCGTACAAACTTGATCATGGTGTCAATCGATTCAGAATCTTAAATTCTATAAATGTGCTTAATTTCATAATTATAATCAATTTAGTTTTTATATAGCACGCGTGTAAACATTCCAATGTATTTCCTATGTGGCATTTTCCTATAGAAAATAGCTGGGCGTGTTCAAACGCCGATAACTTTAAAATGATAAAACGTACAAACTTGATCGTGGTCTCAATCGATTGGAAATTAAATTTTCTGTTAGTTTCAAAATAAAACTTTATTAAAAATATTCACCGTTTTGTTGTAAAACAATGTTATTGTATGAAGCCAATATGCACGTGTGTACACAACTAGCTGTTTTACATTCATGTGTATTGTTGGCCACAATGATGTTGAACAAATATAGTGCACCAAAGTATCCTCCGTTTAATTTGTTTTGAAAACAAAGTGTTATTCCAACAATTTTTATTGTAAGTTTTTAACTTTATTAACAAAAATTCTTTCTTACATATTTTACATAGGTCTACATTTGTAATTGGTTTATTATGTTCACTATGATATACTATTCATTCATGTGGAATACTTCTACTTTTATTTCATTGGAAACCTCATTGGATGTTAATTTGTACCCACAATCGTTGTTCGCTTGTTGGCATCAAATTGTTTCCTCGGTAACCAAATGATACCTTGGTAAATTATCCATATTTATCATTATAAAAAATCTAATACAAATTTTATTCGACCATATGTTTATGTTTATTGTTTTAGTACCAAAATTTGCCGATATAGCACTGCATCGATGAAGCATCTCGACTCATGATGATACATTTGACTCGATTCGAATCGTTCTAATCATGATACAAATGATTCATATTGTTGGCTTTCTTCTTTCACTGTACAATTAATCGGTTGGCCCCAACTCATCTATCGTTGTACATGCTTTGACATGAAGTTCATGTTTACCCTATAGTGTATTGGCAACATGAAATTATCAAAGTTTAAACTGAGATGATGATAACTTTAACCCTACATACCACATTGAACACTAGCAAATGTGTGGCTGAAAACACAGTTTAAACTGGGATGACTTGAACACACCACATTGAACACTAACAAATGTGTTGCTGAAGTACCATAAAATTTGTATATAAGCTCAAGCATAAACCAAACAGATCATCAATCGTTTCTTGGCTTTCATTGGTGATGATCAAGGTGGAACATCAACTTGGCCGCTGATCATTGGGATCACACTCTCGAACATCGTTTGCCGAACTTTCTTTAGGACGACGATTAAGTTTGATTTCTCGTAGCCGTTGGTCTATTTTGTGGTGTCACTATGCTGCAAAACATTATAATGGCCGATGTTTCAATTTCTTGATTATGCCGTTGTTGAATGTTATCAAAGTTAAGTATATTTTGAAACTAATTACTTTGATAATTCACTGACATTTTTTTTGTAATTTTTCATGTCAAAATCGTTGGATGGCAATGATTGTGGCAATGGCGTTCTTTGGCTATGTCTTTTTGCAGAATACCATTCCCGATGCTGATGTTCGTTATGGCTGATATGTCAAAATGTCTTAGGATTATCCTGTTCGTTCAATCGTTTGTTGGTTTGGTATCTATTAAATTTTACCTTAAACGAAGATCAACTTAGAATATTCCTTTGCAGATCAATCGTTTGCTGATTTGGATTTCACCATTACTGTCTTGGAAAAGGATCAATTTCAATTTCTCTGTTGCTGATCATTTGCTTGCTGATCTGGGTTTCACCGAACTTTCCTGTTGCCGATTGGTTTGGATTATGTTGATGCGAATTGCCGAAGGTGAAAATTTTTAAGGACAAACATCGCTGTTACATTGGACTCCTTTAAAACCATTTGCATCCAATTGTTTCCTCAGCATCCAATTGAAACCATCAATAACCAATTGTTTTCTTGGCTTCAAATTGAAATCATTTTCGTTCCCGGTAATTGTTGGTAACTATTTCACTGAACGACGTGCATTAACCTGTGTCATGAATGTGATGACAAAAAATACGATCACCGCAGTAGCATCAGCAGCAATAACTGGATGAACATTATCATCGACAACTGGTGCTGCTTCATCTACTGGTGCTACCTCAACGACTCTTGGATGGCAAGCAATGTCTTTGAGCAACATCAATTATCACAACAGCAACAAAAAAGCAGCAACAACAACAACTTATATCCTCAAATGGTAATCAAATTGAATCAAAGGATGGAAAAGAGATTGATGATGGCTCATCGACGGGTCAATCGT
>NZ_JASUAZ010000094.1:0-3152 GCF_030283135.1 Mixta mediterraneensis | reverse complement strand
CAGCGAATCTCATAGTGGCCCGCAGCTCTGACTGCAATAAGGCCGGATACAGAGCTGCAACTACTCTGTCAATGTCAGAACAACGAAAGCCTTGCAAACTGGGATGCGTTCATACAGGTTTCTATGCAACGAGGGATAGTCTGGATCGTCGATGACGATAGCTCCATCCGCTGGGTGCTTGAACGCGCGCTCACTGGAGCCGGTTTAAGCTGCGCCACGTTTGACAGCGCTAACGAAGTGTTGGATGCGCTTTCGACCAAAACCCCAGATGTTTTATTGTCAGATATTCGCATGCCGGGCATGGATGGGCTGACGCTGCTGAAACAGATTAAACAGCGTCATCCGATGTTGCCCGTAATCATCATGACCGCGCACTCCGATCTGGATGCGGCCGTCAGTGCTTACCAGCAAGGTGCGTTTGATTACCTGCCAAAACCCTTCGATATTGATGAAGCGGTCGCGCTGGTCGAACGTGCAATCAGCCATTATCAGGAACAGCAGCAGCCGCGTAATCAGCCCGTTAGCGGACCGACCACCGATATTATTGGTGAAGCACCAGCGATGCAGGACGTCTTTCGCATTATTGGTCGGCTGTCCCGCTCGTCAATTAGCGTGCTGATTAACGGTGAATCGGGTACCGGTAAAGAACTTGTGGCGCATGCGCTGCATCGTCACAGCCCGCGAGCCAAATCTCCGTTTATTGCATTAAATATGGCGGCCATTCCCAAAGATTTGATTGAGTCAGAGCTATTTGGCCACGAAAAAGGGGCTTTTACCGGCGCAAATCAAATTCGCCAGGGCCGTTTTGAGCAGGCCGATGGCGGCACGCTGTTTTTAGATGAAATCGGCGATATGCCTTTAGATGTGCAAACCCGCTTACTGCGTGTATTAGCGGATGGCCAGTTTTATCGCGTAGGTGGATATGCACCCGTGAAGGTCGATGTACGCATCATTGCAGCAACGCATCAGAATCTTGAGTTACGCGTGCAGGAAGGCAAATTCCGTGAGGACTTATTTCACCGCCTGAATGTAATTCGCGTTCATTTGCCGCCATTACGCGAACGCCGCGAAGATATTCCACGCCTGGCGCGTTATTTCTTACAGATTGCCGCACGTGAACTGGGGGTTGAAGCGAAAATCCTGCATCCTGAAACCGAAACAGCGCTGACGCGTCTGCACTGGTCAGGTAACGTGCGCCAGCTTGAGAATACCTGCCGCTGGTTAACTGTGATGGCGGCGGGCCAGGAAGTACTGATTCAGGATTTACCCGCAGAGCTGTTCGAATCCAGCACGCCAGAAAATCCCGTTCAGTCGCTACCTGATAGCTGGGCAATCCTGCTGGCGCAATGGGCCGATCGCGCCCTACGTTCCGGTCATCAAAACCTGCTGTCAGAAGCACAGCCGGAGATGGAACGCACGCTGCTCACTACCGCGCTGCGACATACGCAAGGTCACAAACAGGAAGCCGCACGTTTGCTGGGTTGGGGACGAAATACGCTGACGCGCAAACTGAAAGAACTCGGCATGGAGTAGTGTAGAGATAAACGGCCGGCGCATAATTTTTATTCCGGCCGTTTTGCTTTAGATAACGCGAGAAAATTGCTGCTGACGTGCTTTCTGGCGCAGATACACATCAAAGCACATACAGATATTACGAATCAGTAAACGCCCCGTTCCCGTCACATACAGGCCCGTTGCGCTTTGCTCCACCAGCCCATCGGCAATCAGTGGTTTCAGGAGCGCCAGATCCTCCGCGAAATAGTCGCTAAAACGAATATCCCATTGCGCTTCTACCGTTTTAAAATCTAATGAGAAATTGCAGATCAGCTGTTTAATCACGTCGCGACGTAAGTTGTCATCTTCGCTTAGCGTCAGGCCACGCCATAAACCATGCCCTTTACGGGTCACGTTTTCATACCACGCGTTTAGCGCTTTTTGATTTTGCGCATAGCTGTCGCCGATCATGCTAATCGCTGATACGCCAAGCCCAAGCAGATCGCTGTCTCCCTGGGTGGTGTAGCCCTGAAAATTGCGGTGAAGAAGGCCAGCACGTTGAGCGATTGCCAGCTCATCCTGCGGCTTTGCAAAATGATCCATACCAATGAACTGATACCCTTGCTGCGTCAGCGTCGCGATAGTGTCATGCAGAATAATCAGTTTTTGCTGCGCTGTAGGTAGCTCCTCATCTTTAATTTTGCGCTGGGCAGCAAACAGTGCAGGCATATGGGCGTAATTAAAGACGCTAAGACGATCGGGACTCAGGTCGATAACGCGTTTTAAGGTATAAGCGAAGCTGTCTGGCGTTTGTAGCGGCAAGCCGTAAATCAGATCGATACTGGTTGAGCTAAAGCCTTGCTGACGTGCTCTTTCCATCAGACCGAAGATGACGTCCTCGTCCTGTACGCGGTTGATACGTTCCTGCACCGCTTTATTGAAGTCCTGTACGCCCATACTTAATCGACTGAAGCCCAGCGCACGTAAATGATCGATGACGTCCAGCGCAATTTCGCGGGGATCAACCTCGATCGACATTTCTGCATCATCCGCTACGTCAAAGTGTTGCTTCAGCAAGGTAACCAGACGGGTAATTTGTGCTTTATTCAGAAACGTTGGCGTACCGCCGCCCCAGTGCAGCTGAGTCACTCGGCGCTGACGGAATAACGGCGCGCGTTGGCAGATTTCTTGTTCTAACACATCCAGATAGCGATCAGCCTTGTGTAGCTGGCGCGTCACAATTTTATTGCAGCCGCAGAAGTAGCAAAGTCGGTGGCAAAACGGAATATGGACGTAGAGCGATAATGGGCGATCGGGGTAGTGTGTCACCGCACGCTGGAAATCGGCTTCAACGTAGCTTTCACTGAACTCCAGCGCGGTGGGATAGGAGGTATAACGCGGACCGGCATAATTGTATTTTTCAATTAACGCCTGCTCCCACTTAATCTGCTGCGATGACATGCTTACTCCTTCCGGTGACGTCGTCTGATAGAAGGTCGCGATGCAGAAGAGGAGAAAGATGAGCGGGTTGAAACCCGACGTATACGTTGCTTCAGACGCGACAGGCGTCGTAGTTTAATCAATAACCACAGTAGATAACATGTCAGTAGCAGCGCGAAAATTGATCCAGGCCAAAGCATTATTGTTTATCTGCTAAG
>NZ_JASUAZ010000093.1:0-3692 GCF_030283135.1 Mixta mediterraneensis | reverse complement strand
TACGCCAATGGCCACGTTACTTGATGGAAAACGGGTCTGGGCAGAAAAGAATCTGAACCAGATTTAATCTGACAGACACCTGTATAAATAACCGGTAACTGTCAGATCAGGTCTGAGCTAGTACACTGAATATGAGTTATTACTTCTGAATTACAGGAATATAGCTGATGCAAACCAACCGCATCAGCTATATCCCATCATTTTTTATCTTTCATATATATAGGGGACTGCCCTGGTGGGAAATCTTTCGATTTCAGTCTATAAAATTTAAGTCTTTCCCTGAAGTAGTCATGGAGTTCAACCGGTTGTACTTTCTCAATATCTGAAACTATGACTGGTAGATTCAATCGCTCTTTACATGCGACTCCTGATGCCGCCAGATCTACATCGATTCTCTGGCGTTCTTCCAGGCTTTTCTTCGATAAATTAAACTGTGACATCTGGTTGTCTCTTACTCATCTTTCTTCCAGGCTTCGCTAGCAATATCCGTCACTAGTCTGATTTTTTGCCACTGTTGTTCTTCAGTAATGCTGTTTCCTTCCTCAGTAGAAGCAAAGCCACATTGCGGTGAAAGGCTTAACTGGCGGAGATCAATGAACTCAGCAGCTTCCTGAATACGCTGTTTTATCTGATCTTTATCTTCAAGTTTGCCAGATTTCGTCGTAACTAACCCCAGAACCACCCTCTGATGTCCCGGTTTTATGAATCGTAAAGGCTCAAAGCCGCCGGAACGCTCATTGTCGTATTCAAGGAAAAATACGTCTACATTGACGGTTCCGAATAAGACTTCAGCAACCGGTTCGTAACCACCTTCGGCTATCCATGTTGAACGAAAGTTTCCGCGGCAAACATGCAGACCGATGACTAAATCGTCTGGCTTATCAGCAACTATTGCATTGAGCGTTGCGGCATAGGTACGTGCCAGCATGTCGGGATCTTCACCTTTATCTCTCAGCTGTTGTTTCTGGTCTTCTGAACACAGGTACGCCCAGACAGTATCATCAAGCTGGAGATACCGGCAGCCAGCCTCATAGAATGCACGTATAGCATCGCGCCAGGTTGTTACCAGATCAGTAAAGTAGTCTTTAAGGTCAGGGTAAACCTGCGCGTTGATAGCCGCTCGTCCACCACGGAAATACAGCACACTTGGGCTTGGGATCGTCATCTTCGGGACGGCATCGCCGGCAACACTTTTCAGGTAGCGAAAATCCTCGAGCATAGGGTGTTCCTGAAAGGCCAGTTTCCCGACAACGCGCACACCCTGAGCTTTAGTTTTGATGCCATTGAACTGGACGCCCTGATCCAGTTCGTAGTATTCCGCACCTTTTAGAGCGGCAAAGAAGTCCAGATGCCACCAGGCGCGTCGGAATTCTCCGTCCGTTACCACCTTTAGACCATTCATGCGCTGTAGGATGACGACACGTTTGATTTCTGCATCTTCAATCTGGCGCAGCTGCTGAGCGTCAATTTGTCCTGCCGCTTTCTGGATTCTGGCATTTTTGATGTTGTTTGGTCGCAGAAAACTGCCAACGATTTCAGCCCGAAACGGCGGAGTGTTTTTGAGCATAGAAAGTACCCGTAAGTAATTCGAAAAAGGCGAGCCCGTTCAGGCTCGCATGAGCATTTGACAGCCCATTAATGATAATTGCTGTGCGATTTTATCCGCCAGCTCGCCAGCTATGAGTAACGGTGTCTGAAGTCGCTTAGGTGGCACTGGGGCCATTACTGCGACATCAACATAACCACCGCTGCCAGAACATTTATTTCATGAGCAAGCTGGTGTAGTTTATCCGCTTCAGGAGTAAGAAACTTTTTGTCCCATACAGCAACTTTTACGCCTCGTTGCGAAAGATCCTGTGCGTAGATTCTGCCTGCTTCTCCAAAACCAATGATGGTAATGTTGGTCATGGATTCTCCTTTGGGTATCCGCTCCAGAGTGATCCAGGCACAGCGACATAGCCGCGGAAGAGCAAGCGAGCGGTGCGGATCAAACCACTCCGGATAATATTGCCTTGATCATCGCGCTCTAACATGACGCCGAATTCACCGGTGGGGTGTTCTACCATTATGCGTTGGTTGTCACCTGTCGATACGCGCGCTACATCATTCGTCACGGCTCCCTCAATCAGGCATGCTGTCGCAACACTGACGGCCCCTAATACCCCAATAGAAGCATGGCAACGATGGGGGATAAAAGTGCGTGTCGTCACGGTTCCGCTGGATGAAGGCGGAGCAACCAGTGTCATTTTTGGAACGGTGCGATGTGTAACATCGCCCAGATTCATTACTTTCCCGGCCTGAATTCGAATGGACTCAAGCCGGGCCTTTAGTTCGTCATCACTATCCAGCTGCTCCCGGGTTTCCAGCCCAGAACGGCTGAAGTCTGCCGCGCGCACTATGACTACAGGCATACCATTATCAATGCAGGTCACATCAATACCGTCGAACCGGTCGCGCGGCCGCCCGGTAGGCAAGAGTGCTCCACAACTTGACCCCGCTATATCGGCAAATGTCAGCACCTGCTCTGCACCGAAGCCCGGCACACCATCAATACGCGTGTCTCCCTCATACTCAACTGCACCATCCGGGGTATGGACTTGTGCTTCGGCGATTTGATCGGTATTGACCATATAAATGCGGACCCTGGAAAGGGAGCTCTGTACCTGGACCAGGCCTTTTTCGATAGCGAACGGTGCGACTGCAGCGAGGATATTGCCGCAATTTTGCCCATAATCAACGATCGCTTTATCGACATTGACTTGGGCAAACAGGTAATTGACATCCGCATCAGCACGTGTAGAAGGCGAAATGATCGCAACTTTACTGGTGAGCGGATCGGCCCCGCCAATTCCATCGATTTGACGAACATCAGGGGAGCCCATAGCAGCAAGCAGTACGCGATCCCGCATCGCACTATCAGCAGGAAGATCGCTGGCAAGAAAACAGGCGGCTTTAGAAGTGCCACCACGCATTTGAATGCAGGGAATCAGCGTCTGTTTCATCGTTAACCGTTCCTCAGCTCGTCAATTGAATCAACGTAACGCAACCCTTTCTGGGCAAGAGCCGGGCGCATCTGATAAATATCCAGACCTAACTCACCAGCTGCGAGACGCTGGCGTTTACTTTCTTCAATATCAATACGTTTCTGAGCCGCAATATTGATACTCTCTGCGTTAGCTTGAGGTACGATGACTACGCCATCGTCGTCGGCAACAATGATGTCGCCTGGATATACCACCTGGCCGGCACACAAAAGCGGGACATTTACTGATCCCAGCGTTTCTTTCACTGTGCCCTGCGCATAGACGGCCCGGGACCAGACTGGAAATTCCATATCCCGTAATGTCTGACTGTCACGAATACCGATATCTCCAACCAGAGCAATCACCCCACGCGCTTTTAATGAAGTCGCGAGCAAATCGCCGAAAAAACCGTCATGGCAATCTGACGTTGGCGCTACCAGAAGTACGTCACCTGGCTGACACTGCTCAACCGCAACATGAAACATCCAGTTATCGCCAGGCGTAACTAAAACCGTCACGGCACTGCCTGAAATGGATTTACCTGTCAACAACGGGTAAAAAGTGATCCGCTTACCATCACCACCAACGGTTTAATATTGATCCACCGTTTTACTCAGGATTAGCTTCCGCGATAATCCCTGCCTTTCGTTTCTGTTTCAGTCGATAGCT
>NZ_JASUAZ010000092.1:0-3703 GCF_030283135.1 Mixta mediterraneensis | reverse complement strand
AGGTCATATCGCTGGTACACTATATAGTGCAGGCAGGCGAAACATCCGACGCCGAAGCCTTTGTACGCGAACTGGCACAGCGTGTGCCGCAACACGGAGACGCACTTATGACCATCGCACAACAGCTTGAACAGAAGGGTATCGAGAAGGGCAGGGCTGAAGGCTTACAGCTCGGTGAACAGCGCGGCATTGCAAAAGGCGAGCGTGATGCCACCCTTAAAATTGCACGAAGCATGCTGCAAAACGGCATCGATCGCAATACCGTCATGAAAATGACCGGTCTGATGGAAGACGACCTGGCGCAGATCCGCCACTAACCCCTTCCGAGACTCCCTGTCCGGCCATCAGTATTAACTGGTGGGGCAGGGGCCCATAGCCCCGTGAAACTGTGTTCTACGACGCACCGGCCATTCATTCACTGTTATTTGTGAAGCTAAATTACAGGATATTTTTTAAAAATAACTCAAAAAAAGAAGTCTCTGTTTTCTAATTGAAATGTATTCTCTGTATTTACATTTGCTGCACAACCCTTCGTCTGTACACTCTTATTATTACTTTGTTCTGAATCAAAAAAATCGCAAACATGTTTGATGCAAATCACTATATGTAGCACCTAAAATGCTTCCAGCCCCAACAGATAGGGGCTGGCCCCGGAACTGTGCTTATGCCAGGAGCACTCATCACGTAATCCGGGCGATAAATATGGTGGTAAGGCTTTGCTCAACAAAACCGTTTCCTCGTGAAGTGATGATAGCGACGGAGAGCCACCTGTCAACAACGGGTAAAAAGTGATCCACTAACCGTCACCACCAACGGTTTAATATTGATCCACCTTGTTTACTCAGGATTAGCTTCCGCTATAACCCCGGCCTTTCGCTTCTGCTTCAGTCGATAGCTATCTCCTTTTATCTGGACTACGTGTGAGTGATGTAAGATCCGATCCAGCATTGCCGATGTCAGGGCTGCATCCCCGGCGAACGTCTGGTCCCACTGCCCGAACGGCAGGTTAGAGGTCAGGATCATCGCGCTCTTTTCGTAACGTTTGGCAATGACCTGGAAGAACAACTTGGCTTCCTCCTGGCTGAACGGCAGATAGCCTATTTCGTCGATGATGAGCAGTTTGGGGGCCATGACACCGCGATTGAGTGTCGTTTTGTAACGCCCCTGACGCTGGGAAGTCGACAGCTGTAACAGCAGGTCCGCTGCTGTTGTGAAGCGAACCTTGATGCCCGCCCGTACTGCCTCGTAGCCCATGGCTATCGCCAGATGCGTTTTCCCCACGCCCGAGGGACCCAGCAGCACAATGTTTTCGTTACGTTCGATGAAGCTCAGGGAGCGCAGCGACTGGATTTGCTTCTGAGGTGCGCCGGTGGCGAAGGTGAAGTCGTATTCCTCGAACGTCTTCACCGCCGGGAAGGCTGCCATCCGCGTGTACATCGCCTGTTTACGCTGATGCCGCGCCAGTTTCTCCTCATGTAGCAGGTGCTCCAGGAAGTCCATGTAGCTCCATTCCTGATCCACCGCCTGCTGCGACAGAGCCGGCGCCGCGCCGATAAGGCTGTCCAGCTGGAGCTGTTCAGCAAGCACCATCAGCCGTTGATGTTGCAGTTCGACCATCATGCGGCTCCTCTGCAGAACGTGTCATAGATGGAGAGTGGATGATGCAACGGCTGCCTGTCGAAGGTCACCAGGCTTTCGTCAACCTGCACGTCATACTGTTTTTTCTCCGGTGGCAGTGCCAGCATGGATTGCTGTTCCTCCACCCAGCGATCGCAGGGGCGGGTCTGGATAGTTTCATGCTTCCGTTGATTCGCCACATCGTACAGCCAGCGCAGGCCGTAACGGTTTGCGGTCTCAACATCGACGGTGATCCCCATTGGGCGCAGGCGCGTCATTAACGGGATGTAGAAGCTGTTGCGGGTGTACTGCACCATTCGCTCCACCTTACCTTTAGTCTGTGCCCTGAAGGGGCGACACAGCCGCGGAGAGAAGCCCATCTCTTTGCCGAACTGCCACAGGGAAGGATGGAACCGGTGCTGTCCGGCCTGGTAAGCATCACGCTGCAGCACCACCGTTTTCATATTGTCGTACAGAACTTCCCGCGGTACGCCGCCGAAGAAGCTGAACGCATTGCGGTGACAGGATTCCAGCGTGTCGTAGTGCATGTTGTCGGTGAACTCGATGTAAAGCATTCTGCTGTACCCCAGAACAGCAACGAACGCATGCAGGGGAGACTTACCGTTTCGCATGGTCCCCCAGTCAACCTGCATCTGCCGTCCGGGCTCGGTTTCGAAGCGAACGACCGGCTCTGCCTGTACGGGGAGTGTCTGCGAACGGATGAACTCCCTCAGGATAGTCAGACCTCCACGATAGCCCAGCTCCATGATTTCCCGGGCAATAACGGTAGCCGGGATTTTGTAGGGATGCGCGTCGCTGATCCGCTTACAGATATAATCGCGGTATTCATCGAGCAGTGATGATGATGCCGGGCGTGGTGAATACTGCGGCTTTTCAGATTTGGCTTTCAGGTGGCTGCGGACAGTATTGCGCGAAATACCCAGTTCTCTGGCGATGGCCCGGATACTCATTCCCCGCTTGTGCAGGACTTTAATTTCCATACGAATCTCAAAAGTGATCATAAGCTCCCCTGTATTCAGAGGAGCAGATTAACCCCTGGATCAATTTTCAACCGCTGGGGTGGATCAGTTTTGCACCGTTAGTAACAATAACCAGCCTGAATTCATCGGCTTGCTATGCACTATAAGTTTTATCTGAATGTTGCAGTGCCAGCTTAAGAACGAATGGGAAAGCTGATATGATAAAATTTCCTTAAGTAAAGGGCGATTCCGCTTGAGGGAAATATGTGGTCGTAACTGGGCTGCATTAATACTACGCCGTTTTGTTTAGCGACGATTAACGGCTTGCGAAGCTTTTTCTGCTGGCCTGTTTAAAATAAAGCAATAATGAATTTTCAAGGCGGAAATAGTGGATAAATCTTCTTTTTTATCAAAACGTAATATAGGCCTCGATTTTTTACGTGCGCTGCTTATTTTGGAAGGGGTGCTGTACCATGCAGCACGTAGTTTACCTGGGGGGAATTCCTGGTATTACATATCAGGAAAAAATGAATCGATAGTTTTTACGTCATTCATTGAATTTATCCATACCTTCAGAATGGAAGCGTTTTTCTTTTTATCCGGCATGTTTTCCGCTATGGTTTTTCTGCGCAAAGGAAACGCTTTTTTTATTCAAAACAGGAAGAAAAGAGTACTCATTCCGCTTATTTCCGCTTTTGCTTTTATACCTGGCGTTATGTACCTGCTCTCTGCGGCAATCAAAGGCAATGCGATAACCTATGCGGGCTTAGCCAGCGGTTATACGCAGCTTCATCATTTGTGGTTCCTGGTTTCCCTGTCGGCCATGTCTTTTTTGATACCGGGCTCTCTATATGTGAAGCTTGCGACAGTGTTTCGGCGTCTACCCTTTCTGGTGTTAACTGGAACGCTTATCGTGGTGTGTAATTGCTTCTTCGTGCTTAAGTTTTTTATGAAGGATACAGGCGAATTGATGCTGTTAATTCCGGTAACTGCCCGCTTCTGCGTCTATTATGCTGCTGGTTACGCGCTTTATATCAACAGAGATAAAATACCCGAAATGGCTAAACATCCACTGCTGCATTCGGGGGTGATTCTGTTACTGGCGC
>NZ_JASUAZ010000091.1:0-3902 GCF_030283135.1 Mixta mediterraneensis | reverse complement strand
TGTAAAACACTAATCTCCACTCTGGTCTCCAATGTCATCATTGGCAGTGCCTTAAAACTGCCATTTTTACCCTAGGTGGGTCAGATTTACATCGGCAGGTGGGCCAGTTTTACATCGGTAGCGACACATCAGCGTCTGGTTGGCGTTGTTTCCGTACTGCGGCTCGTTGGCGTAGGGGCTGGTTCGCAAAAACACGCTGACGTGTTTGCAGTACTGCCGCTCCTGGCGGAGTTTCTCGGCGGCGCGCTCGGCATACTGGCAGACAGCCTGTCTCATATCCTGAAGCTGTGTAATGCGTTCTCCGAAGCTGCGGCTGCAGATGATCTGCTGTTTGGCAGGCAGGGCTTCAATGGATATGCAGGATGTGCCGTTGAGTTCACGTATGGTTCGCTCCACCACGACCCCGAACGTCTTCTTCATCAGGTTCAGGTTGGCGTCCGCCAGCTGAAGCACCGTCTTAATGCCCATCGCATTCAGCTTTTCTGATAACTTTCGCCCGATCCCCCACGTCTCATTCACTGGCAGCAGAGCCATCAACTTTCGCTGACGGTCGCGGTTACTCAGATCCACGACGCCTCCAGTGGCTGGCCACGTTTTTGCCGCGTGGTTGGCCAGCTTTGCCAGCGTAAGTGTCTGAGCAATCCCGATCCCGCAGGTCAGCCCCGTACGCTGCCGTACTGTCGTCCTGACGCGCTGGCCAAAGGCCAGGTAAGACTCACACGAATCTATGCCGGTGACCTTCATAAATGCCTCGTCGATTGAGTAAATAGTCAGCTCTGGGGCCATTTCTTCCAGCGTGGACATGATCCGTGCGGACATGTCGCCGTAAAGCGCGTAGTTCGAACTGAAACAGGTTACCTGGTAACGTCTGATTATGTCCTTCGCCTGAAAGTAGGGGGCGAAGCGTTTAATGCCGAGCTTTTTAGCTTCTTTATTTAGAGCCACAATCGCCCCGTCGTTGTTACTAAGCACGATCACCGGTTTACCCTTCAGGTCTGGCCGGAACAGTTGTTCGACGCTGGCGTACATCGAGTTGACGTCACAGAGCAGGTACATTGTGCGTCACTTAAACGAATGTATGGCGTGGATAACAACGCCGAAAATATCCAGGTCGTCCGGATTAACAAATATCGGGGAGTAGGCTGGATTCATCGGTTGCAGGCACAGCACAGGATGTGTGCAGAGCCGTTTCACGGTGAACTCACCGTCGACGGCGGCAATGATGATGTCGCCGTGCGAAGCCTTTTCTGCCTTATCCACGATCAGCAGGTCGCCAGACAGTATCCCGGACTCGATCATCGAATCCCCCTCGGCTTTGACGAAGAATGTGGCGGAGGGATGGTTGATGCAGAACTCATTTAAATCCAACGTCTTTTCAACGTAGTCCGTGGCAGGACTGGGGAAACCGGCCTGACAGGTGTCTGCAAACAGCGGGAGCTGCAGTCGTGAGCTGGTCAGAGGGGAAATGATTTCTGCTTTCATAAAGGCCTTAATTGTGCTGTATGGATATACAGTATTATGGTGGGTGTTTTTGGCTATTGGCAAGAAAAGTCTTAGAGGTTTTGGTCAGATGTCTGTTTTGTCGACGGAAATATTTTGCTCTTAAGTTATCCACAGTTTCAGTGAGTAACTTCTGTATGGCTAGGTGATAACCCCTGTCGAGGGGGCCCCCTCACTGTAGTATCCGTAAAAATTCTCAATATGGAAGTCGAGGATCTCCGCTCTTTATGCCGTGGCGTTGCCCCGGCGGGCATAAACGCCGTGCCCGCACTGGGTTCTGTCGCATTAACAGAGCAGAGTCAGCAAACGTTGTGCTGCCGATATTTTAGGCAGCCAACAAATAAAATTGTTCCGCTGGTGACAATCTGTCGCCGGCGGGATGCTGAAGTTGTCCTTTGCGTATCATCTGTAACAACTCGATGCCTGCTAACAACGTCTGCGCCCGGCGGAACGACTTGAATCCCAGCATCGGCCGTATTCGTCGTTTGATATTCCGGTGATCCTGCTCAACCAGGTTGTTCAGGTACTTGCTCTGCCTGATGGTCATCCTTTCTTCTTCTGGTTTGTTGGCGTTAAGTGTGGTCAGGGCGGCCGTGTTGGCGCCACTTTTATCGATAGTCACTACCTCGGGTTCGCCATGATGACGAATGGCCTTGCGAAAGAAACGCAACGCAGCGGCAGCGTCGCGTCTGGCGGTCAGCAGGAAGTCGACGGTTTGACCTGCAGTATCTACCGCGCGGTACAGATATTTCCACTGGCCTTTGATTTTGATGTAGGTTTCGTCCATGCGCCACCGCCGACCCACGGTGCGCTTATGCCGACGAAACGCCTTATCCAGCAACGGCACCAGACGGATAACCCAGCGGTGAAGCGTCGAATGGTCAACAATAATGCCGCGCTCGACCATCATTTCTTCGAGATTGCGCAGGCTAAGGGCATAAGCCAGATACCAGCGAACGCATTGAGCAATAACATCGAGGGGATAGTGCAGGCGTTTGAAGGCTTTTCGTATCAGAGGCATGAGCAGGCAACATCATTAAAAAAAACAGCATGTTACCCGACGCCGCCTTAATGCGACAGAACCTTGAAGCCTCCTAGAAAGGTTTCTGTGTATAGTCGGTACATCGGGTCTCTACCCCGGTGTACCGGCGAATCGACAAACAGGTTGTCGACAATCAAATTTTAGTTAAGACTGTATAAAATATAACAACTTTAGCTTACATCGTCACCCAAAAATGGTAGATCGATAATCTATTTATCTTACTTTTTCAGTTAATTATCTTGAGAATCATCATCCTCTTTAGGGAAGAACTGAGACACAATCTCTTCAACATCTTCCCGAATAGATGTCACCATTTCCTTGAATGCAAATTTCTCGTTACCTTCCAGGTGTGGACTAAGAGAAGTCATACCTAACAGCTTACTGGTAGTGAGTTGTGTTTTAAGAATGTTCTCCAGAATGGTTTTATTAAAAAGCGCTTGGTTAAACCCTGACGTTTTTCTTTCCATTTGTGCCTCATAGACGCGCAACCCAAGTTCAAGCAGCATAGATGCAATACTGGAATAGCTAATATCTTTCTCTTTAGCACCTTCGGCACGCCGCTGAACGGCAATCGCATTGATTTTTTCTGCGACATTGTCATTAACATAAACCTGGATCTTAGCCATAAGCCCTCTTATTTAAATATCCATACAAGCCAAATATTACCGACTCTAAAACCACGTATTTTTGTGCGATTCACCATTAGAATCACCACGATAAAATGACGACTCCCATCACGAATCACCCCCCATTTAATTACGAATCTAATATAGATTCACGCCCCTAGCAAACAAATGTTTTTTAAAAAAATAGTCGCCACTGAATCGCGTGCAATTCAATAACGACTCGCTTTAGATTTGCATGCGAATCGCTTTCACACATTAAAATAATTTATTTCACATTACTTTTTCTCTAACTGCATGTTTTTGAATGCCAATCAGCAAAATTTTAATTTTGCGTGGGGTGTGGTGCTTTTGGTGGTGAGGAGTGCATATTAGTTGAGTCTGGGCATGGGATGGGTTAACGTATTTCCGGCATGGTGTCCGGAGGGAAGAAATGAAACGGATTGCTCTTACGTTTTTAACGTTGGCTTTTTCTGGAATGTTGAACGCTGCTGATTGTTTTGATCTGGCAGGAAGGGATTATCATATAGATCCGGATCTGCTTCGGGCAATCTCCTGGAATGAATCGAACTTCCGCACAGACGTAAAAGGCCACAATCCTGTTTCGGGCTTTGGCTCCGGACTTATGCAGGTGGACTCCCAGCACTTTAACGAATTGGCTCGTTATGGAATAAAACCGGAGCACCTTATTTCCGACCCATGTATGAATATCTACACCGGGGCTTACTATCTTGCAA
>NZ_JASUAZ010000090.1:0-3906 GCF_030283135.1 Mixta mediterraneensis | reverse complement strand
ATTCGGACTACGACTCGAGCTGTTCACTTGGAAACGATCAACGGTCTGACATCCAAAATGGTTTTTCAAGCACTTCGTCGATTTATTGCCAGACGGGGTCCCCCGGGTCTTATTTACAGCGACAATGGTTCACAGCTAATATCAATTAAGCTTGGCTACTACTGGCACGGAAATTCTTTCTATCAATCGAAGACAGGAAAGCCTGGAAATACATTCCTGATTATATCGAAACCCAGTTCTTCACAGGGCATGGCTCGTTTAATCAATATCTCAATCGCTTCCTAAATTCTAAGATCTGGACACTACGAATGCGAAGCTGAAGGGGAGGAGGTAACGCGAACGAGGCCGTATTAAAATGAACGGATGGCAGTATGAAGATCGACGATATGGGCGTATGAAGATGGACTGTATGGCCGTTTGAAAATCGAAGGTATGGACGTGTGAAGATGGACGGTATGGCTGTATGAGGATCGAAGATATGGCCGTAAGAAGATCGAAGATATGGCCGTAAGAAGATCGAAGGTATGGCCGTAAGAAGATCGAAGGTATGGCCGTAAGAAGATCGAAGGTATGGCCGTAAGAAGATCGAAGGTATGGCCGTAAGAAGATCCACATTATAGACAACATTATAAAAGTCAGGCTTGATATAAGACGTTCTAACCCAAATCATTTCTTCGCGCGAGACGGTCCATCCCATGCTTATTATCATGTAAGTATCATTTGATTCAATTGTTTTTGACCAGTGTTAACTTGTTTCTTTTACAATTGTTTTCATTTTAGTTCTTTGCCGAAGCTGTTATGTTGAATATCAATCCAGATGTCGATGTTCTTGTTTGATGTTTCTTTTGCCGATGCAAATTATTCATGTTTGTTTTTCCGATGTTCAATATGGTTGATGATGCTTATTTATGATCATTATTCCAATATCTATATGATGACAATAATATCCGATGTTGATGTTCCTGTTACCTGCTTTTGCCGATATTTGTTATTAGTGAAATTGTTTCTTCTTGTTGACCATTGTTTTCGAGGTTGGTCATTTTAGTTGAAAATTTTATTCCAAATGATTTATTCATCTATCGATGACAATGAAACTATTGAAAACTTTGCCCATTGGTTAATATTGATTGTTCATCAACTTAATTAGATCAAAGTCAAAATTTTTTGTTGATCACATTTGGTACGTTTCTTTTTATGTATTTACATTGATTGTTTAATAATATATTTTTTGAGTGTTTGATTGTTTAGTTTGAACTTCCATCATTCTAAACATCCCATTGACCATTTACCATCACTAAAGATATTTTTGTTGTTCATGATGCTTTGGTTTTAATTAAAGTTAAGTACACTTGAACACTATAATCTTGATAATTCATTAACAATGTTTTTTTATTCTCAAATGTCTTTTCATACTTCTTAAACTATTGATGGCAACAGCGATGGTCATTTCCGTATCAGAATTGTCGTTGTTTATTGTGGCGTTCTTGATGGTGGCCGATCATTGGGACGACACTCTCGAACATCAACTTGGCCGCCGATCTTTTAACATAACTTTATTTTAAATTGAATTAATTTATTGAAAAAGAATTTACAAAAATGATTTGTTTTTGATCAATAAACCATTCCTGAAAACTTCATGCCAATGCAACTTTAATCCTTGCTCGATAATTACCAAAAAGGAAGGCTATAGGCTTTGCGTTTTTTCGATTTTTGATCATCTAATTTGAATCCTATTTTTGGGTAGAATCCTTTAATTTACGAACTGAAATTTATAGGAAGGATTTATTGAACAATTCTAAACCATTCCTATAAATTTCATTGGAATCACAGCAACTTTAATTTTTTCTTGAAAATCGAGAAAAAATAAACCAATTTGAATCCTGTTTTTGGTAGAATCCTTTGGATTTGTGAACTGAAATTTTTAGGAATGATTTGTTATTGATCAATTAATCATCCCTGAAAAATTCATTCCGATCCAAGCAACTTTGCTTTTTCTCGATTTTCAAGAGAAAATTAAAGTTGCTTAGATTCCAATGAAATTCTCAGTGATAGTTAATTGATCTATAACAAATCATTCCTGTGAATTTCAGTTCGTAAATCTAAAGGATTCTACCCAAAACAGGATTCAAATTGATTTATGAAAAATAGACTAAACACCAAGTGATCAATCAATTTGAACCTTGTTTATAGTAGAATCCTTTTAATTTGCGAACTGAAATTCACAGGAATGATTTGTTATAGATCAATTAACTATCACTGAAAATTTCATTGGAATCTAAGCAACTTTAATTTTCTCTTGAAAATCGAGAAAAAGCAAAGGCTATAGACTACATTTTTGATGAAAATCGAACAAAAATTAAAGTTGCTTGGATCGGAATGAATTTTTCAGGGATGATTAATTGATTAATTTTAAATCATTCCTGAAAATTTCAGTTCACAAATTCAAAGGATTCTACCAAAAACAAGGTTCAAATTGATTGGTTTTTTGGTGTCATGTCGATTTTTGATCAATCAATTTGAATCCTGTTTTGGGTAGAATCCTTTGGATTTTCAAGCTGAAATTCACAGAAATGATTTGTTATTGATCAATAAACCATCCCTGAAAATTTCATTGGAATCCAAGCAACTTTAATTTTTGCTCGATTTTCATCAAAAATGAAGGCTTTAGCCTTTGCTTTTTTTCAATTTTTGACAAAAAATTAAAGTTGCTTGGATCGGAATGAAATTTTCAGGGATGATTAATTGATTAATTTTAAATCATTCCTGAAAATTTCAGTTTGCAAATTCAAAGGATTCTACTAAAAACGAGGTTCAAATTGATTGATCTCTTGGTGTTTAGTCTATTTTTCATAAATCAATTTGAATCCTGTTTTGGGTAGAATCCTTTGGATTTTCGAACTGAAATTTTCAGAAATGATTTAAAATTGATTAATTAACTATCCCTGAAAATTTCATTAGAATCCAAGCAACTTTAATTTTTTGTCAAAAATTGAAAAAAAGCAAAGGCTAAAGCCTTCATTTTTGATGAAAATCGAACAAAAATTAAAGTTGCTTGGATTCTGATGAAATTTTTAGAGATGATTAATTGATTAATAATAAATCATTCCTGAAAATTTCAGTTCGCAATTATAAAGGGTTCTACCGAAAACAAGGTTCAAATTGATTGATCACTTGGTGTTCATGAATCGATTTTATTCTGGTTTTGGGTAGAATCCTTTGGATTTTCAAACTGAAATTCACAGAAATGATTTGTTATTGATCAATAAACCATTCCTGAAAATTTCATTAGAATCCAAGCAACTTTAATTTTTTCTCAAAAATTGAAAAAAAGCAAAGGCTAAAGCCTTCATTTTTGATGAAAATCAAGCAAAAATTAAAGTTGCTTGGATCGGAATGAAATTTTTAGGATTGATTAATTGATCAATAACAAATCATTCCTGAAAATTTCAGTTTGCAAATCCAAAGGATTCTACCCAAAACCGGAATAAAAAGGCATTCATACGTATAATTGGCAAATGCAATGCATTCCTATGGAAATGGCCATAAGAATATTAAATATTAATGTATTTCAATGGATATCAAGTGAGCATCGTTTTAAATCCGCCTGGTATTGATTCCTATTAATTTAGAGTTTCCGAGTCCAATAAAGCTGTTCTCGAGTTTGTACAGTTTTCGAGATAATTGAAGTTAAAGTGAAATCGATTGTACATTTACACCATTTCCATTACACCAACAACTAATGTCAACATAGCCGCAGCGGTGTGCTTTGTTTACTGTCTATACTCATTTCACTTTGAGACATCATCAAGTGAGCATCGGTTTTAAATCCGCCTGGTTTTTGGAATGATTGAATACAAATTCTTTATATTCTTGACCTCAAACTTGACAGTCCAAAGCCTGTGTAAA
>NZ_JASUAZ010000089.1:0-4216 GCF_030283135.1 Mixta mediterraneensis | reverse complement strand
TACCTTTTTCATCAATCCAGCGCTGTGTGACATCGTTAATTTGCCCCTGTAGTTGTTTGTTCTGGCTCTCCAGTTGAGCAATCTGCTCAAGGTAACTGGCTTCAGCCTGCTGCCCGGCGGCTACCTGTTCCTGATACCGTTTCGCCCAGGCCCGCAACGCAGCGTTCTCAAGCGTTGCCTGCTCCGTTTTGTACGTGTCGAATGCTGACTGCAACTCACTGACCGCCTTATCGCCGTCGCGCGTGGCGTTTTCATGCCCGCTTTTGTAGCCCAGGTAATAAAGCCCAATCAGAAAAGCATTTATGACCACCGCCAGCAGCAGACTGCGCCACGGCAGATTTTTTAGCAGGTTAGTCCACACAGCTGCCGCCTCCCCAGGTGAGATAACGCGGGGCCAGTTCGTGCAGGATGCGCTGCGGATAATGACGGTTCTCCCGCCAGTTGGCAGTGCTGCGTCCGGCATTCACCGTGGCGACATGACCAAACCAGCGGGTGCTGTCCAGCCCCTGCTGCGAGGCCAGCCGTTTGTCCCGCTGTACCCAGCCCAGACCACCGTTATAGCCTGACAGCGTCATGGCCATACGCTCGCAGTCATTGACGGCGCTGACGCGTTGCCACAGCCAGCGGTCATAGCTGACCAGCGCCCGGATGGCCCAAGACGGATTAAACGGTTCACGGCTGTTAAGCCCCGGCATCAGCTGACTTATCCAGTCAGCGGTGGTGGGCATAAACTGCGCCAGTCCCTGAGCGCCAACCGGCGAGACCGCATCAGGTCGCCAGCCGCTTTCCTGATGCAGCTGCGCGGCGAAGTCGGCCACCGGCGCAGACATTCCCCATTCAAGCCGGGCATTACGGATCACATCGTCGCGATACTGCAGCGCGGTCTGCGGTGGCTGGGCAGCGCGGGCCTGACTGAAGAAGCCGCCACACCAGAGCAGCCAGGCTACCGTTACTGAACCAAAGAGCTGCCACCAGAAACTGTGCTTACCCGTTCGGGCCTGCCCGTGGCGGGCCAGTTCGATGCCCAGCCCCAGCAGTACCAGCACGGCCCAGACAACCTGAGGCCAGTACATATAGAGGGTCATCATTAAAGCCCCATCGCTACGGCCAGACAGACTGCAGCAACAATCAGCGCACGGCGGATTAGCGCAGCAGAAAAGACCAGGTGAAGGCCAGTCTGGACAGGGAAGCGACCATCAGCCATCAGCCTGTCATCATGCTTCAGGTACTGACCGGGACGGGCTTTGGGGAAAAGCGAACGGTCAAGCCAGTAGCCCAATACTGCCGCCAGCGTGATGAGTGATAGCTTGTAGACAACCACCGGCAGCTGCTGGGGCGATACCAGACCGATGGTGCCGAGCAGCAGCACAGCGGTCAGCAGCCAGCCGCTGAGACGTGGCTTTTTAACAGGGGGAATGAATTTTTTCAGGTTTTTCATGAGCGTCTCCTTGTGTAGTGGAGACAGCATCACAAATGGTCGGGGAAAGGGATTTTAAACAGCGTTAATAGTGAGGATGCAGACGTGAACCGCATGATGGCTTTGAAAGAACGACCAGCCCGGTGCGGTAACACCAGGCTGGTCATCAACCCACAGGTATGCACTGTGAGCCGACCAGGGTTCAGTCAGTCTCGCGAGACCAGACTAGCCTGCCATATTTTCATTGATTGCAAAAGGCTTACGGATAATGAAAGAACAATCTTTACCCATCGTCCCATGGATTGGCGGTAAACGTCGTCTGGCGAAGCATATTTTACCATTGTTTCCGGCCCATACCTGCTATGTGGAGCCGTTCTGCGGGGCAGCTGCGCTCTATTTCCTAAAGACTCCCAGCAAGACCGAAGTCATTAACGATATCAACGGGGAACTGGTGAACCTCTATCGGGTGGTCAAGCATCATCTGGAAGAATTTATTCGCCAGTTCAAATGGGCGCTGGTCAGCCGTCAGATTTACAAATGGTTGCAGGATACGCCGGAAGAAACGCTCACCGACATTCAGCGGGCGGCCCGGTTCTACTACCTGCAGAAACAGGCATTTGGCGGCAAGGTCGCCGATCACACATTCGGTACCTCTACAACCAGTGCGCCGCGCTTCAATTTGCTGCGTATTGAGGAAGAACTGTCGATGGCACACCTGCGCCTGTCGAGAACGCTGATAGAGCATCTGGACTGGCACCAGTGCATAGAGCGATATGATCGCCCGCATACGCTGTTCTACTGTGACCCACCGTACTGGGGAACGGAAGGCTATGGTGTGGAGTTCGGGCTGGAAAACTATGATCACATGGCAGATTTAGCGCGAAGGATCAAAGGGAAGATGATTATATCAGTGAACGATATCCCGGAAATGCGGCAGGTATTCAACGGTCTGAACATGCAGTCGGTTGATATCAGCTACAACCTTAAGGTAACAGGCAAACCCAGCCCGAAGAAAGAGCTGGTAATTTGTAATTTTTGAAAGAGGTAGTTAAAGGTGGTGGTGCATCTGCAGCACCACCTAAACATTTAATCCTGCCTTGGACAAGTCCAATAATCATTATCTGGCTCTGGTGAATAAGCTTTCAAACAACCTGCTCGCGGGGTCTTACCATCATCTGTCATAGGAACTTTTTCCTTATCAAGTTTCACGGTCAGGTCTCCACCAGGAACATCCGTTTTATCGAAAAAAACAGCCTGACATGCTGATTTAGATATTTTCACTTCGTGGGCATTATTTGATATGAACAAATAACAATTATGACCAGAGGCTATATAGTCACTTGGAATATTATTTTCGTCTTTAATATGAAACTGCACCGTTGTCACCGGGCGTTCGCTATCCTCGGATACTTCGACTTTTTCAAAACTGTCCGCGTACTTATCCAGGCCGGGGAGTTGTTGGCGAATAAACGGTAATTCGCGATTTACAACCGGATTATCTGTTTCAACGCTAAAAACCGCGTGCTCCTTAGCTGTGGTGGACGTATCAGCAGGATCGGTATTATCTCCACACCCAGATAAAACAAATATCAACGGTAAAAATAATTTGCGCATAGTCATGTCCTTATACCTCTAATGTTCTTAATAGGAACAGATTAACCCGTATTTTTTAATCTTTCGAACGCTGCGGACAGCTCCTTAAGCTGTTTTTCCATATCAATCATTCGCTGTTTTTCCTCAGCGCCTCGCAGCAACTCTTTTCGCACCTCTGGCTCCAGTTGGTTGAGCAGCTCCAATAACTTCAGATCAGACTGGTTGAAATGCTGCTCCTGATTAGCTGGCTGTGCTTTCTCTACCCCAACAGCTTCCCCTTTACCAGTAAGTAGCCAATCTATTGATATGTTCAAATGGGTGCTTAGCGCAACAAGAGCCTCTGCATTAGGTTCTCTCTCTCCACGCAGATAGTTTTGAAGTGAGCGATATGGAATTTTTGACAAGTCTGACAATGCCTTAATTGTCAGACCCTTAGCATCCATCGCTTCGCGCAATCTCTCTTTTATACTCATTTGAACATATCTCAATTTGACATACCCGTCTGGGTGCGTACAATAGACCCAATAGAGTACATCATAACCCAACAGGAACACGGTGCATATGAACAAACAACAAGTTCGGGCACGGCTGGTTGAAAGAGGCAGTAGCTTGCGCCAGTTCGCGCTTAACGCGGGCTATGAGCCACGAACAGTCACCCAGGCTGTCAGCCGCTGGGCAGGCAAAAGCGAACTTCCACGCGGTCGTTTGACTTATCGGATTTTGCGAGACCTTTCGGTCGCAATAGGCAAAGAAGTTACCCCCGGCATCCTCAAGGAGGCGTCATGAGTAAACCAAATACATCAAGCTCAGGTACCCGTATTTTGCGTGTCCTTAAGGCTTTACGCGGTCACGCTCTGAACGGTGTTTCTAACGGCGAGCTGGCGTCAGCTCTGGGCGAGTCCCCGGCGAATATCAATCGGGCGCTCAATACCCTTATCGAAGAAGGACTGGCCCTGAAACTGGATAACGGGCGTTTTGCCCCAGGAGTCCAGCTCTTACAAATCGCCATGGCGCACAGTACCGAAATGGCGCGGGCGCAGGATCGTATCAATGAAATTAACCAGCGTGTTATGGCTGGTAGTCGCTAAGGAGTTGAAATGGGACGCACAAAATCACAACCAGTTGAACTAGTGGAAGATGCACCGCTGACCGATGGTCTCAGTGTCAGTCTTAATGCTATGTCCGAACATCGCCTCGAAATCATGC
>NZ_JASUAZ010000088.1:0-4444 GCF_030283135.1 Mixta mediterraneensis | reverse complement strand
TGCAGCAAAGTTAGTGCGGCCATGCTGCGATGGCCGGCGATTTCATCATCCGGAATGACGGTAACGTCAACCAGCGGGAAAGCCTGGCTGTAGAGCCTGCCTGCCAGCTCCGGGTCGTCAAACTCATTCAGCCACCGGGTGGAGTACGGATACGGGCTGCGTTTGCCGGTGTAGAACAGCACCGGTATCACCAGTGGCAACTTTTTATGCCCCGCTTCCAGGTGCCGCTGCATGGCGGCCACGGCATAGCGCACCAGGCGAAAGGCCATATGTTTGTCGGGCGAGGACTGATGCTCTATAAGCACGTGAACATAACCTTCACCAGCTGTGGTTTTCAGGCTGTAGAGCACGTCGCTGAAATACTGGCGGAGGTCATCCTCGACGAAGGAGCCGGATTCCAGCTTCAGCGTACTGAGGTCGCAGAGTGCGCGCAGCTCTGCGGGCAGGTGGATTTCCATGAAGTCCCGGGCAATATCCGGTTGCGTCAGAAACTGCCGGAACGTGGCATCGTGAGGCGTGGGTGTGGTGCTTTTCTTCTTCATCAGCCCTGGCTCTGAAAAATAACTGTCGTATGATACCACAGGCAGAGAACCGTCAGTACTGAGGGTGAACGGACCTGCCACTCCCTCAGGGGACAGCGGCGGAAGGAGCCGCCCCCCTTCCCTGCTATTTTTGTGTTCCCGCTCTCACTGCGTCATCACGCAGCCGCATAATGGTCTGCCGGGACGTATTGAATTCCCGCGCCACCGCGCTGACGCTGTTACCTGCTTTCAGGTGTTCAAGTGCGGTCTGTCGCTGCTCCTGGCTCAGCGCCGGAGGACGGCCAAAACGTTTTCCTGCCGCCCGTGCCCTTGCCAGGCCTGAATGTGTGCGCTCAATCAGCAGGTCCTTCTCAAACTCAGCCACCGCCGAAATAACCTGCATGGTCATCTTTCCGGCTGCACTGGTGAGGTCCACGCCGCCGAGTGCGAGGCAGTGAACGCGGATACCGGACGCTGCCAGTTGTTCCACTGTCTTCCGCACATCCATTGCATCACGGCCCAGACGGTCCAGTTTGGTGACAATCAGCACATCGCCGTTTTCCATGCGGTCAAACAGCCTGGCAAAACCCGGTCGTTCGCTGGCCGCCACCGAACCGCTGATTTGCTCCTCAATCAGGCGCTGGAGTTTAACGCTAAATCCGGCGGCTTCAATTTCCCGGCGCTGATTTTCCGTGGTCTGTTCCAGAGTGGACACCCTGCAGTAAGCAAAAACGCGTGACATAGTATAATTTTCTGTACGAAATGGATGTACGAATTATATGACATGTCCGAAATTGGTTTCACTAATTTTTGGACAGGATGGCTGAGTCGTGTACGAAACCGGTCGGTTTTGTACATCCCGCTGAGGTATACCTTCCTCGTACCGCTGCAAGCTGGTACTGTTTAAATAATCACGACATACTTAAACAGAACCGGTTCCCCAAAATGACCCAAACGATACCGACCAGCTTTGTTCGCGCCTATCTTCGTGCCTCCACGTCCGAACAGGATGCATCACGAGCACGTAGCTCAATCGACACTTTTGCCACTGAGCGCGGGCTGTTCATCTGTAACTATTATATTGAAAATGAGTCAGGTTCACGGCTGGAGCGTCCTGAGCTTTTCAGACTACTGAAAGACTGTCGGCAGCGTGACATTTTACTCATTGAAGATGTTGACCGCCTTTCACGTCTGGCCGGGAATGACTGGATCACGCTCAAAAAAATGATTGCCAGAAAAGACATAAGAGTCGTGGCCGTTAATGTTCCCACTACCTGGCTACATTTATCTCCGGGGCTGACCGATTTTGATAACCGGATGTTTTCGGCCATCAATGACATGCTGCTCGATATGCTGGCCGCAGTGGCCAGGCGCAACTATGAACAGCGGCGAGAACGCCAGAAACAGGGGATTGCCAAAGCAAAAGCGGAGGGCAAATACCAAGGAAGAAAGGTTAACCAACATCGCTATGATGCCATTAACAGGCTGCTGGCCAGCGGTAGCTCCTGGAGCCAGGTTCAGAAGACTATCAATTGCAGTCGTGGCACCATTAGCCGGGCGATTAAGCAGTGTGCCCCAGTTACAGTCCTCCTCTCTCTTTCCGGGCAGTCTGAGAGTGCTACCTCACTCTCCGTGACAACCACACTGTGGGTGCCGGTGCAGAACGGCAGCAAATTTACCCGAGGGAAGAAAAAGGTCAGAGAAGATATTGCCTGGCTGGTTGAGTGCGACTATGAAGGAAAGGTGTTGGACAACAATGAGTACAGCCTGATTTTTACGTATAGCGATGATGCCGATTTGAAAGAGCAGATTGACGAACTTTTCGACGAGATATACCGCACCGCTGAGATACGTAACTGCGTGGTCGATGATATGACGCTAACCAATGATGCGACGAATCAGAGCTGGAATGAATACGATGGAGGTTGGCAATAATTTTCTGAGAGAAAAGCTTAAACCAAAATTCCCAGCAGTTCTAACATTCAAAGAAAACACTCAAATACTCATTTGCACACAATAAACACATTTACTCATTTGTTCTTTTGCGTATAATTAAACTCAAATGAGTAAACACACAAATGAGGTTTGAACATGAAAATTATCGCGTTCCTCAACCCCAAAGGGGGGTCTGGTAAAACGACTGCGGCGATCAACGTCAGTAGCTGCCTTGCCAGTTCAGGAAAAAAAATTGCAGTTGTAGATACAGACCCACAGATGAGCCTGACTAACTGGAATAAAGCAGAGAAAGCAGCATTTGATGTTTACACCGCAGCATCAGAGAAAGACGTTTACCAAGTAAGAAAAGATCTGGCTGAATATGACTTTGTGATTATTGATGGAGCCGGTTCTCTGTCAGTTATTACTTCCGCAGCGGTGATGGTCAGCGACCTGATTATCATCCCGGTAACACCCAGCCCTCTGGATTTTTCCGCTGCCGGTTCCGTAGTCACCGTGCTGGAAGCCCAGGCTTATAATCGTCCGGTAGAAGCTCGATTCCTCATAACACGGAAAATCGAACAAGCCACCATGCTTAATGTCCTGAAAGATAGCATTGCTCAGACGGGTATTAAGCCGTTTAAAACTGCGATCACACAACGCCAAAGTTACGTTAAATCCGTCATGGAGGGTGAGAGCGTTTTCGATACCAACGATGGAGCAGCAAAGGGCGAGATAGCCATTCTGACGCGAGAAATACTTGAATCATTTGAGTAAAAACTCATATACTCATTTCAGCATATTAAGAGGTTATGTATGGCACTAACTAAACAACATACATCAAAAACAATGAGTTTCGGTGAGCATCGGGATCTTGAAAAAGTCGTCAATAGCACACCCACGGGAAAGCAAAAGAGAGTCAACGTTAACTTTGATGAAGAAATACATATCCGCTTCAAAGCTGCGTGTGCAAAAAAAGGCACATCTATTACTGATGTGATAAAGGACTTGGTCGATAATTGGCTGAAAGAAAATGACAGCTAAAAACTCAAATGAGTAAAAACACATTAACTCAAATACACACCCATCCTTCCCGAGAACACCGATCTGGTGCATAAATTTTTTATGTGGCAGATCGGTGTAGGCCAAGCAAAGCGCGGCAGCGTGTTTAGATTTCCAGTAAATGGCGTTTATGGTTCATCTGTTGGTGCAAAATACGCGCAATCAGAATATCTGTATCACGAACCGTATAAAAAATGGCATGTCGCTGAAATTCAATGCGCATCACACCAGGAACGGCATGGTAGTCACGTCCCATATCTGGCATTCCGGCCAGTGTCTCGAAAAATGCCTCAAGTACATCTGTATAATGGTCTGCCTGAGTTTCACCAAATTTCAAGAGCGTATAATCATAAATCCCTGCGAAGTCTTCTGCCGCCCGTTCGGTGAGTTTATACACGATGTCTCAGTTTTCTTTGTGCTGCAATATCCCGCAGTGATAGTGAGCTTTCACCGCTTTCCAGCCCAGCAATAACAGCCTGGCGAATAACTTCATCGTTTGTTTCCTGTTGCTCCAGCAATCGCAGCGCAGAGCGCATAACTTCACTCGCAGAGCCGTAACGGCCACTGTCTATTAATCGACTAATAAACGAATCGAGTTGTTCGCCAATCGTAACGCTTGTTGTTCTGGCCATAACGCCCCCTGTGTTAACTATCAACACAATGATAAGAATACTTACTCCTAGTGTCAACGAAAGGGCTGCACGCAGGAGTCCCTAATGAAAACTGGCGAGCAGTGCGCAGTCAGTTATTTGAATGCCGCAAAGCGGCATAGAGGTGCCAGCCGATGCTGAATATAGTTTTAGGGGGCTGACGCTCAGTGGAACGAAAACTCACGTTAAGCAATGTTTTCTTCATCTGACGCCTCTTTTAATGGCCGTAAATGTCCTTTTGTCACCAGTTCTGCCAGTGTGAAGGAATAATGGCCG
>NZ_JASUAZ010000087.1:0-4957 GCF_030283135.1 Mixta mediterraneensis | reverse complement strand
GCTCAAGCCTTACCAAGGCCAAAAGATGACCCGGCAACCTAACGTGTTATTACTACTGGATATACTGTTCCTTATGTTTCAAACAGAACCTCTCTGCCTCGCGCGCGCGCGTCGGGCAAAGTACTGCCGATATGCCGGATCATAAGGACTCGCACCGGCTCTGATCTTGATGTGGCGGGCTATGGGTGTACTCGCCACAGAGTACAGGTCGAGATGCCCCTGTTGCCCCCTCACGTCCCTGAACGCCGAGAAAAACACCCACTGGCGTAAACCCTGCCGACGGAAGTACCGTTTTTGCTTCCATCGTGCTGATTTATTTGGGTGCCTTCGGTTTATCCAGGTGAGCAGAGCCTGAAACACCTGATGGTCAACATGGGCAAAGGTCTTTTTCGACACAACATGACGGTAGTAATTGGCCCAGCCTCTCAACTTTCTGTTGAGTTGCCGGATCAGATTTTCCATTTTGGCTGTTGCATTGGTTTTGATTAACTCCCGTATGTGACTCAGCATACGTTTTACAGCGGCTTTCGCTGGTTTTATCAGCAACTTGCCATTGTATTTTCGTACGTTGAAGCCGAGAAAGTCAAAGCCATCGTCGATATGGGTGGTCCGGGTTTTCTCTTCCGATAGCTCCAGACCCCGTTCCCTGAGAAAAGCCATCACAGCGGGTTTCACCTGCTCTTCCAGAACTTCTTTCGAGCTCCCGGAGATGATAAAATCATCGGCGTATTTGACGACATAGACTTGTTGTCGGAGGGCTGCCAGTTGCGCCACACCTTCCAGTCCGTCCAGTGCCATATTCGCCAGAACGGGTGAAGCAATCCCGCCCTGTGGTGTACCGGCTTCGGTAGGGTAAACCTTGCCGCCTTCCATATAACCTGCTGCCAGCCATTTTCCGAGGACTGATTTGTCCATCGGCACATGCTCGCGAAGCCATGCGTGACTGATTTGATCAAAGCAGGCTTTTATATCCCCCTCAAGGATCCACCGGGCCGCATTGCGCTGTGCCAGTATATTGAAGCATTGTGCAATGGCGTCCGCCGCGGACCGCCAGGGCCGGAACCCATAAGCATTAGGATCCGCCTGCATTTCAGCCACCGGCTCCAGTGCTAGCAAGTGGAGTGCTTGTTGAGCGCGGTCTGCCATGACGGGAATGCCGAGCGGACGACGTTTGCCATTCTTTTTGGGAATATAAATGCGCCTCAACGGCTGGGTTCGATACCCTCGCCGCGGTAATGACAGCGCGCCTTTGAGCTTCTGTGCGGGCGTTCTCCAGATTTGGCCGTCTACGCCGGGTGTATTACGACCGGTATTGCTCGTTACACGTTGTACGGCCAGCAGTTTAGCCGAAAACGCGTGGGTCAGGAGCCATTGCAGGGCTTTCACCTTGCCCCAGCGCTTTTCCCGGGTTGCCTTCGCGATACGCATTTGCAGTCGTAACACCTGTTGTTCAATGGTCTGCCAGTTAATGGTGTCCCAGTGAATAACCTTGGAGGGGGCACCAATCAGCGGGATGTCCGTTGTTGTCATTTGCTTTTCCTCCTCATAACGATTCTGTTAACTCTCTCGCGAGGTAAGACCTGCCGGACGTGGGCGCACTTTCGTGTCGGGTAACGTTGAAACCCGTATCCGGATCATTACAGCCCGGCTTTCGCTTTTTCCGGCTTCCCAAGCCCGCACCGCCATAGGCAATCTTTACAAATTGCTGTCCCCTGAGGGGGCGATACGGGGTTTCCACGTTCCGTTTGTGAAGTTCGCGAGGTTAGGTGCCTGCTGTTGACCGGGAGGGATGTGGATCACGAGAGCGCAGCAAATAAACACTCTTCCCCCCTCCGTTACCTTTTGGTCAGGCGCAATAGCCACTTCCGCCTGTCATTAATCACGATCTTTATCACAGATTCAGATATCTTCACCGTACCCGCTATCTAGCACTCATCCGGGGTGTGGCTCCCAGAAGGGCATGCCTCTCACGATTTATGCCCCGCGCCTTAAGGCGCTTCGTTTCATTGTCAGGGCCGCTCTTTATTCAGGCCCCTAGATTCACCCGGTGATACGGGTGGTTCCCTCCGTTAACGTGGGAACAACTTCAACAAACAACTTCGTGTCGCAAATTTGCAGTTAATGTGAGTCGAAAATGGCGCTGATTGCGAGTCGGAGGGATTACGATTGCGAGCCGTTACAATTATGGATACTGATAACTATTTTTTCAGAGTACCGGCGACACGCGGAATACAGGGCGGCATAGAACAATACATGCTGACGGTTCCTATGGTCGTGTTACGTCGTATTCTTGCAATGGACAATGATGGCGATGTTATGGATCGCAGTCAGCGAGAAGCGAACAAAACGCGGGCGAAAAAAATACGGAATTATGTTGCCGGTGCGACATCAAAACGAGCCCCCTATATTTTGCCGTCAATTACCGGAAATATTGACAGCCATGTTGAATTCCTCCCCAGCGAACTCTCGCCGGCAGTGGGTATTCTTAAAATTCCGATGGACGCTGATTTAAAATTATTCGATGGCCAGCACCGTGCGCTGGGTATTTTTGAATTTGTACGCGATTATTCCAATACGGAAGATACGATCAGCTTGTTGCTTACCGTTGGCCTGCCACTTGAGTTACGCCAGCAGTTTTTCGCTGATATTAATAACAACGCGAGCAAACCGGCCGCGGCGATCAGTATGGCATATAACAACAATGATCCGGTCAACCAGCTGGCAATGCATCTGGCCCGAACCGTCACCGGGCTTGCGGGCACAGTGGATTTTGAACACAACGTGGTCCCGGCGAAAAGTTCACGGCTTATCAGCTTTAAGGCGCTGAACGATGCGACCAAAAAAATGCTCAACCTGCGGGCCAACAGCATTCCCTCGACGCAACAGCGTGATATGGCAGAAAGACTCTGGACAGCCTGGGCGCAGGCGATGCGCTGGAATGACATTGCCCAGGATGATATCGCCGCGGAGTACCGTCAGGAGGCGCTTGGCCTGCATGGCATCATGATCAATGCGATCGGTATGGCAACGGCCAGGATGTTACGGCACAGAACACCAGAAAGCATCGAGAACCTTCTGGCCTGTGCTGAAAACGGTGACAACGGTTTTCATTATCGGGAGTCGTTTGTTCCTGAGTGCTGGGAAGGGAAGTGTGTTGATCCGGAAACTGGCACCATCAAAACCGACAGGCGGGCGCTCGAAGCAACAGCTGAAGCGTTGCAAAAGCTGATAGATCCGTTCGCAGATGCGCTGTGGTTGCGTGCTTATCTGTCAGCTGAAGAGGCGAGTGATACAGCGTTACTGAAGTATGCAGCTGACATCGAGAGTTATAAGCAGCGCACAGCCGATCCGATGGTAAATATCGTGGAGAAGCTGAAGGCGCTGGGTGACGGCGAACCGCAATACAGAGCGTCGGTGCTGGCTTCAAGCGAAGGACTGAGCCGCTATCTGGCCGGGGCTGAAGGCTGACGCGGTGGTTGCCGCCTGCAGGGCAATACGGGCATCGAACCCACATTGCCCTGAAACGCGCTGAGCCGCTCTCTGGGCGCGCATTTAAAAAACCTGTACCCATCATCGTTTTTATGACTTTGACGAGTCCTGCCCCCTATTCTGGCCCTTTCTGATGTGATCCCGCCCTGGTATCTGCCAGTTAGCTTACTTTTGACATCCGTACAGCGTGTCTTCCCTGTTCATTTCTGCTCAGTTGCTGGCTTTTCTGGCAGGCCTGTCGAACTAAAACACCTCTGGGCCCCTTCGGCTCCTGCCCGGCGGGCAGTCGTCAGCCACACTCCGCTAGCCAGGCAAAGCCTGGCAGCTCCGCCGAACCCCCTGCGGGGTTTCGGGCTATCGCTAGTGTCTGATGCCTGAACCCCTGCACCATGCCGGCAAAGCACCTTCATCGGGCTGATGGGGATCTGAAAGCAAAATTTACAGGGAAAGGAGTCCAGGAAAAAACAAAGAAAATTAATCAGATAACGCTTGATTATAATGGCTCATTAGACGTATAATGATCACATCGAAAGGCAATGAGGCTTTTCGCGGTAGCGCCCCGACTGGCGCAGGAGTAACAAATTATGAGTAAAGCACTGACCCCCTCCCAGCTTAAAGCTGAACTGGACACGCAGAAAGATGCGCTGCTGAAGGCGTGCCTGTATGCCCTCAACGAAATCCCTAACCGCCGTTTAAGTGGTCCGTATCAGTCCACGTATGCTCTGGCTGCAAAACTCGATCAACTGCTTCAGAGCTGCAAATAATTATTGATGGGCTGGCATTGCCAGCCCTGTTCAACGCTAACGGTAGCGCCCCGCATGGCGCAGGAGTCTGAAATGTCATCTAAAAATACTCTCCCGTCGGTCGATCTGATGTCCTGCCAGCATGGCGGTGAAGTGATCCCGTCCATTGCTATTGAGCGCATCATCTCGTTGCGGGATGAAGGTATCCGCGTCTATCTCGACGGCATAGACAAGCTGCGAAAAGCGCGCGATCTGATGCAGCAGGCCGGAGGCTGTCAGTACCTGTATGACTACGACAAAGCCGTAGAGAGTGCCATCAAATGGAGCGACACCACGCCAGATCAGGCCGAAACGGCTATTTCCCGCGTTATCGACGGAAAAATCTGGGATCGGCTGATGACGGAAACCGGTATGTATACGCTGATGAGCAACAAGCAACGTCAGGAATGGGATCGGCAGGTGGCAGGCAAAGAAATGCCGCCGATAACGCTGGATAACGTTATGAGTACGTTCCGGCACCTGAACGCAAGCAAGGCCGATACCTTCACGCAAGGGCTGATTGATATCTTTAAATCCCTGTCGTGGGATTATAAAACCAATAACCCCTGCATGTTTGGCAAGCGTATCATTATCGCGCCGTTGCTCGATGTCTGGCGCAGTGGCTGGGTGCGCTTCAGCTCAGACGGGCACACCAAAATTGACGATCTGGCGCGGCCGTTCTACGT
>NZ_JASUAZ010000086.1:0-4769 GCF_030283135.1 Mixta mediterraneensis | reverse complement strand
TTTAAACTGATGAGTGAACATTAAGGATTTATTATTTCCGGCCATGCTATTCACCCCGTTGATTTATGAATAAAACATTCTCCTCATGCTTAACGTGTTAATATCGACCTATTCAATGATCGTTAAAGAGGCTTGTAAGCCTCTTTAACGTTAAGCGATTTTACATTGTGAGCAGTCGCGCATTTTCTGGATTCCAGTTCAGCGAAACCGTATTTCCTATTGCACCGACTAAAGCCTGGCTACTGCGCACAATAAAACGCTCGCCATGATCCAGCGTGACCACTAATCGCGTTTCAGACCCTGCATAGATGCGTTCGCTAATTTTACCGTGTACCAGCGCATCCTGCGCGGCACACAGTCGAATGTGCTCCGGGCTAATAACCAGTGCAGCCTGGCCCTGTAACGTACTCGTGGCAGGCAGGGCAAAGTTCCCTTGCTGATTGACCAGCGTATCGTGCCGTATTTCTCCACGCAAAATATTGGACAAGCCAATAAACTCAGCAACGAAGGTTGTTTGCGGTTGCTGACAGATGTTTTCCGGCGTATCAATTTGCGCAATTTTACCTTCATTCATCAGGCAGATACGATCGGACAACGCCAGTGCTTCTTCCTGATCGTGGGTCACAAAAATAATGGTGGCCCCGGATTCGCGGTGAATACGCTTAATTTCCATCTGCATGGCTTCGCGCAGTTTACGATCCAGCGCGCCCAGGGGTTCATCCATCAAAATGACGCTCGGTTGATAGATCAGGCAACGCGCCAGCGCCACGCGCTGCTGCTCACCCGACAAAGCGCGTGGAAAGCGTTTCGCGGCATGGCCGAGTTCCACCATCTCTAACGCTTCCTTCACCTTGCGCGCAATATCTCTTCCAGATAAGGCTTGCCCAGCTTGTTCAGGCGCACCAGATGCTCAGGATTAAGCAGCGCCACATCGAACAGGTAATTTTTGGTATCGACCATCATCTGAAATTGCAGCACCGGATCGGGACCCAGTACGGTATTGATGATTTTAATCCCCCTCGCTTCTTCAAACGGTTTATAAAACGCTTTGCTGAAACCGGAGCCATAGGGGCCGCCCACATCGGCAACGGTTAGGGTGGTCACGTCTGCGGCCTGAGCCGGTCGCGAGATGAACATCGGGGCCACAGAGGCCACAGCTGCGGCGCTCAGGCCAGGTTTTAATGCGTCACAGCGGGTGTACTGGCCTTTCTGTTTATTCATGAGAACCTTCTGCATAGCGTATTGTTATTAGATGCCCGTCTTGTAGCGGGCGCTTGCCTGGTGTTAGTGCTTTACTCGTTTTCTGCCTGAAAAATGGCGGTGTTCACCTCGGCAATCAGCGCGTCGATAGCCTGTGAGTCGAAACGTTGACGGAAGCGGCGATCGAAGGTGGTGACGAAGCCAACAAAGGAATTGGCGCAGTGCTCCAGCAGACGGTCGGCATCCTGAGCTCCTCCAGCATTGCCGTTGGCGCACGTTGTCCGTGGCTGGTGGCAGGCATTGGCGCAGTTTCAAGCCAGAACATTACGTTACCGGCGCTGGGTCAGCAGATTCTGGCGCGGCTCGAAGAAGGATTAACGCCGGAGCAGGCACTGAAAAGGGCGTTAGCAGAAGATCGCTTTAGTGATACCGCCAGGTGACAGTAATTGACGCCAGCGGCAGTTGTGCGGCGTTCAGTGGTGAACAAACTGCCGGAGACTGGCGTGCAAAGCGTGATAGATGACGCAAAAACGTATGCCAGACAGCAGTTGCTGTCACCCATGCAGCAGAAAGTCAGATCCACTTCAGTGTGCTGAGTCAGTATCCGGGTTTACTTACCGATCCACAGTCTGAATTTGCCGGATGGCTGGCGCAATGGAGCGGCAATGACCGCTTTTCGACGGTTGCCTTTGGCACTGAAGGCGGCCTTTTTGATGAGGCTGGCATCGCAACAATGATTTGCGGGCCTGGCAGTATGGCTCAAGGGCACAAGCCTGATAAGTACATAACTATAGAGCAACTTGATAAGTGCATGCAGATGCTAATTAATCTTAATGAATGGATGCGTTGCCGTTAACACGCGCCTTATTATTCAGCCGTAATGCGTTGCGGCTGATATTTTTGTCAGGGAAAAATAACGCATGCAGGCATACCAGTTGCAAAATCTGACAAGACCATCACTCAACAGACATGCGATTCTGGGCATGTAGTGACGCGCTTTTGTCCTTTTTTGCGATGTGGTGAAAATCCACCCATGCAAAGTGTCTAAAAACCTTCTTGCAGGCGCGAACAAAACTCTATTTTTCAGGGGGCCCTGATCATGGAGAGAAAGCTCAGAACGTCATATTCAGCTTTCCGTAGTGGAACATCACGCCAGGTTTGAAGCACTTCCGGTTTCGGTATCCCCTGGTTTTCATTAACAGTCGTCTGACCTTGCTGTTCAGCGCCTCAGCATTACCATTCGATACACGATGACGCATGGCATTCAGTATTCTTTACAGCCGTTAATGTTAGCGTTTTCCAGGCTGTGATAACATCGCTGGGTTACTTTTCAGAGCCAGGGATGATGAAGAAAAGCAGTACACCCACTCCCCACGACGCCACGTTCCGGCAGTTCCTGACTCAGCCGGATATTGCCCATGATTTCATGGAGCTCCACCTGCCAGCAGAGTTGCGCGCTGTCTGCGATCTCAGCACGCTAAAGCTGGAATCCGGTTCGTTCGTCGAGGATAACCTTCGTCAGTATTTCAGCGACGTGCTCTACAGCCTGCAGACCACTGCCGGTGATGGATACATTCATGTCCTGGTCGAGCACCAGTCAACGCCAGACAAACATATGGCCTTTCGCCTGATCCGCTATGCGGTGGCCGCCATGCAGCGCCACCTGGAGGCAGGCCATAAAAAGTTGCCGCTGGTAATACCGGTGTTGTTCTATACGGGTAAACGCAGCCCGTATCCGTACTCCACCCGATGGCTGGATGAGTTTGACGATCCGGCACTGGCAGAAAAACTTTACAACGGAGCTTTTCCGCTGTTTGATGTTACTGTCATTCCGGACGATGAAATCGCTGGCCACCGCAGTATGGCGGCCCTGACCCTGCTACAGAAGCATATTCATCAACGGGACCTGGCAGAACTGGTCGACCGGCTGGCGCCCATTTTGCTGGCCGGACATCTGTCTTCATCGCAGGTGATATCGCTGGTACACTATATCGTACAGGCAGGCGAAACATCCGACGCCGAAGCCTTTGTACGCGAACTGGCACAGCGTGTGCCGCAACACGGAGACGCACTTATGACCATCGCGCAACAGCTCGAACAGAAGGGTATTGAGAAAGGTATCGAGAAAGGTATCCAGCTTGGCAGACAAGAAGGTCGTTCAGAAGGTGAGCGCGAAGCCACCCTGAAAATTGCCCGTAACATGCTGCAGAACGGCATCGACCGCAACACCGTCATGCAAATGACTGGTCTGACTGAAGACGACCTGGCGCAGATCCGTCACTAACAATCCACTAATTATCCTGTCCAGACGCACCCTACCTGCCCATCAGCAGCAAGGCTCCTGCAGCTTCGCCATGCCGCCGACAAGCTGAGCCTGCCCCGGAACCTGCTGAATGATTAACAGGCAGGGAATGCGCGTTCCAGATAGTTGCCATAAGGTGACCGTCTGCTGGAAAGGGGTCGCTTTCGTTCCGGCGTGCCAGTGATGAAATTCAGCGAGAAAAGGCGCTTCACAGTGCGCTTCAAGCAGCTCAAGCGTACTTACCGGGAACGTTTTCTGAGGAAAAAATAGCCCTGGAGAGCCTGACCAGTGTAGCTCACCGTCAGGCATCGTCAGCGTGAAGAGATGGCACGATCCCACGTGAGAAAAACACCTGAGCACATCCTGTTCGCTGGCCGCATGTGCAAGCCGTTGACGCTGGCTTGCAATAAACTGCGCCAGGCACGTTACAGTGAGGCACGAAAAAACCAGATAATTTTGCGCCTGCCAAATGGCCATACAGCAGGGCGGCTGAGAAGAACGATAAAACAGTCCATAACCCGCTAGCGTGGCCAGTATTACGATGCCGTAGTGCAGTAACAGCAGAAACGCGGTTGCGCGAAATGAAAGCGCAAGAGCGCTTAATATCAGACAGGAATACTGGAACCACAACAGTTCTGACGCATAGTGCCCGTAGTCTACTGGTGCAGCATACAGCGCCAGCAACAGAACGACATTCAGCACGATTATTCCGTCATCGCGCTGGCTAAAAGGTTTTGGAGCGGCACGCAAAAGCGGCAAGACCGCTAACATTGCCGTTAGCGCAGCCAGGGCCCAGGACGTGAAATGAGGTTGAGCCACAGGATAACCTGCCAGCATCAAACAGAAGCCCAGCAACGCACTGCCGGTGCACGTACAGAACGTAAGAAGTAAGGCATCGATGAGCGTTCCGATAACCGGATCACGACAAAAGGCGTGAGGTAATAAACGCGGGCGGATTCGCAGCGCAACCACACAAAGGGGCAGCACCAAAAGGTCAAAAATCGCGAAAATAGCGGCCAGCAACGGCGGACGGTCAATCCATAAACCACTCAGCATATGCAAACACCCCGCCGAGACAAGCCATAAAGGCCAGTCGCGTGGCGGCGTGTAGATCAGCGCCGCCAGAACGAGGGCGGCCGGGAACCAGACAGTGGTAGAAAAGCTCCACGCGTCACGGCTGACGTAACTGATAAGCGCCAACGGGATGTAGATCAGTACAAATCCTGTCCAGCGGATGAAATTACTTTTGAGCAGAATATTCTCCTGT
>NZ_JASUAZ010000085.1:0-5663 GCF_030283135.1 Mixta mediterraneensis | reverse complement strand
GAGAGAGAGAGAGAGAGAGAGAGAGAGAATAAGACCAAACTTGATCGGATCTCAAGTCTATACTGTTTACACTTCGATAATATATTCGACTGCAACTGATGTTATATACCAATCTTAATCGATGTTGAAGATGCAAGAGTTAAATCGATGTGTGCAAACATAAAGTGAAATTGTTCAACAAAGGAAAAACGAGTAGAAGAACAAAGATTGTTTGCATTTGGAGGCTGGTGAAGTGGAAAGAACGTGAATCGACGTTCACGTTTCGTACAATTAACCACCAAAACATTTTTGTCTTAATTTCATTCCTTTCCGCTCATCAATTGGTAAATAGTCTCATGTTCTTATATAAGTTTGGGTGCACCACTTTTCCGTTTTTGGTGTGCGTGTGTGTGTAAGTGCTTGACTCGATTCAGATTACAACATTTGAAACGTTTTTACATTGAAATAGGGAAGGACAACGATTAGAGAATGAAAAGGAAAAAGAATAAAAGAGGCAACACATCGGAACGATCGAAATTATCTACCCCCTCTAATTGAGTCCCATCATTCTTTCATCCAAAAAAACCTCTTGATCAAAGAATGTGAACAAGAGACCGTCAAGTTACTCAATAGCACAAGCCATTTTTGTATTGAATCGAGAAGAATTCATTGGAACGTGTCTAGACTTTGGCGTTGGAACGATCGATTCAACTTATACTTGCTACAATTAAGATTGGGTTTGAACAATTTTAATCTAGAAAACTATTATGAAAAAAAGCTTTCAAAAATTGTCAGTTGATTATTATAGTATATCGTGTATTCAATTTCTCTGACGTTGTCCACAATTTCTGACTTTGCCTGATTGACAACCAAGTTGATGATGGCTTGTTGAGTTGTCTCCCTTTTCCCTCAAATTTTTTGGGTTTGCCGGCATAGCTAATCAGAAAAGTGCGGCACAAAATTTTCAGCAACAATGATGACATATATAAAACTACATTGAAAAGATGAGAATGAAAAGTGATGTATGGCGGGTATGAACGGTGGAATAAGGCATTAGGACAAAGATAAGGCAATGAAAAAACGGACGATGAAACAAGAACGAATTTGGCAGAACCATAATTTGGAATGTCTAACGATAATGACACTAAACATTTGCAGCCATTGGATATCTTTCTTTCTTTCTTCCTTTTTTTCTGTGTACTCAGTAACACATCCACACATATATAAGGTCTATATCTATAATAATGACTACAGTTGGCAAATCGGGTGCAACATTCGACGGCCGACATCTACAATTGCTAAATTTTAGCGCTTCCTATTGTTTGACACAATTTGAAATTCCCAACAGAGCTTAGAAGTTAGAAAAAATAAACAAAAAACCTCTCAATAATAAAAAAGGAGAAAGAATGAATAGAACTAAAAGACAAGATGACGTTAGAAGTTGAAACTATCATTGAAATGAATCGAAAGTGAACATTATTACAATCGAATCGTTGATGAAGCAACATACTTTATTATTATTTTTTTCTTTGTAAATAAGATGTTAAAAAAGATAGAAAAAGAAAAATGGAATGCTTCCACAAAATACAAACATTTGATAAGTGAACATTTTGTCAGCAGTTTAATTGTATAACATAGATTCATTGAATGAAATGTTAGCTTCACTGCGTTGCTTTTTGCAAGTCAACAATATACCCCATTTTCAATTGAAACATTGTTGCAGCAACAATTCTCTCTTTCTATCTCTCTCTCTCTCTCTCTCTCTCTCTATATATATATATATATATACACACACTAAAATAAATGCGATGGCATACTTGAATGGCATAAAAGTGCCAATCGATTGACACAATCGTTTTGCTTGGATAGCTAAAACCGATGGACTCTTGAAGCCACGCGGCCGCGCGTGCCATCTCTCAAAAATGTTCAATGTTAGGAAATGTCCTATACCGTTTATGTGTAAGCTTGTTGGCTTTGGTTTGGCTTTGGTTTGCTAGTGCCAACCCCCCAATTAAATCGTTTTTACGGCAAAGCTCTTCTTCCTTATTTTCTAATATAAAAAACTTTAAAGTGAGACTCGAAACGAGAAAAAAGAAGAAGAAGAACGATAGGTCGATTAGTGTCAAATGAGAAATAGTGGAATTAGAGTTTAGCACATAAAAAGCAATTTTCCGTTTTGAAAAAATAGTGAAAAATTTAGATGCCAATGTTGTGCTATAAAGAACCAATAAGAGATAAATAAAACAAAACGAAATTAACCACCGCACCATGGATCAATGGAATCGATGAGATACAACAAAAAAGTGAAGGTTATATCGTACAAAACAAAGCAACCAAGCAAAAAAAAAACAAAATTGAACGAACACTAAGATAGAGAAGATGCGGCACGTCAATTACGCCATTAATCGGTTCACTCTCGTTCCACTCCTCTGTTTTGTCCTTACTCGTTTTCTTTCATTTATACTTGCACCAGAAATGGATTGCACTATTAGAAATGTGAACCCACCATTTGGAGCCAACCATTACCCCCATTGCATCCCTTCAACCAATCGACAGTAATGGCCATCCAACCATTCAACGAACCAACGAACGAACCAGCCCGACAACGACGAAGACCGAGGTCGGAGAATAGCCAACAGCTTGGCATTGTGTGTGTGTGTATGAACTTGGGGAACACTTCGATCCATTCGATCGATCTCGTTCGGCTTGGTCGCCTTTCTTTCTCTCTCCTTCTCTATCTTCAACTCTCTATTGTACAACAAAAACGGTTTGCTTGGCTTAAGTTTGCTTTTCTCTTTCCACATTTTTCCATTTATTTATCGAAACATAGTGTATGTTATCATCGGCAATGGTAAACATACTCAATTGGGTCCGGTTTGATCATCTTAATTGATATGCATCAATTTTCGTTTGTACGAATGAGAGAGTCAGAAAAAACTTAGCGATACAAGTTCAACACGATCCAATTGCATTGAATCAAGCTAATTTATGGTTACTTTGTAAATGTAAATCAATTTTGTGTGAGTTGGAATCCAAATTCCATTAGAAAATGTTTTTTCTCCTGTTGGTTGTGTGTGTGTATGTGAACACTGCGCATTAGAATACAACGAGAAGCAAATGGTCGCCATTAGCGTGGTTGTTGTGACCACTTCTCCATTTCTAGGATCCTCAATTCGACGCACTTTATTCTGGAATTGTGGAACTTGTTGATGGAACACAAGGTGCGGCGTACTCTCTTTCCCTCTCTTTTATAAATGTTGTGTATAGTAAATGCAATATGTGAACGTCATTGGTTGCCATGGGTCGTCATGTTGGAGAATACCATTTGATATCAAGAGAATAGACTCTTCTGCCAACACCGTACCAAAACAGCGAAAGTAAAACTTGCATCTCTCCCTTTCTCTTTCATGTTCTTCTCATTTATTCATTCTCTGCTCTATAACAAGTTGACAATCGAGAATAAAGAAGAGGACATGCACACACAAACTCCCCACATACCATTGGGAATGAACCAGAAGCAGCAGCAGCCAATGCCCCCAAGTGAGGTTTGTTCGTTTCAGGCTAATTGCAATTGCCTCAACTTGGCCCATCATCACTCTCATCCATGAAGGATGAGAACTCTATTGTTATCCAACAAAAAATGATGACGATGATGATGTGGATCATCGTACACAACTTTACTTTTGTTTGGCTAACTCAACTATTGGTTTTTTTGGTCAATACATCTATATACATATCATTTCCAATCCAATTAGGATCTGGTGGAAAGGAAAGTACAACTAAACGGAATTTGAATGATGACGACAGTATTGTATTATTCATTTGGGCTTTCAACGCGCAACACTCGGCTGCAGACTGTTGTTTACCCATAATGTAATGGCCCGTTGGTTCGTTTGGTTAGTTTAGTTGGTTGGTCCCATTGGACTCTATTGAGTTTTTTTATTTGGTGGCAACGACAACGACGACGACGACGACGACGACGACGACGACTCCGGCAATAGTATCTATAGGTAATCACGTCATCAATGAATGTAAGGGGGATTCAACTATTTGCTTGTTTGCTTCATACACTTTTCCGTTAACCCCCCAACATCACCCAAAAAAAGGAAACATGCAACACACGCAAATCCTAAGGTGGTTTGTGCTCCTCATTCTCGTTCCGTCCCTATTCTCTTTTTTTTATTTCCTTTTCTTTTTTTTAATTTCTTTCATTGATTCTATTCTGAAACATTGAATACGTGTACGGAAATAGAATAAAAAAGAAAGAGAGAGAGGAACGAATCACGAACAAATACGATTCACATAATGTGTTCTCAGAAAATGGGAAACGATCGAAATGTAATATAGTGAAAAGGCAACTTACTTGTTAGGCAATTTGTTGAGCAGATGCGAGTTGATTGAATCAGAGTGTACCAATTTATTATTATTTTTATTCAAGTTTTCAGTGAAGTGAAAAGAAAGGTATAGAGGTAGATGAAAACTTGATAATAAAGAAAAAAATTTATATTATTTAGGTTGATGAGATTGACTTGGAAGACTAGTTGAAGTAATTATATTTTCGTTCGATCACAAAACGGAAATTGTTAACTTTATTTGCGTAGAAATGATGTTGCTTCTTTGAGACTAGATTATATTTTTAGGGTTTTTTGTTTAGGTTTTTTTTATGTTGAATTTTGACTAGATGAATTTGAATTTATTCTGGAAATGATCGGTTACAATTCACATGATGAATTGATGAAATTTAAAATCTAAAACTGTAAACAAAGTTGTTGTTATGTTGCAGGCAACAGAGTGGAAATAGAGACCGGTTGCTAACGGTCAATTGGCAACCGAAATGAGAAAATAGTTGGCCAAACAGCTTGCCAGCAACGGTACAATGCAAGATTTGACGGTTTAAATGGAAACGCGTTCCAAATGGAACGGTATTGAGAGAGAGAGAGAGAGAGAGAGAGAGTGAAAGTGAAGGGGACGTGTTTGTGTATGCCAATGACGCAACACAATGCGAGTCAGCAAACTGTTTTTGTGTTTGGTTGATGGTCCCGTAAAGTTCCAAAAACAAAACAAAAACGTGAATACGATGATGATCGGCGTATAGACCTTTAAACGTCGGCGACCCTCTGTTGAGTGAACAAGTTGAGCCGTTTGAGTACGGTGGTCGTGCCAGAATCGGGGATGTGCGGAATGTGGATCGCTTTCATGTTGGTGTAATACTGTTGGAAAAGGCTGGCACTTTGTGAAACGTGAGAGAAAACGAATTTGGCGGCGGTGGTGGTGGTGGTGGTGGTGATGTTGAGGCCAACAGTTAGTTTGGAACACCCAAAATGGAACAGTTGAGAGTCAACACACTCGGTCGGTTGGTTCGTTTGCTGGAACAGTACATGGAGAGACACGGGTTGCAAGCGGCAACCAAAAGGGAGCGGTGTAAGCACATAAGCACAAGGCTCACACAATGAATGGAACCCACCGACCCGATCGATTGATTTGCGGGATGCTCGCGCACGCACTCCACTTTACACACACACACACACACACACACTCTCCCACTCTGTTGCTATATTTCAGTGAGTCTAGGTTCCTGAATCGACCATCTATGAAAGTGCGTCCCATCTGTGTGTGTGCTCTGTTGCTCTACCTATTCGTTGTGCGTCGATCCTGAAACCAGTAAGGGAGAGAGAGAGAGAGAG
>NZ_JASUAZ010000084.1:0-5870 GCF_030283135.1 Mixta mediterraneensis | reverse complement strand
CGACTTACGCAGCGTTTCCATCGCCTCGTTAGCCATGCGCTGGATATGGAAGCGGTCAACGACGATGCTGGCTTTCGGGAATAGCTGGCTGGCAACGTCGCGGTATGGCTTCCACATGTCCTGACAGACGATCTGCACGTTCTCGCGGCCTTCCAGTAAGCGTCACATACTGACCGTATTGACTATCTGGTCTGGGTGAGATCAACTTTCCATGTAGTGGCACAGTAAATTTGGCCACCTGAGTAGAGGTGATATGCTCACCTCAAAATCTTACAGGTGAATCAATGAGCAAGGCATTTACTGCTGAATTTAAACTCGAAGCGGCAAAACTGGTCCTGGACCAGAACTACACCCACGGCGAAGCAGCTAAGGCGATGAACGTCAGCCTCTCCGCCATAAACCGCTGGGTAAAATCGTTACGTATGGAGCGCCAGGGGAAAATGCCACCGGGGTTGCTTCTGACACCTGAGCAGACTGAACTCAGGGAAATGAGAAAGCGGATACAACGCCTTGAAATGGAGAATGAAATCCTAAAAAAGGCTACCGCGCGCTTGATGTCGGACTCCCTGAACAGTTCACGATAACAGACAGTCTGAGGGCGCAGTACCCGGTAGCGCCATTGTGTCGGCTGTTCGGTGTTCACCGAAGCAGTTATCGCTACATTCGTAAAAACAGCAGTGGAGCTGATGCTGACCGTGCCGTCAAACGCAGTCTTGTCAGTGAAGTCTGGAACGCCAGCGGTGGCTCTGCTGGCGCCAGAAGTATCGCCATGATGGTCAGCGCTAAGGGTGTCAAACTTGGGCGATGGCTGGCCGGTCGACTGATGAAGGAACTCAGTATCACCAGTTGTCAGGTACCAACGCATAAATACAAACGCGGTAGCAGTGAACATGTTGAAATCCCGAACCTTCTTGCCCGGCAGTTCACCGTCACAGAACCTGACCAGGTCTGGTGTGGCGACGTGACCTACATCTGGACGGGAAAACGGTGGGCTTATCTGGCGGTGGTGCTGGATCTGTTCGCCCGCAAACCGGTGGGCTGGGCCATATCGTATTCACCGGACACAGAGCTCACTATAAAAGCGCTTCAGATGGCGTGGGAGCTGCGTGGACGGCCATCAGGTGTGATGTTCCACAGCGATCAGGGTAGTCACTATACCGGTCGTAAGTATCGACAGATGCTGTGGCGTTACCGGATAACGCAGAGCATGAGTCGGCGTGGAAACTGCTGGGATAACAGTCCGATGGAGAGGTTCTTCCGTAGTCTGAAGAGTGAGTGGGTGCCGGCGACGGGCTACGAAAGTATTGGGGAAGCGAGGATGGCCATAATCAGGTATATAACGGGGTATTACAGCGCACTCCGGCCCCACTGGTATAACGGCGGCTTAACGCCAAATGAATCAGAGCGGCTGTTCCACGAACAGTCAGGTCGTGTGGCCAAAATTAGTTGACCACTACACTGGTTCCCTGCGCGCTATTTATCTTTTTCATTGCTTTCATTCCCGAATCTCCTCGCTGGAATGTCCTGAAAGGCAGAGATAAAGAAGCGCTGGATACCTTGAGTAAGATCTCCAATTCCACCCATGCGGCAAGCGTTTTTCAGGAGATCAAAAATTCGTTTTCCAGAGAAGCGGCTAAGAAGCACAAAGTGCATTTTCGGCTGAATAAAACCACAGTGCCGTTGTTGATCGTGGGTATAGGTCTGGCGGTAGGTAATCAAATCAGTGGTATTAATGTCATTCAGTATTTCGGTCCCACGCTGCTGAAAAACGTCGCGGGCAGTACGGATTCTGCGCTGCTGCAAACTTTCTGGTTATCGGTTTGTCAGTTTACCGGGGTACTGATCGGCATGGCAGTGACGGATAAACTTGGACGCCGCAATCTGCTGCTAATGGGCGCGATTACTTCCGCTATCTTTCTGGCCTACACCTTTGTTGCGTTTTATTATCGTTTTTCGGGGCTGCTGGCGGTGGTGGGCTTATTCGCTTACATGGTGTTCTTCGGTATGACCTGGGGACAGATTGTCTGGACAGTGTTGGGGGAACTTTTTCCCACTGAAGTTCGCTCGATCTGCGTAGGCATCTCGATTTGTGCCATGTCGATGGCAAACTTTGTCATCAGTACGACTTTCCCTGTGCTTAACAGCAACGCTTATTTAGTTGACGTGTTCCATGGCGGCTTCCCGCTGCTGCTGTTCGCTATCTTTTCGCTGGGAATGTATTTCTTCACCTTCCGCTATTTACCGGAAACCGGAGGCGTATCACTGGAGAAGGTGCATGCGCGTGTGCTGGAGAAATTCAATATTGAAACCGGGGAAGAGGTGCTGGTCAGTGAACCGACCAACCCATCGCGTTGATAGGCTAAAAGGGCAGCGAAAGCTGCCCTTATTCTAGCTGATGCGCTGTTCGAATTGCTCAATGACCGCCAACGCCAGACCATTTGCCGGATTAAGCCGGACGGACAGAAAATGCAGCTGGGTATGCTGATAAGTAAAGGTCAGCGTGTCGGACTCAGTCACGCTGCGTACTGCCTCGCAAAATCCTGCATGTGCACTCCACGGGCAATCAATGACGATGCTGGCCGGATTGAGCAATAACATAATTTGGCTGAGCACCTTGCCGAGAAAATTTCCTGCCTGCACCATCACTTCATTTACAATACGTGGCGCACTGTCGCGGTTCTGCCAGCTTAATCCCGGCTGGCGTTGAGCCAGTTGTTGTTTGATTGCCGGCTGGCTAACCAGCGCCTCAAGGCAGCCTTGTCTGCCACAACTACAGCGTGGCCCGTTTGGTTGCACGGTTAAATGCCCCGCTTCTCCCGCCGTCCAGCTGTTGCCGATAAGAACCTCGCCATGCCTGACTAAGGCACCTTCAATGCTCTCGGAAATACGCAGATAAAAGTGGCTGCTTTCAGCTACCAGTCTCAATTGCTGTACGGAAAGTAACGCTGCTGCGTTGATATTATTCATCACCCGGATCGGTAAACGCACATGTTTGCGTAGCGAGGTGAGCAGATCAACCTCCTGCCAGCCAAGACGGCAGGAGAGATGCATCCAGCCGCGTTGCGGATCGATAATGCCTGGAAATCCCAGCCCGATACCTAATAAATCGGGATATTTATTGTTGATCTCGCGGCAAACCATAGCCAGCTCGGCCAGTAGTGGCGTGGGATGATGGGTATCGGTGTGCAGCGTTTCTTCCGCAATCACCTGCGAGAAATAATCACAAACGCGCCAGTGAATTCTGTTCCGCTCCACCACGACGCCAGCGCTTTTTAACTTTTCCGGACGCAGGGTGATCTCAATTTTAGGTCGGCCTGCCGTCGCTGCGCTAACCGGACCCAGTTCTTCAATAAAATCGTGTTCCAGCAGGTCATCAATAATCAGCGAAACGGTGTTCTTACTCAGCGACAGCCTTTGCGCAATATCCTGACGTGACGTTACCCGCAGCTTGCGGAGTTGCGCCATCACTCGCTTCTGGTTATTTAGCCGCAATAATGCAGGTCCTTTGCCAATGGCTTTCATAACGCTTTACCCCACGAAAAGAGAAGTAATTCAGTGTATCAGCGTCTGTATTTTCGTTTTGCATTCTGTATCACACAACGCTGCAATATCAGGTTGTGTAAGCGTTTTGGAGGGTATTCGCTGTGAAAGGTGATGCAGGCAGCAGGCTGTTGCTTCATATTACGACAGAGGCAAAAACGGCCCGACGATGCGGGCTGAAATTTAGTATTCGTCGCCGCGAACCCGGCTGCGATAGCTTTCCCAGTCAAAGCGCACCCAAAGGCTGTTGCCGAGGCGCATCCGGTCCATCACCCTTTCGCCCAGCAAGGTATTCATGCCCGCATGATCGAGATTTGACAGCATACCGGTTGGGCGTTTGGATGAGGAGCGACGGTCAACAATCTGATTGATGATCACTTTTTCGTAGCGTGATTCGCTCTGCATTCCGATCTCATCGATCACCAACAAATCTACGCTGCTGAGATCCTGGATCAGGCGCTCTTCAGTGATGTTGCTGGAGTCGCTGAAGGTGCCTTTCATGCTCGACATCAGATCGGCGACCGTCACGATTAACACGCTTCGGCCACGCAAAATCAGGTCATTACCGATTGCTGCCGCCAGGTGATTTTTGCCGGTGCCGGGACGTCCTGAAAACACAAAGCTGGCAATGCTGCCATCGAATTCTGCGCAATACTGTCGTGCCTGTTCGAGCGCTTTGCGCTGTCCTTCGTTTTCGACGCGATAGTTATCAAATGAACAGTTGATATGCAGCTCGCGAATGCCGGAGCGGCCCATGATGCGCTGCATCTTCATCGCACGGTTTTCACGGACGATAGACTCGGAACGTAAACGGCCTTGCTCCTGATTCCACGCCAGCAGATCTTCACCTTTGGTGAATTTAGGCTGGGTGCCGGCGGGCATCATTTTTTTCAGGCGGCTAAAGAGATCGGTCGGCGTTTTCATTACTCACCTCGGAAACCATCGGGAATGGTACGATCAGGATTCGGCAGCTGCGTGATGTCACGCTTCGGCTGCCCGCCGCTGGCGGCACGATTCATCTGGATACTCCGCGCCAGCTTCTGCTGCCACTGAACATGATGAAACAGGCGGCCTTCCGCTTGCCAGTAAGCGACAAATGCGGCCAGCTCGGTTGCGGTGATGGGTTCGCTCAACGCTACACCCCAGATTGCGGCCTGGCGTGTGAAATCAGCATCTGGCTGCCAGCCATCGTACATGGCGAATTTGCCAGCCGGTGTATGAATGGCGGCGGGTTCATTGTCGAATAAGCTGTCATCCAGTGCCACATCGTTAGGTTGCTGTGCGGCGGCTTCCAGCGCTAACAGTTGCGCCAGGCGCGCCGGTGTAATGGCATACATGACCGGTGCGTAGTCCTGTAACACTGCCAGCGTACCGTTATCAGCCTGCTGCAAGGCATTGAGCGGGTCCTGACGAAAGGCATCCAGGCCTATAAGCGTTGAAGTTAAGATTTTGACTGACATGAAGAGACCTGACGTTAGCGAACACTTTGCACCGGACAGGGTAAACATCCGGTGCAGACGTGTCTATTGTACCTTTTTTAGCGCTCAGGATCGCTCAAAAGGTCTGAGATGTTTAGTGTGCGCCGATTTGCGTTGGGAAGCAGCAGGTTCGGTTATTGGCTTGCTATGGGTAAATTTAATCAGCCGGGTGTGCCATAAATAACGTATTGACGCCAGCGTACATAAACTGTATCCGAGCAGTTCCGTCCCCTCTTCTGCCATATTTTTCACTACACGATGGTAGTTATTCAGCATCAGATGCTGCCATAGCGTATGGGTACCAAACAGGCGTGAGAACACCAGCACCACCAGAAAACCGCTTGCCATGACCGGCCAGCTACGGTGCTGCAGCAAATTCGCCAGCCCTTGCACGGTCTGTTTAGGTGAGCGCATCGCGACCGCAAAACAACCGGCGGTCATCGCCAGCGCCAACCATACCCAGCTTCCGTGATGAATCATATCAAACAGAAAGTCCAGTTCACGGATCAGCATACACATATAAAAACCGCCCACTAACGTTAAGGCACCGCGCTGATCGGGACGCTGGCGGGCCGCCATAAAGAACAGTATGGCGACAATCGCCAACAAAGCTTCCTGGGTGGCTTCCGTAAAGGACGTTTCATGCAGCGCATCATTCATCCAGGCGACATCGATATAAACCGGAGCCACCATCAGAACAAGAAAAAGTGCCGCAAACAAAAAACCTATGGTCCCCACCATTTTTGCAACACTGATTTTTGATTAATGTTGGCTTGCCTAAATCTATCCGGCGTCACTATGGGCATGGATGCCCGCGCCTCGATGAGTTCCGCACCTGATGGAGCCTTAAAA
>NZ_JASUAZ010000083.1:0-5880 GCF_030283135.1 Mixta mediterraneensis | reverse complement strand
TCTTCTTCTTCTTCTTCTTGTTCTTACAATCATAGAATAAGAGAAAAGAAGCATTCAATCATCGGTAAATGATAATGATGAATGGAGGGTTCATCTAAAGAGAGAAGATTGGTGTTTGTTATCCATTTGGTCTATCATTATATGCCAAATGGGCATTTGAAGATCACCTTACAATTAGACCACACATTTGTGCTTTAAAATTGAATATTCCGGTTTGTTTGTTTGTTTGTTTTGATTTATTTAAATTTAAAAATTACCAAAGGTTTTCGTGATTGAAGATCACCTGGCTATATAGAAAACTATATATATATTCTACGACACACTTTTCACATTAGATTTATGTTTTGATATGTGAATCTTTATGGTTTTAACATTTGACTTTAATTTACGTGGAATAAATGATAGACAATTTATATTCTCTCTTTCTCTCACTTTTCGGTATAGGAATTGATGCGAAACCGATATGCCAAATTGCCACTATTACTAAAAAAAAAACTTTACGGTCAAAGATCATAAGTCAGTATATAAAACATCATCTCTCTGAATTTTTATTCTCCTTCTTCTTCTTCTTCTTCTTCTTGTACTTCTTTTTGCACTTACCGCACCTTTTTGAACTAGATATATAGTAGGAATGTATTATGCAACCAATGGCGTGTATCATGCCATTGGTTTTTGTTGTGTGTTCGGGAAAGCAAAGCCAAAAAAATAAAAAATAAAAAATAAAAAGATTTTTGTTCGTTCAACAATGTTCAGTCATGCTCGAATCAATGAAAAATGTTTTGGCCAAATACATTGGGGCCAACTCTCGAATTGTTATGTCTTTTTGACAGCATGAAGATGTAGATCATCGAAGCATCGAGACATGCTTAGCCGGCTTGATATAGCCAATTGAGTGAAAGACAATTTGCCACACACATACACAATCTGTATGTTGTTGAGCCTTCTCTATGCCGTTTCGATGTCTTCGATGTCGATGGGTCACCACCACCACCACCACCACCACCATCAACATCATCATCAACATCATCGAACACTACACACCACATCACAATTTGCCACCAACGATGGTGATGGTGGTGGTGGTGGTGGCACCAACACGCCAATCATATCGAGGGAGAATTAGAGAAAGAAAGGAAGGAAGGAATGATTTAAACTGAAAGAATGACAGGTCAAACATACATTTTCATCAGCTCAATGCTTATATACTTTCAATAAATAGATCAATTTCATATTCATGACAAACAGAGAGAGAGAGAGAGGGAGAGGAAACGAATAGGATCAAGTGAATAAATATATATATAAATAAATATATTTCACATATAAATCATTTATTTTATTATATTTTTTTTCTTGGTTTGGAACATTTATTGAGACATTCAGGTGTTTGATGTGATGTGATGTCGTGATTCAATGATCTTATTCTCTAAACATCTTATTTGAGAATTGGAGTGGCAGGAAAGGTGATGGTGATGGTGATTAAACATGAATTGAATTAGACATTTAGACCACCAACGATATTATCACCACCAATGGCGATCAACATTTATTTTTTTGGAATAAATTACTATATTTGTGATTGGGACACATTTTTTTCTTATTAATGTTATTTTATTCATAAGATCACAATTCTATATGTTGACATTTGAATGTTCAAAACCTAAAACAAAATTGATCTGCTTACACTTTGCAATGATCAATTCTCAAGGTGTGTGGTATCCTTATCTTTCATTTGGTCTTCATCCTCTTCGTCTCTCTTGTCTCTTGTTGCCGAACCATTATTCACGCATGAATAAGATGTACAATCAATGGAGACATCACCACCATCACCAACTAAGCATCAATGCATTGATGGTGAACATAACGTGAAATGTTCACAAATATAATAAAAAGAAATATATATATAAAAGCAACAATTGTAAATGAATGCCACCAAAACAAAAAAAAATCAATTAAATATTACTGATCAATTAACCATGGTTACATTATCCTATTCCTCCTCCTCCTCCTCTTCATCCTCATCTCTTTCTTTCTTTCTTTTGCTCTCCCTCTGAAAGATGCGACACCTTTCATTAATCGACAACGAATTTAAGAATGCAACACACGCAATTGGTTATCAATTATCTATTCAACATTACAAGAAAAACAAATCTAACATTGTATATAAATAAATTTATTTTATTTTTTTGATTGCTAGTTATTATTATTCAACGTATATATCAATATATCAAGAAAAAATTAATGATTGATTCAATAGGATCAAGTAAAATAACGTTTTGTTTCGTTTTCTATTGCTTGAACATGAATCCAATTAATCCAATCAACAAACGTACAATTTGAACAACTAAAGATTATTATTTTTTTAATGTTTTATATCAATGTTCTGTTGTGGTAATTGGTTGCACCATTGCACTTGATCAATTTTAACATTTTATTATTATTATTATTTAGCTTTTTATATATTTTATATATTTTGATTCGTACACACTAATCATCAATTGATCCAAGGTGATCATATGATCAATTATAATTAGTGGGTAAACAACGAAATTATGTTCAGAACAATTATGTTCTCTTTACTCTTTTTTTTTTCAAAGGCAAATCATTATTTATTATTGATCATTAGAAATTTTGATTCTATCATCATCATCAAATAAATAAATAAAACGGGGAATTTATATCTTGTTCTGATTCGATACATTGAATTTATGTTTATTTCCAATCAATTATTGTATAATGGAACAAAACCTCATATGAATAATATATGGTAGATTCCTATTATTGTATTATTCTTTATATATTTCATTTTATAATTTCACTGTCAATTTCAATTGTTGGTAATGTGAACGACGACGATGACGATAAAGATGACGACAAACCGAAAATCTTGATCGTCAACATCATCATCATTTCAATTGGATTCACCGGCAAGTGTTGGTGGGCAATTATGATTTGTCTCACCTGATAATGAGCCGTGATGATGCCGATTGTCGAATACGATTAAAACCTGGTGACGGTTGATGATGGCATCGGCCAATGTTACCATTGGCCTCCTCCCTCCCTCTTTCTCTCTCTTTATAAAACGATTCAAACATCACCTACTGCTTTCGAACATGGCCACTTTGAATGATGATTATCATCTCAAACTTTCGGCGACCGAAGGCAACAAAACAAAAAAAAAACAAAAAACAAACGTTCAACCATTTGCCCAATGGCGTGTGTGTGTGTGTGCGTACATTTCCGTGTGTAGCGTCATTGCCGCGATAGCCACCCACCTAGAGATCGACCATTTTGATCAACTGAATGAGAATAATCAAGAAGAAGTCACAGTGAATGAGATTGAGGGAACATGAAAGGCAACAACACAAAATGGTCAACAGGTGGACGCTAATGTTGTACGCCAGAAGCATACAATTGATCGTTTGTGTTATGTTCCTCGATCAGCTTTCCTTTCATTGCTTAATAGAGACATTATCTTATACTCAAATGAACGTTCCGTTCTTCGTTCGTTCGTTCGTTCGGCTTTACTTCATGTTTTTTTTTTGTTTTGGTTTAGACCAAAGGTTGTGGGCAACAGAGAAGAAGGGTCGATTTGCTTTTTTTGTTTGTTTGGTTGCTGTAATAAGCTTCCATATGATCGAAGCATAAGTTGTGAGTTGCATCATGTTGTCTTTGTTGGGTGCATATAAAATAAATATAACATCTATAACCGATAAACCGATTATTGATAAATTTTGCATTGATTTTGAAAGATTTTAAGGAATTTGAATCAAAATAGCAAAACGTAAAGAAAAGAATTAAAATTAGTAATGATTAAACCGTCAACTACACCATTATCACATCCAATAAGGTGTATTCCACTCTCTCAACACATTGACAATCACAATAGACTTGATTGGGCGTCATACGCCCGGCACAGGGCGACAGTATTCAATGTTTCAACGGATAATGCTCCACCGGATTATCACGTGTTGATAAGATAAAATTAGATAAGATAATATCTTATGATTAGATTAGATAACGACTTAGGCTAAAAATAATAAGGTTTTAATAAACTTTTAATGATACTTTGTACACATTGGCAACCAAACAACATCATAAGGGCGTCTTATTGATAGAGTTCACTATTGTCCATGTGCAAGTCGACCACCTGGCCATTGAAAAGACCAAAAAAAAAAACAACAAAGTTTCACATTAAATAGATCAAAGGTGAATGTTGTTTTGAGACAAACAAATCTATTCATTCCTCTAAGTTGCTTATGTTTTTTTTTCCAACTTTTGTTGATGTTAAAAGTTCTTTGTTTTTCAATGATTAATGTTTGCAACTTAATTGCCAAATGTAACATCTCTATTCTAGGTATATGAAATGGTAAAAGGTCAAAGGTAGAAGGAATCGTTTGAACCATCGACTCGAACTTTGTTGAATTGTGAACAGAAAGCAATCTAGAATATGTTTTGGTAAACTTGGCAGCAGACATTGCATCGTGTGAGGTAAATTACATTCGTTTGATCTTCAATCTTTTTTTGTTTTGTTACTTGGTGTACTATGGATCAAATGGAATGAGAATGTTTTCACTTCATTTCACTTCATAATACACTTTTAGACTTGTGGATGTGATAATTTACCTCGACACACACACACAAGCAACAAAACATTATAGACATTAAGTATCATAAAGTAACAATCGACCATTTCCTTTCAACAATTTTATCTAAGGTAACATTGTTGTTTACATTCACCAATATAATAGAGAGATAATTATGTTGTTGAATCTAATCGGAATTACACAACAATAATAATGTACTAAAAGGGGAAGATTTACATCAAAACTTTCCATTCAAAGATTGCCATCAATTTTGTAATAATTTTCCCCTTTTTTGTTTGTTTGATGCTATTGTTTAAAATTATTCATAATCAACAACAAGAATTAATTTTATTTATTTATTTTCTTATATTTCTAGTGAAAAAATGATCCACTTTTGATTGCTTTTTGAATGTCGACGTGGTTAATTGATTTTCTCCTCAAACAAGAAAAAAAAAGAAAAGATCGAAGAGCTTGAGGCCAATAAGGACCACTTGAATGACGAGGAAATAGAATGAGATATCATATAGAGAAGTTAATTTATGGGACCACTCAATTAGTATTGGTGCTAGGTCCCATTGGCCATTTTGGTATTTTTCTTCTGCAATTTCAATTTTCCTTTCTCTCTCTCTCTCTCTCTCTCTCTCTTGCTCAAAAACGAAAGAAAAAAAAATGGTCGGCAAATACTTGTAGCATGTAGCCATCAATTATTTGTTATCTTGTTGCGGCGTCTACCATTTCGACATGCAGTGGCAAAATGGCTCAATCAAGAAAAGAAGCAAACTTCAAACATGGCCCCCAAATCGACGACGGCGGTCTTCACCTTGTCTCTCTCTCTCTCTCTCTCTCAATCGTTTTGTGTGCCATTCTCATCCTCATCTCTATGATCTAGAATTGGTAGTTATTCACCACCACCACCACCCACTAGCCTGTCGTGGCAAGTCCAATCGATAATGACTCTATTTCACCCAATAGGTCCTTCACTCTCATTCGATCAAGGTAAATCAACCAGCAACAATGGTTTGCAAGATAGATTGGAGAAAGAGAGAGAGGCCATGTGATTTGACCTGTCTGTTACTATTGCACCCGGTGTCTTCACATTCTCTCTCTCTCTCTCTCTCTCTCTCTCTCTCTCTCTCTCTCTCTCTCTCTCTCTCTCTCTCTCTCTCTCTCTCTCTCTCTCTCTCTCTCTCTCTCTCTCTCTCAAAAAAAAAAATAAGAGATGTGGTGGTGTTTGATTGAGAGAGTGATTGTGTGAATTGGATGGTGAGGGTCTCTGTGATTAATGAAATTTATGAGT
>NZ_JASUAZ010000082.1:0-6181 GCF_030283135.1 Mixta mediterraneensis | reverse complement strand
AAAACACGGCAAAACTGGCATTTTTACGCATTACAACACAACAGTCCCCACCACATGCGGCTTTTTCTCGCTACCATTCATGGTTAGGAAAACCAAAAGGGATCGATTCAGTTTCCTAACCATGAACATGTGTTTTTCGATAAACGCTCCGATCACTTTTTCGTGGATCTCAACTGAGCGCGAGAAGCAGATTGTTTTACGAGCCAACCGCTTAATGCGGGTGCGGAGCGTCAGGTTATTACGCTCAATGCGTTGAGTGAATATTTTGCCGGTCAGATGCTTATCCTTCGGCACCTCCCGGCCATAGCTGCCCCAGTCGTCGCTGGTGATCATGCCGATGTTGAATGGTGTCAGCAGTGCCAGTAGCTCCCGGCAGGTTTCATCGGTGCGGGGACCAAAAGTGTAGGCCAGTACACCGCCTGTTTTGGTGTTGTACGCGTACCAGAGCCAGTGCTGCCGGGCTTTACTGCCAACGAAGCTCCATTGCTCATCAAGTTCGCAGATAAGCGCCACATCAGCATGGGCAACAGGTGAAGACGTTATTCGCTTTGGCGCGAGTTTTTTAAAGTCCGGATGACGGTGTTAATGCCAATTTTCAGTGTTCTGGCGGTATCGCGAACCCCGGCACCATTGAAGGCCATTTCAGTGATCTGCTCTTTAATACCCGGCTTGCGTGCTTCATAAGCATAAGTGAGCTGAAACACACGGTGGCAGTCACGGCAGCGAAATCTGTCATAGCCTTTAGGGTTCTGACCATGGCGGTAAACCTGAACAGACTGACAACGGGGACAAGGAACGTTAACGCTGGCCATGAGATAACCTCAAAAGCCCGTATTATACATCAGATTCAACTAATTAGAGGCATCACCCTCATTTTTTATAAATCCTTCTATACCAAGTTGAGCGGCTAATGCCTAATTTAATCCAAGGTTTCACTACACCCTTGGAATCACTTTTATAACTACCTTTTGGCCTTCCACCTCCTTTGCTCTTCACACCTCCTAATTTACCTCTAACTGATTGTATTGGAGATAAATGAGTCCTCTGAACATATTCATCAAAACCAGATTCAGTAAAATTTGAAAATGTCCATTTAGCTATGCTTTTAGCTATCCCCATAATTTCTTTTTCATCTAGGGGAGAAGTTAATTGCCGGTTGTAGGCACTGGCACGCTCATAGCAGGCTTGCAGCCACTGTTCATACCCCGGCCAGCCCTGACGGATAGCGCGATAGGCCCACTTACGGGTTTTATCGAACAGGGTGCAATTGCGGCCTAAGCCGTAATCGGCAACGATAGCATTGTCGTTCGCAGCGTTCAGAGCGTTCAGGTCGAGCGAATCGGCCAACCAGTCCAGCGTGTAGAGTTCTGGCTGCCAGACTGCAATTTTCCAGTGACCGTGGTTCGGATTTTTGCAGATTAGCCCCGAATACCCCGCATCAGCACCCAATTTTTTACGTAGCGCGTTCTCTACGGCGGCTGCGTAGCGTAACGGCTTCATTTTTCCGTCTGGAGCGGTGCGTATCGAGGTCTTCAGCGCGTACAGCAGATGCGCGTGGCCGTTTGCAGGATTGGTGATTGTCAGCGTAGGCGCAGGAGCGTTCCGGTCACTCCAGTCGATAGCTGCGCCGAGGCGATCAATGTCAAAACCGAGCCAGAACATGGCGTGTGGCTGGTTGAACTGGATATATTTCGCCAGAATCGCGCGCTCTTTTCCCGCGATGCGTACACCAAAATGCAGATCGTCCGAAAAGTACGGCTTGTGCGGTAAGCGGTCGTTGAACAGGTCGAGAGCCGGGTTAGTCACTCACGCCTGAGCTTATGGCGGGCTGTTGTCTTGCACTGTGCATGTGCTAATATCCTTCTTAGGTTTTATGCCTAGCCCTGATCGATCATGTATCTTCCGCCAAGTTGAGCACATGATTAGCGGGGCTTTGTTTTTTCTGCCGTTAAAGCTACACGCGAACGGCGGCTCCTGTCGAATCCTTCCGTCATAAAGCCTTAATGTGAGGCAAGTTCCTGAAAGAATTTAGGGTTGGCCTGTATGGTCGCCAGCACCTTTGCCGCCAGTCCGGTCGGGTTACGTCTGCCCGTTTCCCAGCTTTTGATGGTATCGAGGCTGGTGCCAAGCACCTTCGCCATTTCATCCTGCGTCACGTTCAGTTGGGCGCGTAGTGCCTTCACGTCAGCCAGTTCGTAGCGCGTGACGCGGGCAGGCGTTTTAACGCCGTTTTTGATCTCGACGGCTTCTTCGAGTGACGCTTTCAGTTCGTCAAAGAAATTCATGCTACACCTCGTCTTTCAGTAGTTTCGTCAGCTTTTTCAGGTCGGCTTTTTCGGCATCCGTCAGGCTGTCTTTGGTGCTTTTCGGGTAGGCCATCACCAGATAGATAATTTCCTCGGTGGCCAGAAAATAAATCACCCGCGCACTGCCGCTTTTCCCCTGCGTGCCGGTCGCCATTCTGATTTTTCTCAGCCCGCCGGTTTGCCTTATGAGGTCGCCTTTGTCCGGTGACTCGATCAGCGCTTTCTGGAGCTCTTTGAGTTCGTCGTCCGTGGCGATTTGCTTTATCTGACGGGTAAACATCGGCGTTTCGATAAACTCTATCGCATGGCTCACTGTGTCATTCCCTTTGCATTGTTAATGTACATTGTACACTAAAATGATATTGCGTCTACGTAGGTCATCCCGCATGACCGGCGCTAAAGCGTCGGGCCGTGATAGCGGGTCTGCTGCTTTTCCAGTTTCAGCTGGTGTTCGTACTGTTTTACGAGCGCATTAACCGGCTGACATTGCTGCTCAAGCTCTCGACCTGACCGCGCAAGCTGTTCACCTGATTGCTCAAGTGCTGACACGCCCTGTCGCTGCGGCTCAGAGCCTGTGAGGTAGTCTCGAACATGTGCTGCAAACTGCTGTAGCTTTCCTGCCACGCCTGATGCTGTTGCTCGTAGCTGGCCTGTAAGCTCTCTAAGGCGCTCAGAAGCTGTTTTTCCATTTCGGTCATGGTTTTCTGTGTCCTGTGGGTCAAAATCGTTCAGGGCCGTTTCTGTGCGTTCTGACGGGGTCACTTCGCGGTGTACTTCACCACCGTGTTGCCCGCCGTCGAGGTGTAGGTGTCCACGCCATGTGCTTTCACCGGCAGCACCACCAGATAGCCGTTCTTCTGGCTGTCGTCGCTGTAGATCGTCACCCCCGCGCCGCTTTTCGCTTTCAGGTTCGCCAGCTGCTGGCTGTAGCCGTCGATGTCGCTCAGGCGTGAGCTGATGATCTGCCCCTGAAGCCAGATTATCCCGCTCAGGATACCAATCAGGAGCGCGGCGCAGACCACTATCCAGATCAGCGCAGTAGTCGCCGTGGCTCTGATCATGCCCGTCAGCCTGCCGTTCTGTTCGCGGATAGCGTTGCTGATGCTCTGCGAGCTTGATTGCAGTTCCGCGCTGATAGACGTTTCCAGCCTCACGAACTCTCGCTTCACGCTCTGCTCGGTATCCTGCGCTTGCTGCTTCGATTTCTCCTCGAAGCCCTTCGCCAAATTTAAAATCTCGCTCATAAATCATTCCTTTCAGCCGGATGTTTCTGCCGCCTGACGGGTCGGCAATACTGATGCTGCTTTTGGTTTCCCTCGCCACAGTGAGACCAATGCTCTCTATCTGAGTCACTACGTCCTGCCGGCTGCGTATCGCGCCCTGTGCCATAAGGTTCATCAGGCCGGCGGTCAGCTTTTCCGCTGCATGCTGTTTGTCTCGCGGCAGGTCGCTGGCCTGCGTCAGCGGGCGGTGATAGGCAGGGTCATTCGGGTCGCGCAGTCCGAGCCGGTCGTTGGTCAGCGTCTGCCAGGCGTTTACCCTGGGACGGTCGGCGCGGTCGAAGTAGGGTTGCAGCCGTTTCCCGCTCTGTAATTCGATGTTCGGGATCACAAAGTTCAGCTCGAGGCGGCCTTTGTCCTTATGCTCAACCCACAGGCAGGCGTACTGGTCTTTGTCGAGACCGGTCATCAGTGTCTGTTCCCATTCGTCCATCAGCCGCGCTTTTTCGGGCTCTGCAATGTCGGCCTCCTGAAAGGACAGCACGCCGGAGGTGTAGGCGCGGGCAAAGTCACAGCCGTCAATCAGTTCGCGGGTGCGTTCGGCGTCTCCCCGCAGCACACGGGCGTCATCCCGCTGGCGATCTTTGCCAAGCAGGTAATCCACAGGACCGCTGCCAGAACCGGCACCGCGTGAGTGAATTTTAATGATCACGATGCTGCTCCAGCAGTTCACCCAGATTGCGGTCAAGGGTGTTGAGCACCGCCAGCAGGGAAACCCGCTCCGTGGGGGTAAGCCCGTCAAGCTGGTTAAGGCGGCGGGCGATCTGGTTGAGATTGTTGCCTATCCCGCTGACCTGTCGTAGCAGTTCGGGCGCAACATCAGGAAGACGGCGCTTTCGGGCGGTGTGTTCTCCCAGACCGAGCTGACGCAGCCATTCAGCCAGATGGGTTCGGTCACACCGGTCTATCAGACGCTGATGCTCTGAGTCGGTCAGGCGGATTTTGATCTCTCTCGTGCGCTTTTCCATTCTCACTCCACTGAGAAATATTCGCACCCAAAGTGCGAAAGTTTCGCAGTGGATGCCCGGGGTTTCGGGGGGCGGCGAGCCCCCTGAACCAGTCACAGACGGCACCTCGTAGAGGGGACGCTGTGTGTACTGGCTTAAAGTATGGTGGAGTATGTCAGATTCTGTGCTCGCTGCAAAAAAAAAAGCCCTCTGCTAGAGAGGGCTGTTATCTGATATAGGCTTGTTTATTGTCTCACGGCATGAACAGCTAAATGAGGCCTCTTTCGATCAGACGCCTATAATGCTCGCCTAATACCGTAAGTCTGCAAGTTTTGCTCTCCATAGCAGCGAAGTACATATGAGGTGCATCTTCGGGAACGAGGAGGTTAACCCTGTTGAACTGCTGGAGTATTGCAAAAACTTCAGTCTTATCAGCGTCAGGTGCTTCGCTTTCCGGTTCATAGGAAGGGTCAAGCTGGAATTTGAAACCAGGGGTAGGGAAATACTCAACCAGTTTTCTTAGGTCGCTAAGGTCTAGTGGGGACTGAACACTTCGAAGAGATACAAAACTTTTAACGTTTGTCTTGAATAGAGGTCGTTGATCCCATGGTCCCAAAGATTGGTCGATATGCGCATAAACGCTACCAGGAGTAATTTCACCGATCAAATTAGCAGCAGACCCATTTAAAGCATCAACAAATAATGTAGTGAAAACTCCAGAGCCATTTTCTTCTACTGAGTATTGCTCTTCAGTAGAGGCTGTGAGAATAGTCATCCCTTCACTGAGCTCAGCGGTTGCATCAGAACGGTTTTTACTGCCAGCAACACCGGAATGACAGCTATCCAAAACAATAATTTTATTTCGGGCTTTAGAATTATTCGCTATGTGTATTAATTCATGAAGGGGGAAGCCATCATCGCCAGTCTCACAATCGCTGCCACATAAAAAACCGCCTACGCTTTCTATGTATCCATGCCCAGCAAAATAAAAAATGGCAATATCGCTATCACCTTCAAATAATTGCTCAGCGGCCTGCCTAATTGCTTTCCTACTTATTGGCTTAGCTGGTCCTGTCGAAGTCATTAACTTTACAGCAAAGTTAACTGAACCATCGGAATGGCGTTCAAGTACAGTTTTGACACCATAAGCATCATTAACGCATCCGTAGAGAGGAGATATTTTTTCGTAATGATCAATACCTATAACTAAAGCCTTTCTCATTTAATCACCTCACAAAGAATCAATGAATGACTTAACTCCATCCCACGTCCAAACAACGGGAGAAAGTCCTGCTGGCTTAGTGCGGTCGTCTTTATAGATCCAAAGAGGAAGTACCGGTTTGCTTTCTTCTTTCGCGCATTCAATCTCCCATTTTTGTCCGGTAGACGTCAGAGAGTCAGCACTAATCAATGCAATAATACCATCGGAGCGTTTTATTCTAGTTTTGACTTTATCTTTCCAACCCGTGTCATATGGTTCTTTAACCGACATATCAATGTATTCAAAATCACATTTTGTATTAGGGGTTCGATGCTCAACGGAACGGTTTCTCACGTTAAGACTTTTTTGTCTGATAAATCAAAACATTGTGGACAGCGAAAAATGCGCCGAAAACGGTGTGTTTTTAATCGGCAAATGGCATTTAAC
>NZ_JASUAZ010000081.1:0-6514 GCF_030283135.1 Mixta mediterraneensis | reverse complement strand
GTACGCCAATGGCCACGTTACTTGATGGAAAACGGGTCTGGGCAGAAAAGAATCTGAACCAGATTTAATCTGACAGACACCTGTATAAATAACCGGTAACTGTCAGATCAGGTCTGAGCTAGTACACTTCACTTTAGCCCGGCCGCTGCGTGTTCAAGAGCCGCAAGCTCGTCTCCTCCCCCGTTCGCACTCTCTCCGGCGCGCTTACTCCCGTCGCGCCTCCGCTCATGCTTCGCGTCACCGCCGTCCGTAATCCCGCCTCCGTTCGCTTGCGCTGCGGCCTCGTCACCGCTCCTGAACACTCCGCTTTTCGCCGGGCTGTCATTCAGTCACGGCACAGGCCGGAACTGTTAACCACCCTGACTGCGGAGATTTCTGATGAATACTGCCACCCCTGCTTTTGAGTCCGCGCGCGTCCTTGACGGCTATGCGCGCCTGCGTTTTCTTCCGGCACTGTTTGGCGACGATTTCATGCGCGCCGAAAACAACGTGTATCTGTACGCCGATCGTTTCCTCGCGGACTACGACGGCGGCGTGTGGGATTTTGCGTTGCTGCCGTCCGGCGGTGGCTTTATGAAGCCCGCCGCAGAGGAAACCTGGCGTTTTGTTAACCCGGCAAATCACAGCGATGTGCGCCTGAGCAGCGAGGCGGCGGGCATCGTGATCACTTCACTGGTGCTGAACCACCGGAGCTGGATGTATGACCGTCACGATGAGGGCGAGCTGTGCGCGCTCTACTGCCGCCGTCATCGCCAGCTGACCGATTACGCCTTCGAACACCCGGAAGCCGCCGCGATTTTTCGCGCGCTGGACTGATTAACCCACGGGGCGGCACAGGTCGCCCCGTTAACAGGAGAAAAAGCATGATGCACGGGAACGTTAAAGAAGTTTGCACCCACCTGATCGAATCATTCGGCGAGGACTGCTCGGTTGCGGTACTGGTCTGGACGCTGGAAGACGTGCTGGACAGCGCGGAATGTATGGGTATCACAGAGAAAGAGGCGGGCCGGGAGCTGGAGTATATCGCGGAGGATGGCGACCATCGCCGCTATGGCATCGGGCGGGAAGAGGTGCGGGACATGCTGGCAAACCTGCGCGAGGAGGAGGCACAGACGCGGGAGGCCACGGTGTCCGCCACCGCGCTGGCGCAGGTGCAGCGCGTGGCGGGCGATTATATGCGCCTTGAGGATGTGCAGGGCGGTGAGGGAACGGCAAAACGCCTCTGGCCACAGGAACATGAGGCCATCAGAGCGATGATGGCCGCACTGGAAAGATAAGCCGGGGCAGGGCAGGGAAGCCCGCAGCCCCTTTCCGGCCGCGAAAAGGCCCTGCCGCCTCCGGCGGCCTGCGGGAGACCCGCGCCTGCCGGCGCTGCTTTCCGCACCCACTGGTCTGTCTGTCACACAGCGCTGATGATGCAGTTAAGTCGGTTTTTATGCAGCGAACCGGGTTTTTGAGTCGGGTTTTTCTCAAATCGGCTACTGTTTTCTTTTGTTGATTCAGTCAGAGATCAAACCAGAAAACCTGACTTCGCGCCACCTCCGGCTCCCCGGCAAGCCGGGTCGTCGAGCCCTACGTCGCTAAGCGGCAAGCCGCCAAGCGCCGCCGAACCCCTGCGGGTTTCGTCCGCGAGCGGTTTCGGTCTGATGTCCTGGTTCAACGGCTGCTGTCGGCTGCGCCGTCGCTTTCACCGTCCCGGCAAAACCCGCCGGGCCTTTAAGGCCAGCCCGCGGAGCGGTCTGAAACGTCCCTTCTGACGCTCCTCTGCTTTCCGGCCAGCCCTTGCGCTGGAGGGCTGGTCGTAGCACCGCCGGTTCAGGCAGAAAGGGGTAAAATGCACGCCGCCAGAAACTTTTCGCCAGGGTCCGCAAAAACTTTCTGTCGTCGCCCCTTTATGCCCTCACTTCGTCGTTGCTCCTTTGCCCTTTGCCGCGAAAGGGCAGACCGGGAAGAAGAAACCTGCGTCAGAGAAGGTCTTTTTCGGGTCCGCAGCGACAGCTGCATTTACTCAGCCGGATTTAAGGAGCCATGCCATGCAAAACACCCTCGTAAACGTCACCCCTGATGCGACCACCGACCGCGCACCGATCAGCGCCGCCGGGGAAGTCATTTCAGACACTTTTTTTGCGCCCGTTGAAACCGATCTGATTGATGGCCTGCTGGGCCGTTATAACTTCCTGCGTGCGAAGCTGAATGACCTGTCAGTATCAATTCGCGGCGGGGAAAATCATGAGGCCGTGGCGCACTTTCTAAGAGGCAACCTCCACGGCAGCCGGGGCTACCACGTGCCGCCCGTGTCTAAGTTGTTCGATCTGCCCGGTGCGCTGGCGTCACTGAATGCCGATTTCTGGCAGCAGGCGCTGAGCCTCACTGACGTTTACGAGTACATGCCCAATGACCGACGCAACGAGTGGAACAATCAGATCCATGAGATGAAAGCGCCGGATTTTGAGGAAAACGCCGTGCGTGCGACGCTTTCCGAACTGCTTTTCTCGCGTCAGAAATTTTTCTCAGAGCGCGTTGACGGCATTTTCCGCAGCCTGTCGCGCAGCCACGTGACCAACCGCCCGGAAGGCTTCAGCAAGCGCATGATCATTGAATGCATGTTCGATCAGTGGGGCATGTGCAACTACGACCGCACCGGCTACGTGGACGACCTGCGCAAGGTGATCGCGAAGTTTATGGGGCGCGATGCGACCGGCCTGAACACGACCAACAAAATTCTGAAAATCGCGCGCGATCGTTCGGGTGAGTGGGTTGCCATCGACGGCGGCGCGTTGCGCATTAAAGCCTTTCAGAAAGGCACTATCCATCTGGAAATCCATCCGGATATGGCCTGGCGTCTGAATGACATTCTGGCCTTCCTGCACCCGGCCGCCATTCCTGCAGAGCACCGCCAGAAGCCGCGCACGAAGCCGAAAACCTTTGAGCTGCACACAAATCTGCTGCCGTTTTCCGTGCTGGGCGTACTCAGCGACCTGCAGACAGAGCGCACCGAGCCAGTGCAGCGCAACCGCTGGGAAGAACCGCGCCCGCCTGTGACGACAAACCCCTTTAACCGCCGCTTTAAGGGCTATTCGGACGAGAACCCGGCTGCGCGCGCGGAAGCGGAAAAAGTGCTGATGAGCCTGGGCGGCGTAAAGATGAACATTAACGCCTTCACCTGGTTTGAATTCGATTATGACCCGACCACGGCGCTTGAAGATATCCAGCTTTCCGGCGCGCTGCCGGAGCAGAAAACACACCAGTTTTACCCGACCACGGGCGAACTTGCCGCGCAGCTGCTCGACGAGGCGGACATCCGCGAGGGTGAAACCTGCCTGGAGCCGAGCGCGGGCATGGGCGGCCTGGCCGACCTGATGCCAAAGGCGCAGACCACCTGCGTGGAAGTTTCGCCGCTGCACTGCCGCGTGCTGGAGGCCAAAGGCCACAACGTGATTGAAGCTGATTTTCTGGCGTGGGCGCAGACGACGCCGCAGCGGTTTGATGTTGCTGTGATGAATCCGCCATTCAGCGAAGGCCGCGCCGTGGCGCACCTTAACGCGGCGGCGGAACTGGTGAAGAACGGCGGACGCCTGGCGGCCATCCTGCCCGCCGGCAGCGACCGGAAAAACCTGCTGCCGGGCTGGGACTGCAGCTGGTCCGCGCCGATGGAGGGCATGTTTGCGGGAACCGGGGTTCGAGTGGTGCGCCTCATGGCGTACAAGCCGGAATAAATCCGGCCCGGCTGGCAGGGGCGACCCTGCCGGATACCGCACCGGCCTGCTAAGCGGGCCGGGAAAATGAACCCCGAGACAGAGCAGAACATCATGACCCATGAAGAGAAATTCACGCTTAACACCCTGCAGACCTTTACCGGCTACGATTTTGAAGCCTACCGCCACCGGGGCGAAGCGTTTCGCCAGCGCCAGAGCGGTGCCGTGCTGAACGCGCTGCAGCTGCCGGACAGCTGGCGCACAGACTGTGAGATGCGCGGCGAATGGGGCGGAGCGCATCCGGTTCACCTGCGGCTGACCCGTGCCGATGTGGCCGGGCTTGTCGTCGAACTGGTCAGCCCGTCGTCAGATTCTCCGCTGTGGTGCGCGGTGCTGACGGATGCCCACACCCGGTCGCGGGTCCCGCTGAGCGTCAGCTATCACTTTGAACCTGCAACGCTTCGCACCACGCTTGAAAAAATCGCAGAGTACACGCGGGCGGGCTTCACGGGTGACGGTGAGCTGGTCGCCGCGCTTCGGATGGGAGGGCACGCCGCATGATCCCGAAATCACACGCACTGGTCACCCTGTTGCCGGAACGTCAGGCCGCCCTGCAGGCCATCGCGGCGGTTGAGCACGCGCAGCAGCGTGGGACAAGGCTGGCCCGCCATCCTTACGCCGCCGCGTTTATGAAGCAGCTGAGCGGCAGGAGCCGCGTCAGCGTCCGGGCAATGAACCGCATCCGGGGTATTTACCTGCGTCCGCGCGAAAAACGCGCGCCGCTGCCGGAGTGGGAAAGCGCCCTGGATGCGTTTCTCAGTACGGCGGGTGAGGTGTGTCCGCTGCCATTGCCGGGCGAGCTGGCCAGCACCCTTTTTCCAGAGGCGGTTTTCCGCCGCGCAGAGCGTGCAAAACATACAGCCGAAAAGAGCGTTAACCACGTTACCCGGCGGGAACGGCAGGCGGCTGAGTACCAGGAACGCCAGCTGGAGAACCGCATCCGGCAGGCTGAAACCGAACTTGCTTTCCGCACGCCGGAAACGCTGCGCGGCTGGTTCGCCGCCTGGCGTGACAGCGTGCCGGGAAATGACCTGAAGAACATGATCGCCGCGTGGGCGCGGCGCTTTCCGTCGCTGAACGACCTGGAAACCCTGCAGCCGTATGCCGGAGACGTCGCCTGTGAAGTGGCGGGAAAAATACATCTGCGATCGCTGCACATGGACAGCACGCAGAAGAACATGAATCACTGGCTGGTACCAAACAAGCTGACTGCCCGGAACATCCTTTCCCGGGATGGTAAAAAATAACAATGCGGAGTGTTTCGCGTGGCGAAACATATGTTATACTGTTTCTTAACAGGAAACGCGGAGCCGAAAAGTGATTAAAAGCTGGAAGCACAAAGGATTACAGAAGCTGTTTGAAAAAGGTGATATCAGCGGCGTGCAGGCAAAGGACGCTGAACGCATCCGGCTTCGTCTGCTGGTCATCGATGAGGCGCTTTCCACGGATGAATTCAGAAACTATCCTGGCTTTCGTTTTCACCCCCTGAAGGGCGACAGGAAAAACCTGTTTTCCATCACGGTCAGGGCTAACTGGCGCATCACTTTCGAATTTACAGACGGTGATGCCTATATTCTCAACCTGGAGGACTACCACTGATGGCCATGTTCAATCCCCCGCATCCGGGCGGCCTGATCACCGAGTACATTGAAGATAACAATATCGGCCTGCGTGTGCTGGCGAAAGAGCTGGGCGTGTCCGCCTCGGCGCTGAGTAAAGTCGCCAGCGGTAAGGCGTCGGTCAGCCCGGAAATGGCGGTGAGGCTGGAAGCGGGGCTGGGCATTGCGGCGCGCCTCTGGTTATCGATGCAGGCCGCCTGCGACCTGCACAAGGCGCGAGAAACCACGGACGTTTCTGGCGTGCACCTGCACCCGGGCGTGATGGCGGCTTCCGCTCAGGACCGGCCAGGCAAGTAAACGCCGCTACAGTTACCTCCACACCGCGCCGTCTGGCGCGGTTTTTATATGCGTTTTCAGTACGCCCCGGGAAGTCAACACCACCGCCCTGCGGGCCGGGAAAAGCCGGTGCTGTCGCACCGGCCGTGTCCGTCCTGCTGTGTATCACCATCATGCGAATATCTTTATCAGGTATGTTAATGACCCGAACAGAGGTCTGTTCACGCCATCGTTAGAACCTTTTTAAAATCAACAGCAACAGCAACAGCAACAGCGTGGTCGGGTAGCAGCGGCGCATTACTGCGCCGCCGCCCCCTAAGAACGGTACGTGCAAGTTTCCCCGCATACCGCTCAAGCCTTTATAAATGCCCGCTATGGGCACCGGCTTCCCTGCTGTGTAACTGACGGTGGCAGTTGGGGTGTAGCAGCTCAAGATTAGACATATCGTCGCCCCCGCCCATAACCTTCCTGAACCGGTGGTGTATATTCCAGCCTGTCTGGTTGGTGATGAGTTGTCTGCAACGAGGGCAGCACTTACCCTGACGTTTCCACAATGCCGCCACGGTTTTCATCTTCTTCAGTTTACCGGTCCAGATCAGGTCCAGACGGCGTTCGAAGTAGATTTCCATACCGGGTGAATAAGGGGTTGCATCGCCTCTGATCTTGATATGGCGTTTGATTGGCGTATCCATCGCCCGGGTGAGATGCAGTGTTTTACCCTCCGGGGGCGCTGCGCTGAACTGCCAGCGCCTGTCCCAGAACGTGAAATACTTATCTGCAACCCAACGGCGGCCTTTACGTGTATGCCGTCGTTTACACCATTGCCATATTACCCGCCAGATTTGGGTATCGACGTAATTAAAG
>NZ_JASUAZ010000080.1:0-6886 GCF_030283135.1 Mixta mediterraneensis | reverse complement strand
CCCTATTACGGTGCCAGCCTTGCATGGCCGAGCAGGATTGAAGATGAGCAAGAGTGAAAAGCGTCAAAGGACAGTGCTGTTTCTGGGTATTAGATGGTTCCCGGAAGAAAAGGAACAGATCTGCGAAAGCGCTCGTGCAGCTGGGTTAAGTGCCGGAGAATTTGTCCGCCGTTGTACGCTCGGTCGCCGTATAGTGGCAAAAGGTGACACCAGGCAGATGAATGAAATTCTGAAACAGGGTGGGCTGCTGAAGCACCTCTATAATGAGATGCAAAAACAGGGAATGATGACGCCAGAACTCAGTAAGAAATATTCCGAAACACTGACTGCAATGCAGACTGCATTTTTAAGATTCGATGCCAGCAGCCTGAATAACAGCGGGGAGTAAGATGATCGCAGAGGTGCCACCAAAAAGGCGGGATGGGAAATCCAGCTTTGTTAAACTTGTCTCTTACGTCACAGTTCGTGATGACGTGGAAATGAGCGAAACGCTGTCACCTGAAAAACCTTTCGTGCGTAAACCTCGCTCTGAAGCTGCAATCTTTAATAACCTTGTGGAGTACGCCACCCGAAATCCCCTTCCTGGATCCGTTGATGTAATAGCTACTTTTCCGGACGGTCGTCAACATCTGCGGTGTGGTGATGTCATTACTGAGACGAATTGCTTTTCGCTTGCCACAGCGGCCAGTGAAATGAACATGGTTGCTATGCAAAACACACGCTGCAAGGACCCTGTTTATCATGTCATTCTGTCCTGGCCGGAAGCGGAAAGACCTACGCCAGAGCAGATATTTGATTGTGCGCGACATGGTATGAATCGTATGGGTATGGAAGGCCATCAGTATGTGTGTGCTATCCATGATGATACCGATAATCTGCATTGCCATCTTTCAGTCAATCGCGTAAATCCGGTGAGTTATAAAGCGGCGTCTCTGTATAACGATCGCCTGACTCTGGACCGATGCTGTCGCGAAATGGAACTTAAATATGGCTGGCAGCATGTCAATGGCCCTTACATGGTTAATAGTGAAGGGCACATTGTTCGCAAGCGTAACTTCTACAAGTCAGCGCCCGCCGCTGCACGCGAACTTGAACATTTCAGCGATAAAGAAAGCCTATTCTCCTATACGGTCGATAACTGCCGGGAGAAGCTGGACTCACTGTTTCTGCAGGCTAACTACAACTGGGATGATATTCATAACATCCTTGTTTCAGCAGGACTTGAGCTGCGTCAGAAAGGTCAGGGACTGGCGATTTACGATTTAGGTGATGACGCTCAGTGCCCGGTAAAAGCGAGTAGTATCCATCCTGAACTTACTCTCGATAGTCAGCAGGAACTGATTGGCGCATTCATCCCGGCGTCAGTTATTCGTGAAGTTAACAGGGATGGTAAAGACGTACTGCTGAGTACAGTGAACATTGGATCTCAGTACGACAATCGTCTTCACCGACGCGATAACGGGGCGAGGGCTGAACGTCGTAATGCCCGAGCAGAGGCAAGACAGGATTTAATTGCCCGATACAAGTCGTACAAAACCAGCTTTGTCCGGCCGGGGATTTCTGCCGATGAGGTGCGAACTCGATTCCGTGAATTGTCGGCCAGCTACCGCATTCGTAAAAACAATGTCCGCCTGAATGAAGGTGATCCACTGCTGCGTAAACTGATGTTTCGTGCGCTGGAAGTTGAGAAGATGAAAGACATGGCTGCGCTGCGTCTCCAGCTTCGAGATGAGAGAAAGGCTCTGAGAGAGAGACCAGATGCCCGGCCGCTCTCATATCGTGCCTGGGTGGAAGTGCAGGCAATGCAGCATGATGCTGCCGCCATCTCGCAGCTGCGTGGCTGGGCTTATCGCGAAAAGCGTAAAAACCGCACTGCGACAATCTCCAATAACTTCATTCTTTATGCGCCTGCAGATGATATTAAGCCATCTCAGATTCGAGGCTATGATACGCACGTGAATCGTGATGGTGCGGTGGTGTATTCGTCAGGAGGAAAACCTGTACTTCTTGATCGCGGATTGTTTATCGAAGTTGCCGATGCGCCGGCTGAGAAGGGAAAAAACCTGGCAATGGCATTACATATTTCGGGCCAGAAAAGTGGCGAGAAGGTGGAAGTCCGGGGCGATAAATCATTTGTTCAGGGTACGATGCAGTACATTCCTCACTTCAATGCGTCGTCAGGAAAAACTGTACCATTGACTCACCCCGCACAGCGCAGCCTGGCCGGTTATGATGCGCCGAAGGTGCAACAAAGTTCGCCTGCCCAGTCCATGAACACCCCAGGGCGACATACGCCACCCAAACCACGCTGATAATTTATTCCTGCTGAAAAAAGGAACTGAACAGCCATGGATGAACATATTAAACCTGCCGACCTGTCATATCTGGCACCTGCTATGGCCAAGGCGGCCAGAGACTTTGTGGACCTCAAATTTCAGATTGATACGAAAGCCAGTAAGTCACCTGAAAGCATTCCTCAGGGGCTCTATGGGTCAATGAGGGGCGAGGATTTTTTTGACTGCGTACTCCCGTTTCGTTCACAGAAGTGGATGGTGGATGAGCCGGAGTTGCTTTATGTACCTGTAACGCACACGCTTGGGTGCAGCTGGCGTTGGTGGCCAGATGATCGATTTATCAACGATCACGATGAAAGAAAAATTCGCGATCATATTTTTTCTCCCCTTGGAATAGACGATACCAGTTATACCTTTATTCCTGAGCTAGGTTTGTTTTTACCTGGTGAGGGAAAAAATCGGGTTAACTTTTGTCGATACCACAATATTGAGCACATACCTGCAAAGGTATATACCCATCATTATCCAGAGCCGGGCAGGATTAATCTTTATGTACTCGATATCAACGGGAAGAGGGATGTCTGGGCCGTTCTTGATAACAGGTATGTACAAAGAGTTCAGCATTATGCTTTTGCGTTGCCGTTACTCAGTGCTTATGGCGTGGCTGTTTTACATAAGTGGCCAAGATACCTTCCCAGGATGCAGACACTATCAGTTTTCGGGGATCGCTGTTCCGAAAACAATCTTTTTCATCGCGCAGTGATTGATGCTGAAGCTTTGCACAGCCTGGCTGAGCCGTATGTGTGGTGTGGGTTGATAAATCGTCATTTGAGTAAAAAGGTCATCTTCGGGGCGATGATATTGTTTTTGGTCGCGCTGGTGCTTCATAAGTTTGAATGAACTTCTTGAGGAGGGCGTTATGATGATTTCGCTCCAGAAACAAAAAAACCGCCATTAACGGCGGTTTTTTTGTGCTGGTCGGGTTAGCGGCCTTTCCAGCAGGGCTGTGTTACCAACGTAACGCAAGCGCATCCCAGTGCTCGTATTTTGGGCTGCTTTACATGCACTGTCAAGTGCCTGATTGAGATGGGTTAGTGTACAATGCTGGCGGGCCTTTTCGCCGCCTTAGCAAGCGGGCACCGGATTTAGGGAAGGATCACCAACGGCCGTAAACGCAAGCGCATTCCAGTGCTTGTATTCGCGGTTACATCTTCGGTGGTGGGAATCGTGAAGCGGTCTGAGCAAGGACCGCGCAATGAAACGGTACTTTTGTATTGTGCTCATTGTTTCTGGTGCATTGTTGTCTCACGGGGAAGGGGGCTGGAGTATCTCCAACAACTCAATCACTGTGACCATCAACGCAGCAGGCAAGTAAGCCAGGTAGCCGTCCTTCGGGGCGGCTTTCCTCTGTATTAATAGGATGATTTCCAGTCTGTTCCCAAATCCCAGCGGGACTGCCAATGGGCCAGGTACGTCTTAGCCAGCTCAGGCATCTCGCGCACGACCAGAGCATTCTCTGAATTGGACCGTGCCGCTGCCCTGCTCCAGTTATAGCTACCTACTTCAACAGTATGATTATCTACAATTAAAATTTTATCGTGCATGATTTTAAATCGATTAACTGTCCTGACAGGAATATCGGCATTAACCAGCAGGTTCATTGCTGCCACACTGGCTTTACTACTATTGCCTTTCTCATCGAGCACTACTTTTACATCAACTCCCCGACGCTTCGCATCCGTTAGCGCCTTAACTACTTCTGGTGACGTAAAGGAATAGCCCATCAGCCGAATACTCTGCCGGGCATCATCTATGGTCCCGAGTACCAGTCGTAATGCACTGCCTTCTGGTGAGAAACCCGCCTCGATCGTCGGGGCTGCAACGGCAGAACTGACAGCAAAAAGCAGAACGCCGGCCAAAGTAATTGACCGTAGTGTACGGATAGTCATTTTCATTCCTTAATGATTAAATAATTGAGCTTATTGGGCAGTGGTTCGGTCAGTTTATGATGGAGAGACTTGGGAGGTTATTCAGTGTCACTAAAGTCGCAGGGTTCGAAAGTCCGGCAGTCCTGCCAGATGATCTTGCACAGTGGGCAGGTTACTTTGCCGTCGGCTGATATTTCGGCCTTTTCTACCATCTCAGCGAGCATTTCAGAGCAGCACAACGACTCAAAACCGTGAACGCCAGTGGCGATATGTGTATGGGTTTCATCACGCACTCTGTCCTGCCAGCGATACACCGTGCGTTGGGTCACCATTTTAGGCAGCGGATACCGCACTGTGTGGCTGCCTGATGGATGAAGGGATGAGTTGGGCAGAATAAAATGCCCTTTTCCCGATGTTGGATCATAGTGAAAATCGACAAGGTCTTCGCATACTGGATGAGCCTTCAGGGCCATCTCCAGCTCCCAGTCGTGCAACTGCGGTACCGTCGTAAAACAAACAAACTTACTGCCAAAGGTTTTAAAGAACCCTGCATATGGGGCTTCAAATATTAGGGTGATTGTGCTCATGGATTTTTCCTGTGGGAATAGAGGAGCTGTTTTTCAAACGAAGGGATAATCTCTAGGTTTCAGTAAGTAAGATGTTCAGTGGTGTTATCAAAATCATCAGCAAAGGACTGGTCTGCCAGATTTTCATAATAAGCGTCCTGAGTATCGTAATGTGCCGTTGGGGGGGATGGTGCCCTTTGTGGTTGGCCAGATTCGGGGACTCCCTGCACGCTGGTATTATTCTGGTGTGCTTCTTCAATCCGTTTCTTCGATATGCGGATATTTTCCTGCTCTTTCAGCCAGCGGTAGCGGCCCTCCGTTTCTTTCAATGCATCGATAGCCGTTTCAAACAGCAAGATCCCACGTTCTTCAGGGGAGTAGGCCACGTCATCGCGGTTATCGAGGTCGGTAGCAAGGGTGGTGAGTGTCATCAGGACTTTGTCTGCAATGCGGGCATTCAACTGACTGTTCCACTCGCCCGGAGCTGTAGAACGACAGATGTCCAAGATATGAGAGACTCGTTCCTGAGAGACAGGACGCCGGCGTGCAGCTGCAGGCAGTTCACGACACAGGTCACTGAAGTCGGGGCGGCGGAGCGGGACGTAGCGGTTAATTTTGACATCGAGCTTCGAGATTTTCTCACTATCAGGAATATAGATTGAGTTACTTCGGATCAGTTGGTCTTCAAATGCGATGATACCTTCGCCAGATTTCAACGCTTTTAGTTCCGACAGCTGGATATTGTCCCGGTCGCGGAACTCCACTCTATCGACGTCCTGATAGCTTCCCATACCCGTGCGATCCATCGTCCTTTGTTCAGCATACTGGCCTGTGCCACCAACGGCGCGGATCATCTTCAATGTGTCTTCCGTGTCTTCAGTTTTCATGAAGTGCTTAGTGCCCAGGTTGGCATTTACAGAGTGAACTTCTTTACCATGGCGCATCATGGCCTGAATGTCCTGTCCCAGGATAATCAACATAAACATCAGACTACGAAGCTGAGCGGCGAGTTTTGCCAAGCCGGGTGCGAAGTAATAACCGATTTCATCGCACAAAAGCAGGAAGGGAAACTTACTTGCGAACTTTTTCACCGTCAGTGTATGTTCCGGTGAACCCTCGATTTTGTTACCTAAATCCTTAGCTATGTTCATCTGGATATCAGAAATATAGAGTTTCCCCAAGGTAGCGGATTCGTTATCTGAGAGTTCCAGGGCCGGGATAAGTACCACAAGGGTTCGATCGTTATGCAGAATATCCTGCATATCAATATCACCGCCGCCTTTGGGAAATACGTGACCGTAAGTATCGTTAAACATGCTGAGCATGCGGGTGAACTGCTGGATAAGATAGCCATGCTGGTCCAGTGCGCCCTGTGCCCAGTCTGACGGACGGTTTATCAGCTTCATGTCAAAGCCGGCGAGGTTGGACAGATAGTTCTCCATCGGCTTGTAACCTTCTTCATGCCACCCGTCGTTCAGCGCCTCCCGATACAGGCCAACAAATTTCACCAGAGGGAGATAAGACTGGATAACATCCTGCGAGAGTAATGTATTGTCGCGGGCTCGCTTATAACACAGTGCATAAATTAGGGCATTCATCATGGCGCGGGCTTTGTCTTTCCAGCCCTCATCGCTGCCGTTCCCCGCTGGTAACAGCGACTCCATTAACTGAATGATGAACGTCGGGCTACCATAAGCGAACGGATTGGTGCTGTTAGTTTGTGCGCGTGACTTATCTCCAAGCATCAGTTTTTTGAACCGATCATCGTTTCCTGTGATGAAGTTCAGCACGTGCCAGTCATCTTCCTGGCCGAACCTTCTGGCCATCGACCACGTGGCCACCGCGAGGTCTATCTGTGCCTTACCATCGGAGATACAGCATCCCCTGGCCCAGCAAAGCGTATTCAGGTAAAGGGAGTAAAGCGTTTCGGTTTTGCCGCCGCCGGTAGTTGCCAATATTTGCATATGACGCAGGGCGTCAGAGGTTTCAAGCCACAGCTCCTTTCCCCGGTCACGACCACGGCCAACGCCGAGACACAATGTACCGGCCGCTTCCCCACGGACAATCTTAGGCAGATTCAGGTTCAGCAGCGGGCGGT
>NZ_JASUAZ010000079.1:0-6939 GCF_030283135.1 Mixta mediterraneensis | reverse complement strand
GGCAAGCATCCTCGGTATTTTAATGATTTATGAACGCCTCTGTACTACGTTGGTATCTTCGGCATTCAGCCTTCAGGCTTACCTGCCAGACTATGTCATCGCCTGGCTTGGTGGCCGAGAAGCTGCGCAAATGATGAAAGGTGCAGTAGAGTCTGCCCGCAACATGTTTGCCGGATTTGGTGGTAAAGCAGGCCATACTCCTGGAATTAAGAAAATGGATCAAAACAAGCCTGCAGGTGATGCTGACGGCTTTAAATAGCTTCTTTCTTCTAATGAAACTGGGCAAAACACCATCAAAGAACTTGTTAATAGGTTTTTTGATGGTAAAATAGAACCTATTAAGTGGTTTTCAATCCAGAGGTTTTATGCCTAACATCATTCATAGCAACACGACTGCCAGCATCACTGAACTAAAAACAAATCCTATGGCAACGGTTAGCGCTGGCGACGGGTATCCGGTGGCCATCCTCAATCGTAACCAACCAGCTTTTTACTGCGTACCGGCAGAGTTGTATGAACAAATGCTGGAGTATATTGACGACCAGGAGTTAGCCGCTCTTATCAAACAACGCTCAGAGCAGGCACTGCACGATGTCGATCTGGATAGCTATTTATGAGCTACAAAGTTAAGTTCAGAACAGATGCGCTTAAGGAGTGGAACAACCTTGATAAGTCTATACAACAGCAGTTTGCTAAGAAGTTGAAAAAATGCATTGAGAACCCGCATATTCCCTCGGCTAGGCTGCGTAACCTGCCAGACTGCTACAAGATTAAACTTCGGGCATCAGGTTTCAGACTGGTATATCAGATAATTAACGATGAGTTGATTATTGCCGTGGTCGCTGTTGGTAAACGAGAGCACAATGAAGTGTACAATCTAGCAAGCAAACGCATCAGATAAAACAATATCAGGAAGATATATATATGACTGTAAAATATATTGATACATCATCCCCCACACTAAAAATAAAAACATGCAGGCTTCTATTTTTATCTAACATATTTGCTGGAATTCCATTGTCACTGTGGTTTGGTTCTTTTGGGATTATATCTTTTCTGTACGATAGTTACCCATCAGTTGCCTACAACCCTTATCGTTCAGGTTTTTTATTTAGTAATTACTTCCGCCATCCAGAAGAAGCATGGGTGGTTATTTTCACCCCACTATTAATTATAAACCTCATATGGATTATCACTTGGATAACAAAAGCCAGAAAGAACATATCAGCCTTTACACGATTCTTTAGAGATCTGGAGTTATCCGTTCCATTGGCATCAAATATTGTAAGCTCAAAAATTGGAACTCATTACTTTTCTCTTGACACAAAAAGAGGAACGATAATTTTCATTTCTCACACGGGAACCAGTGTTACAAGTTTTATTTACCCTAAAGATATCCGCGTAATGGGTTTCGGTATGTATGACTGGAAATCGATTGAAGTGGAAGGTAATACCTTAAGAATTTACACCGGCATACCTGATCTACCATCTATCGCTATATCTACTGGTAAAGCCAGCCAGCTGTATGAAAAAATCAATGCCATGCGTAACCAAACCTGGACATATGAGAACAACGTACCCGGTTACGTTGAACACCAGGCAAAACGTATTGCTGACGAGCAGGGGCTGAACCTGATCCTGCCGCCAAACTAATTTCCCTTCTGCTGTAACCCACAGTACCGACTCCGAGGCACCCTTTTCAGGGTGCCTCTTCTTTTGCATCCGCAACACCACCAGAACATTCATTCGGGTTCAGTAAAGCTGAATTTAGAGCCGTGTGAATGATGACATCTTCAATATGATACGAGGCAAAAATTCATGAGTACGCCCCATGACGAAGCAACACGTCTGAACAACGATCAGTTCATGGCCTTGCGTTCTATCGCAAGAGAGCCCTGGGATATTCAACAGGGTCGCATTCAGTGGCGTTTCAGCGGCAAATGGTTTCATCTTTTTCGCCAATATGGCATTCGCGCGTCATTAGAATCAATGGATGGTATTGGCGGGAGCAGTGGGTTCGATAGTGTATACGAACAGGCTTTAGATGCTGCTCGGATATTAGAGGAGCTAGGACTGGTAGAAGTATTTACCCTTCGCTGCTGCCCGAATACACCATGCCACTGCAACGATAGGTATGAGTTTAGGCTTACTGTCCGGGGTGAAAAACTGTTACGAAATGCCAACCATGTTTGCTCATAACTTCACTGAAGCGATGGCCAAACAGAGAAAGCAGAAAGAAAGTATTTCCCCCTCCCCGACTCGCCCCTCATAAGTCTAAGGCTATTCCCTATGGCGCAACCCATTCGCAATGACGTCCAGTCAGGTAATGACTGGACAATGGCCGCTGTCGGCCTGTTTATTACTCTGATGGTCGCAGCCCTGTTTTTCCGGCAGCTCACCATTGAATGCACCACTACCTTGCTCTACTGGCTGTGGATTCTGGCAGATTTCCCCCGCTTCCATGCTGACGCAGCCTGGCGTATTAATCTTCTGGCTTCAACCCACAACAATGCGGAGGCAGTATCCTGGTCTGAATTCTTCTCAGTCATGGATGTAACGGCAGGCATCCTGCTGATTGCCCTGCTCCCGCTTGTTGTTATCGGCACCATATCCGTTCGCCGCCATCAGGTGAGCCGGACCCGCCGGAATATTTCCATTCACTCACTTCCCCGCATCATGGCGTCATTTTCTCCGGCCATCGTGCCGGCTCTGACCTATGGCGATAAGAAGACGCAGCTGCTGAATGTGGATCCGGAAGAACACCGCAGCGCACAGGCCCCAGATGAATTTGCTATAGAGCACAAATTGGTGGTTAACCGCCGCCTTCGCCGGGAGCTGGCTGAGCAGAAGTTTATTGCTCAACTTGGTGAGCCATTACCTCATGAGAATGGCGATGTTGCGAAACAGGGCCAGTTACCCCCTGAGTTTAAGCACTTCAGTGACCATGAACGTGCCATGTTCGCCATATTTGGCCTGCAGCACTTTCTGGACAAACGCAAAGAGGCAGAGCAGCTGCTGGATGCGCTAAACCGCTCCACGCTGAAATCAGACCGCAAGTACCGAAACAAAATCGGCTATCCCAACCTGTCACTGGCAGATAAAGCATTTCGAAAAGTAGCCATAACGCCAGCCGCGCAATCCTGGATCAGGCAATACGGTTATGTCCGCACCGCTATCGCCGCATTGCATGATAACGACCTCCACCTTCCTATCCGCCGATACCGCTGGCTGAAAGGACTCGACCGCACGCTCTGGTACACACTGGCGTCCACCGGTCGCCCCTGGCCGTTCGTTGAAGGTGCCGGGGTGATCAGTCAATCCCACTGGGAAAAACTGGCCGCCCGATATCGCGTCAAACTGAGCAAACCCATCATGTCACTCGCCCTTGATGGGCTGGAAACAGACCTGAGAAATATCGGGGCAGTGGTCGATGACACGCCACCGCCCATGCGACCTGTTGATGATGAAGAAGAGGACGATGACGACGAAGACAACCCGACGCAGTCGGGTACACATTCTGATGAGCAACACGTTCACCGCCACGTACATTCCTTTCGCCCTAAAATGAGATAATCCCATGTCAGAACAAATTGTTAACGAAACCTCGACCGAAATTCATGGACAACATCTGCAGGTACGACTGAACGGCCGTAGCTTGTTTAATCTGCATCGCCCTTTAGACGATCGTTATCAGCTAACGCTTGAGCAGGATGCTGGTCAGTACACGATCTGGATGCGGCAGTCCTGCAACGGCTTCGCCAGGCTCTTTACCACCGACGACCCTGAGCTTGCCAGCAACATAATGAACACCACAGCAGATGCGTTGCAGCGTATGGCCATGAACGAAACCAGAGTGAAACCGCTATACAAAAGAGGAGGCCACTGGCTCATTCCTGGCGTCATGTTTATCTTTCTGGCGGGTGCATGGGCGTCGTGGCTCATTAACACCCCTCACCCGACACGGCCACCGGTTCCAGTGCCCGCGTTTCAGTCTCCAGTGAAAACCACTGAATCAGCAGCAAGTACACTTCTGCCGCCGTCTGTAGTGATGCCAACCCGAACCGAATCCGTCAGCACATCTTCAGCGGCTGCAGTGAATACGCCTGCGCAACGAGTTTCGCTATCCCCCGAAGAGGCGGCCGAAGCGCGTCACATGCTGGCCACTCGACTGAAGAACGGTGCCGCAAAGCAGGAATTCACCATCCGGCTATCCTCTGGCCATCCGAGAACCCTTTATATTTTTTCTGATCCAGAATGCCCTAACTGCAGGATATTCGAACCAACCGTGCAGGCACTTTCTGCGCAATACAACGTGGAAATATTCCCGGTAACGCTGATAGGTAAAGCCCGCACTGCAGAGCAAGTTGTTCCTTTATTGTGTGCGCCTGCAGATAAACGCGCCGATATGTGGCGCAGCATTTTTGATATTGGCGCCGGCATGCTGAACCCAACCGCGAAGTCAGAGTCGCTGCCAGCTTCCTGCGAAGCGGGTCAGAACGCTTTGGCGCGTAATGATATGGCTTTTGAGCTTTATCACCTCCCGGGCACTCCGACCGTTATCAGTGATGACGGCCGCATGATCCCACTGCAGGCAATGACCAGCGATGCCGCGCTGCAGACTTTCCTTAACAGCGCGCAATGAGGAGCGACTAATGGATTTAAAAGGACGTCACGGCCCGGTAGAAAATCAGCTCATAAGCCGGCAGGTGCAGGGGAGACTCGCCGAAAGGATAATGCTGGCACCGTTCACGGTGCAGTTTCTACTGGTGTTTTCCCTCTTTTTCGGTGTGATATGGCCGGCAACACTCCTGTTGTCCCTGCCTCTTAGCATTATCCTGCTGGTCGCGTTCAGCGATCAGCGCTTTCGTTTACCGCTGCGTATCCCGATGGACGTGGGTGGATTTGATTTGTCTACTGAACGCGAACTGAGCTGGAACATACCGCTGCTGAACCTGAATCTGCCTAAGATTGTCCGTGGGGAAGCGGCCGGTACATTGTGTCTCGGCGTTGGCCGTGGTCGTGACCGGGGAAAGGAGCTGTGGCTTGAAACCTCTGATGCTCTCCGTCACATGCAAATCATGGCCACCACCGGCGGTGGGAAAACAGAAACGCTCTACTCTCTTTACCTGAACTCACTGTGTATGACCCGTGGCTGTTGTATTTCCGACGGGAAGGCACAGATTGATCTCGCAGTAGCTACCTGGTCGATGGCCAGACGGTTCGGGCAGGAAGACGACTGGCACGTGCTGAATTTCATCACCGGCAACGATGACCGGTTTAAAAAACTGATGCTCGGGGATAAATCCCCTCCCCAGTCAAACAGCACTAACCCGTTCGCCTACGGCAGCCCGACGTTCATCATTCAACTGATGGAATCTTTGTTGCCGGCAGGCAATGGCAGCGATGAAGGCTGGAAAGACAAAGCGCGCGCCATGATGAACGCCCTTATTTACGCTCTGTGCTATAAGCGTGCCCGCGATAACATCCTGCTGACACAGGCTGTTATCCAGTCTTATCTTCCACTAGTGAAATTCGTTGGCCTGTATCGGGAAGCACTCAACGACGGGTGGCATGAAGAAGGTTACAAGCCAATGGAGAACTATCTGGCTAACCTCGCCGGCTTCGACATGAAGCTGATAAATCGTCCATCCGACTGGGCGCAGGGCGCACTGGATCAACATGGCTACCTTATCCAACAGTTCACCCGAATGCTCAGCATGTTTAACGATACTTATGGCCACGTTTTTCCGAAAGGCGGCGGCGACATCGATATGCAGGATATACTGCACAACGATCGCACCCTAGTTGTCCTTATTCCGGCACTGGAGCTGTCTGATAACGAAGCGGCTACGCTCGGTAAGCTGTATATCTCTGATATCCGGATGAACATCGCTAAAGACCTGGGCAACAAAATAGAGGGGTCGCCGGAACACACACTCACGGTCAAAAAGTTTGCCAGTAAATTTCCCTTCATGCTCATCTGCGATGAGGTGGGTTATTACTTTGCCCCGGGTCTGGCCAAGCTGGCCGCACAAATGCGAAGCCTGCGTTACATGTTGGTTATCCTGGCACAGGATATTCAGGCCATGCTTAAACACGGTAAGGAGGTACATTCCGTGAATGCCAACCTGGGCACCAAACACTTCATGAAAACCGAAGATACGGAGGACACGTTGAAGATGATCCGGGCCGTCGGTGGTACAGGCCAGTACGCTGAGCAAAGAACGATGGATCGCACAGGTATGGGGAGCTATCAGGACGTCGATAGAGTGGAATTCCGCGATCGGGACAATATCCAACTGTCGGAACTAAAGGCTTTAAAATCCGGCGAAGGCATCATCGTATTTGAAGACCAGCAGATACGTAGTAATTCGATATACATCCCTGATGATGAAAAAATCTCAAAGCTGAATGTGAAAATTAACCGGTATGTACCTATTCGGCGTCCCGACTTCAGTGACCTTTGCCGTGAACTGCCTGCAGCTGCACGCCGGCGTCCCGTCTCTCAGGAACGTGTCTCTCATATCCTGGATATCTGCCGCTCTACCGTTCCTGGGGAGTGGAACAGCCAGCTGAATGCCCGCATAGCTGATAAAACCCTGATGGCTCTCACCACCCTGGCTGCCGATCTCGATAACCGCGATGACGTGATCTACACCCCTGAAGAACGGGGGATTTTGTTGTTTGAAACCGCCATCGATGCGCTGAAAGAAACGGGAGGACGCTATCGCTGGCTGAAAGAGCAGGAAAATATCCGCATATCGAAGAAACGGATTGAAGAAGCACACCAGAATAATACCAGCGTCCAGGGATCCCCCGAATCTAGCCAAACACAAAGGGCACCATCGACGCCAACAGCACATTACGATAGTCAGAATTCTTACTATGAAACTCTGGCAGACCAGTCTTTTGCTGGTGATTTCGATGACACGACTGAAC
>NZ_JASUAZ010000078.1:0-7012 GCF_030283135.1 Mixta mediterraneensis | reverse complement strand
TAAAACACTAATCTCCACTCTGGTCTCCAATGTCATCATTGGCAGTGCCTTAAAACTGCCATTTTTACCCTAGGTGGGTCAGATTTACATCGGCAGGTGGGCCAGTTTTACATCGGTAGCGACAGAACCGCACCGCCTTTGATGTTTCGCCCGGCCCAGCGATGCGTTTTCATCGCTACCCGACAAAGAATTGATATGATGCAATACGATTTAAAAGAGGATGAAGGGCCGTAAAACATGGCAACGCCCACAGGTACCAGCCCTTCAACGATAAACTTTCCCGGCTTACCGTATCCACCTGAGTGAGGAAATGATCGGGGTTGTTCGGGTTCTTCTGGCGGGAATTCGTCAAAGTCCTCAACGCTGGCGACAGAGGACTGGCGCATACGTTCAGCCGCAGGATTTTTCCATCCGGCTTGCTGCGCACGGGTAAAAATAGCCTGGAAACCAGTGCGATCTGCTGTCAACTTACCTTCATCCCAGCGGCGTTCAGCCTCCGCAATATCCGCAGCGCTTCCACCACCGGCAGCAGACCATTCCAGCCACAGATCTCTGGCCTGTCCTTCAAATTCAGTATCCATAAACCATGCGAGGCGACACCCCATTGACGCCCAGGCGTTATGCCTGCCACATTCAGGTTGTGCATCAGCCAGCACAGTGGGATGCCACATCGCTGAACGCAAATCGTCAAAGGTCTGCTGGGTTACGTGATTCAGATCGACGAGACGCGATAAATCATCACTGGCGTGATCAGATACAGACGGAGATGGCACATCGCCAGCCCTTGCCAACAGCATATCAACGTCAATTACCTTGCCTGAAAAATCAATAAAAATGGCACTTTCATGGGGGGCATACACCATGTGATCAAGGTCATATACCGATCTGTCCCATTTAACCGGGTCATCGCCAATCAGGCTGTAGCAGTCCATCAACTCCCGCTCAATCGCTTCGCACAGGCGTTTATAATCGGATGTTGCTACGGTGCGGGAGAGCGCGAAACACAGACGCCAGCGTTGTTCTCTGTTTGCGGTTGGATGCTCATGGCTGGCGGTGGAATAGGCAAATCCAAGATATACCGACGCGGAATCGCGTAACGCGGGCCAGTCAGCTTCCGAACAGCCATCCATATCCAGCCATATTACATCGCGGTCACCCGCATTAACGGCGCTACGTCCGTTCGACGTGTCGCGCATCGCCCCCCAAAGGTAAGACAGGCGCTTTTTTTTACGGGACAAGATGTCCTTTGAATCATCGTGAGTGACGCCAATATTTTTCCGCAAGCGTTCAACTTTCGTCCGATAGTCGGCAAAGTCTTTCGCCCGCGCGGGGGCTGGTCGGCTATCTGTAGCTCCCTGCCCCACTGAGTAGTGTATAGGCATGGGTTAAGCCTTTTGTTCTGCTGTTTGAGCTTTCACTTCTGAGAATAGATTTTCCAGCGTACGTACAACAGATAACCTTGGGTCAGCATTTTTACCCGATACGATACGGCTTATTGATGCCTGGCTAATGCCTGTGCGGGCCTGGATTTCAACCTGCGTAAGGCCTGATGCAATCAATGCCTTGACCGTTTCTTGGGGAGAAAGAGGTTGCATAGAGAGTTCCTCACTACTTTTAAATTCAATACCGGATTAAATCATAATTCAGTTTTGAATTAAAAGCCAGAGTACACTATTCAATATAGAATATTCAGCCTTGGATACCCCAACAAGGACACAGGCATGAACAAATCAACAGATCAACTAATCGCCAATATTACCCTCCTGATGCAACGTAAAGGGGTGGCGAACGTAACTGAGTTAGCAAAAAGTACTAAAATCCCACAACCCACTATGCACAGGCTGATCGCGGGAGACATTAAAGAACCGAAGTATGCGCTGCTGAAGCGTATTGCTGATTACTTTAAAATTAAGGTTGAAGAACTGATGGAAAAGGATCTCATTGACTTAAAACCCGAATGTAATGTTAATAGTTCACCTGAACTGCTTCATTTCACAAAGGTTCCTGTCGTAGGAGGTGCACAACTGGGTAACGGGGGGCATTGGGTAAACCTTCAGTATCCGGTTGGCTATGGGGATGGCTTTATCAACTGGCCAACAAAGGACCCGGGGGCCTATGCTCTTCGCTGTTCTGGTGATTCCATGAAGCCACGCATCAAAGACGGTGAGTATGTCGTTGTTGAACCTGGCCACGGCTACCTGCCGGGAGATGAGGTACTTGTCATTACCAAGGATGAACAAGTAATGGTAAAAACCTTTCTTTACGAGCGCGATGCCGAAGTCATGGTTATGTCGATAAACGAAGAACACCTTCCTATACGCTTTGCCCTTAAAGAGATCGAAAGCATTCAGTATGTCGCAGGAATAGCAAAACCTTCCCTCTACATAGGCGATTGATTCAACTATCCTTTCTTCCCGCCGCCCTGTGAGGCGGTAATTTTTTGCAAAAATAAATTCACTTTTGAATTGACAGGGAATTCATGTTTCACTATAAATTCATTATTGAATTTTTGCAGAATTCAAAATTGATAGTCGAACGGCGCGACTTTAAACCATGCGTCGGAACCGTGGCGGGACAGGATGTCGGCAATACGGGGCAAATAAACACAGGAGATAAGCCAATGCAGTAATAAAGCGGACAGACCGCGCAGTGACTTTACCAGCGCCTTGTAGTTCAGGGCGCGAGTAAAACCACTGAGAGAAACGACAAGATGAACAAAACAGAACTCATTCAGTACCTTATGAGGATGTACAAAATATCCTGGCGCGTTGCGGAAGACGCGCTGCGAGATAACGATTGGGATCTGATGATGGCCGCTGGCGATATTCGAGACGAACTTAACGCCGAAGTTTGACCTGTCCCCTCCCCAAAATTGCTGTGTGTAGTCTTTGCCCATCCCCCGCGATGGGCTTTTTTATACCCGAAAGCACACTGCTGACCCGATCAGTGTGCTCCCCGATATGAAACGGAGGATTCAACCCAATGCAACAGCCTGAAAAAGTCAAAACAGCCCCGTTAGGCACCGCCCCCGTAAATAACACCGTTCGCCGCCTGCGCTGGTTGCGTAAGCGCGATGAACTGGAACGAAACCCCAACGCCCACTTCCCGATCACCCTTTATATCTGAGGTACCCCATGAGCCTTGAATTAGTCATTAAAGAAAATACCGAGGTAATGCGCCAGCTAATTGCCGCAATGCAGAGCGGCAAAACCTTTGCGCCTGACGCACCGCCGCAACCGAAAACAGACAGCGCCAAAAAAGAGGAACGAAAGGGGCCTTTCTGGTGGAAAAGCCTGGACGGACTAAAAACCGGCGTGGCGGATGATACTACCGCGCTGAAAGCGATAATCGACGCCAACGCTGGTATTGAGATCACCAAAGTCGAATACCTGCAATTGCAGGAGAAGCCCGAAAAAGAAGCACCTGATATTGAATCACTTGATATCCGCATTATCACAGCGCTGGCCAATCTGTTCGGCGCGAAAGCTAAGAACCTCACGACTGAACAGGTAGATAAAGCACGGGCGTATGAGAATGGCAACAAACGCGATCAGTTCACTGACGCACTGAGCCTTGCGCTGATTGATTGCAAAGCGGTGAAGAACACCACACGCGCAGTGTTACTCGATCTCTGCATCGTCATGCTGGCGCACTGGAGTGCGATGGAAACTATCGACGAACGTCAGGCTTTTGCCGAATTGTACATCACAACACCGTACAACAAACGCGCTGACCTGATACCTCAGAAAGCCGAGCCGGAGGCAACACCAGAACCGGAAACCGCCGAGCCTGAGCAGGACACCGCAGCACTTTTTGAACAGGCGAGGACTCTGGTTATGAAGCTGACAACAGGCGGCTATCGTAATGAAGCGGTGGAAATCCTGAACAAATTCGGCGCTCAGAAGCTGGGTCAGGTTCCCCAAAAAAATCTGGCAGACGTTGTGATGCTGGCAGAACAGGCGCTGGCGGAGGGATGAGCAATGCCGGAACAACATGCGAAATTATCCCCCTCAGCAGCACACCGCTGGCTCAACTGTACGGCGGCACTGGCCATTGAACAGTTTGAGACTGACGAAACAACGTGTTATGCCGAAGAGGGTACAGCAGCCCATACTCTGGCGGAGATTGTTCTTCGTAACCGACAGAAACACCCACCAGAATATACAGGCTGTGACGTTGGCACCTATCTCGGAACCTATCCGCTGGCGCATCCATCAAAACCGAATCCGGGGCCGCAGGTCAGTCAGGAAATGGTTGATAAGGTGGGTGAGTATGTCGAAGCGGTCTGGACGCTGGCGCAGCACCCCGGCGCGATACTCATGGTGGAGCAGAAGTGCGACTTCTCTCACATCGTCGGTATACCCGATCAGTTTGGTACCTCTGATGCGGTAATCATCATCGGCGACGAATTGCAGATCCACGACCTCAAATATGGCTATGAGAAAGTGGATGCGTTCGAAAACCCCCAGCTAATGATTTATGCGCTGGGAGCACTGGAACAGGTCAGTCTGATCGCCGACATCAATCGTGTACGAATGTTTATCCACCAGCCGCGCATCAACCACGTCAGCGAGTACGAATGCAGTGTACAAAATCTGGAAGAGTTCGGGCAGAACGTGAAAGCCATCGCTGCCGATGTGCTGCAACTGGCAGACCACGCAGGGGATAACGGCCCCGATGTTATTCCGGCAACGGCATTCCACCCCGGAGAGAAAACCTGCCGTTGGTGCAAGCGGCGAGGTAAATGCCAGGCGCAGGCGGAATATGTGTCGGCTGCGCTGATGAATGATTTCAGCGAAATATCCGACCCGCCGCCTCTGGAAGACGCACTGACCACCGCCCGTCAGAAGCTGGCTGAATCGGATGGTAAATGGCTGGGCGAAACACTACCACTGATTGACCATATCGAAAGCTGGTGTAAAAGCGTCCGCTCTGCGGCATTTAATATGCTGCAAAATGGCCACTCCGTTTCCGGCTATAAACTGGTTCAGGGTAAACAGGGTAACCGTTCGTGGAGTAGTGAAGAAGAAGCCATTTCCCTACTTAAAGACCAGTTCCGGTATAAAAAGGAAGAAGTTTATACCTTCAAAGTTATCAGCCCGGCGCAAGCTGAGAAACTCATTAAAAAGGCCAACCCGCGCCGCTGGGCGAAGGTAGAAGCCATTATTACCCGCCCTGATGGAAAACCAACAATAGCACCAGAGTCCGATCCCAAACCAGCTTTAAACATCAATCCTGCAAACGACTTTGACGATGTTGAAGCCGCTGAATCCCTCATTTGAATTAAAGGTAAATATCTATGAAAGTAAAACTGAATAACGTGCGACTGGCATTTCCGGCATTATTTGAACCTAAAACTGTTAACGGTGAAGGTGAGCCACGTTTTAGCGCCGCATTTATTTTCCCACCAGACCATCCCTGCGTGAAAGAAATTGAAGCGGCTATCGCTCAGGTAGCTAAAGAAAAATGGGGGCCGAAAGCCGACAGCGTTCTTAAATCCTTACGCACCGGCCTGAAAGTCTGCCTGCACGATGGCGATGAAAAAGCCGAATACGAGGGCTACCCCGGTAATAAATTTGTCTCTGCCAGTAATAAAGCACGGCCACTGGTTATCGACCGCGATCGTTCCGCGCTGACCGCCGCCGATGGCAAGCCGTATGCCGGTTGCTATGTTAACGCCACCATCGATATCTGGGCGATGGATAACAACTTTGGCAAACGTATTAACGCTTCGCTCGGCGGTGTCCAGTTCTGTCGCGATGGTGATGCATTCGCTGGCGGCGGCGTGGCAACCGAAGACGATTTCGACGATGTGAGCGAAGGCGCTGACGCCGAATCGCTGATCTAACCCATCCAGCCCCGCCGCCAGCGGGGTTCAACCTTCAAAGGTGAGCACATGATGAATACCACCCCATTTAACCAACAACTGGTTTACCTGAACAAAGGCACCCTGAATGAAGAACTGACCGAAGTTCTGGCCGAGGTAGTGAAAGCGGTACGCGAAACCGGTAAAGCGGGTTCCCTGACACTGACACTCAAAGTGGCAATGTTCAGTAAAGCCAACGAAGACGTAGTGAAAATCTCCCCGGTTGTCGCCAGCAAAGTACCAGAGGGCGAACGCGCCGAAACCATTATGTATTCGACAGCGGATGGCGATCTGCTGCGTGACGACCCCAGCACAGTACGCACCGAACTGAAACAGGTTGATGCCGGACAACAGGAACGGCGCACCCTGCCAGAACAGGAAACCAGCCTGCGTAAAGTTATCTGACCCTTTTAGCCAGTACCAGGGGAAACCACTCACCCGGCCAACGCGCCGGGTTATTTATATCCAAAACAGGAACAAAGAAATGACCGAAGCTCAAACTATTCAGGACGTTGTAAAAAGCCAGCAGGTTTTTGATATCCACGGTAACCCAGCGGTTGCCCTACCAGAAGGTTACGAACTGGCCGATCTTGAGCACTTTCTTCCAGCGCCGCGCCGCATCCGCCAGAACGTAAAACTCTTGTCCGCTGATAGTTTCATCCAGTACTGCGCAAAGTTTGCAACCGATGCCTCGGTGATCCTGGCCGATGCCAACCAGACAAAGTTAACCGCCCAGCTAGACTACCACGCCGATCCTGCCACACCAGACTGGTGTAGCCACTCCGCTGTTTATCAGTGCGTGAAGTCCAAACCCTGGAAGATTTGGGAAGAACATGATGAAACCGCTATGGGGCAGGAGGCTTTCGCTGAATTTCTGGAAGACCGCGCTGGCGACATTGTTACCCCAACCGGTGCGGAACTGCTGGAAATTGCGACTAAATTCCAGGTGATCCGCAAAGCAGTATTTGGTTCCGCTATCCGCGGCGGCACCGGGGGGGGGCAGTTGAGTGACAGCGATGACCGCGCCAATGGCCCCAGTGTGGTACCGGACGTAGGGCCGATGGGGGTGGAAGCGTGCCCTACGGGTGAGTCATATGAGGTGCTGGCGCGGCTGCGTGAAGGTAAGAGGGGATTTCCGTTCAGGCT
>NZ_JASUAZ010000077.1:0-7182 GCF_030283135.1 Mixta mediterraneensis | reverse complement strand
TGAAATAAAATTATCTTAATTATTTCATTATGTAAAAAAATAATAATTATAATTAATTTGTTTACCTTAATCAACGGGCTTCTGATAATGTTATCAAATAAAAATTACATGAAACAAATTTGATTATTTATGTTCAATAATTCAAAACTTTTAGTTTGTTTTTTAAATGATTGATTCTTTTGGAATAATTACTATTTTGTTTAATTCCAATAATATGTCATTATAAAAATTAGCCAAATTAGTTTATTTCAATGATTATGTTTTTAAATTTATTTAGTTTTTGGTCTCTCTAAGTAACTAAGTATTGAGGCTGAATATACCATACCAAATAAATAAAGTTTAATGAATAGGATTGGTTGTTTATCGTCAATAGTCTTCCAAAATGTTGAAACAAATAGTAAATAATTTGTCTTTGATTATAAATTTACTATTGATTTATATTTCCAACTACCTACCAAATGCAATTCAATTTTTATTCGATACCAAAAATTCATCTTTTTGGTCAACACTAATTAAATTGCCTAAATCGACCATCCTTAATTTTATAATCATATTATCTTATATAATTCGTCTTTACATTATTGCAATTGTTTGTTGGTTACCGTCTGAAAAACTTGGATTTTTGTCCCATTATCTTGAATATGATAAATTGGCAAAAATATTTATACAATTGGGAGTTTTGGAACCATTCATCTGTATTGCTTTTAGCATTATGTTATTATTGCAATTTTATTTTTACTACATAATAAAATTTTCTGGAAAATGTAAAACATGGCAATATGTTTATGAAATGACCATTTTAAATCATAAATCATTTTTAAATTTTGAAATAAAGAAAATGAATTCAAAACAACTTAAAGGTTTGAATGTTAGAAAGTTACCTAATTTTCCTAATTTGTCAGTAGATGTCCGTATCAAAGTTTTGTTGGACTCTTTCAAAATTAAACAAATTTACGTCATCTTCACAATTCTCTTCGGTTTGTTATATATTTTATGTAAGTTTATGTTAATTCAAACTATAATTTTACTTTTAAATCTAAGCTGGAACAAGTCTTGTTGTGGTTATTTATTATATTATGAATAAATTCTATCCAAATCACAATCTTATTATGATTATAATTTTGGCAATCGATACATTATGCATTTTCTCAAACACATGGACTTGTTGGGCTGTCTTTTTAATTCATCAATATGCATTTGTTACTATAATGATGGGTTTCTATTATCAAGTGGTTCAACAATATCAACCAAAACTTGACCGTTTGATTCAGAAATATCAAATGATTCCAACTAAAAAAAACCATCGTCAATTGGTTTATTTTGTTCCTTTAATCATATCAGAACATTTCCGTTATGTTCAATTAAAGAATATGATAAATGATGAACTTTTATCAACTTATCTTTGGATTTTATTTATTTCCAATCTACCAACAAGTATCTATATAATAGCAAAGGTGGTTTACGAGCCTATTGAACTTGCTGAAAAATGTTTTACGATGATTCCATGGACAACACAACTTATAATATGTCTTTTCATTGTTTTCTTAAGTTCAATTTCATTCAAAATGCTTAATTCCATTTCTCATCGGTTATATTGCTCTCAATTATATATTAAATCTAATCTTATTTTGAAATGGAACATATTGTCCTATTATGAAATGGTACATTCAAAATCTAACTTCATGGCATTTAGAATAGGATCTTTAGCAAAAATTACGAATATAACTGGATTCAAGGTTAGATTTTTAGTTAATAGTTTGAGTTTTTTATAAAAAATAGCCTAACTAATAAACTTTTTATTTGCAGCTCATCTTATTGTATTTTGCTTATTTGCTAACAAGTTTTGATTTATTTATGTAAACACAAAGTATTTGTTGTAAAGGCCCAGTTTATTTACAGCATCAATTCCATTGCGTGGCGGACACTGTAGCAGCAAGAGAAACCTCCGAGACCTGTGTCAGCAACCGTTTCCGGTATTGGAAAGTATGGACGATCGACAGAGCGGACATTGGTGATAGGAGGGAAGAACACATAATTCAAACATTTTAAAGTTCAAATAAATAAATTTTAGCTTTGAAATGATTTCAAAATCGATTCTTATAGGTTTTTTCCCCATTGAATTACATTACGCAGTGAAATAAACTTGTCAGGGAATTTTCGGTTCTCTACCAAACGATATGGTAAACTGCTTAGAAATTTTTAATTGGAAAGACATACAAGTTTGCATACAATTCAAAATACGTCAACAATTTTAGTTTCGTTTGTTAAAATGATTGATTTCTTTGGAATAATTAGTAATTTGTAAATTTTTAAACATATTTCCGTTATAAATACTATTTAATTGGGTTGATTCTAATGATCATATTTATAAACTTTATTCGTTTTAGTTTTCTAAATAATTATTTAACATTTAGTAAGTATTTATTTAGGTTAAATATATATTATCAAATAAGCAAATTTTAATAGATAAGATTGGTTGTTTACCGTCAGTATAGTCAAAATGTTGAAACAAATACTAAATTTTTTAGCTTCAACTTATCGAATATTATCGATTTATATATCAAACAACTTAACAAATGCAATACAATTTTTATTCAATACTAAAAATTTATCTTTTTGGTCAACATTAATTAAATTGCCTAAATTGATAATATTCTTGAATTATATTCTTTTATTTTTTTATATTATTCGTCTTGCAACAACTGCAATTGTTTGTTGGTGTTCACCTGAAAGGCTTGGATTCGTGGCCTATTATCTTGATTATGATAAATTGGCAAATATATTTGTTCAAATTGGATTTTTGGAACCAATCTCTTGTATTGCTTATATCATCTTAACATCAATGATGATTTATTTCAACTATATGATGAAATTTTCTGGAAAATGTAAAACATGGCAATATGCATATGAGATGACAATTTAAAATCAAACTACATTTTCAAAATGTCAAATTAGAAAAATGAGTTTAAAGCAAATACAAAGTTTAAATGTAATGAAGTTACCTAATTTTCCTAATTTACCAACAGATGTGCGTATTAAAGTTATATTGAAATCATTCAAAATTAAACAATTTCATATCATCTTTACATTTCTATTTGGTGGGTTGAATTTTTAATTTTATACAAATTTAAATTATTTTTATTTTTAAATTTTAGTTGGAATAAGTGTTGTTGTGGTTTGTTGTTATATTTGGTTTATATTCTATCCAAATCACGGTCTTATTATTACAATAGTTTTGACAATCGATACTTTATGTATCATATTTAACATATGGACCATTTATGATGTATTTGTAATTCATCTATACGCAATTACTACTATTATTATGGGCTTATATTATTACGTAGTTCAACAATATCAACCAAAACTTGACTGTTTGATATGTGATTATAAGAAAACTCAAACTAAAAATATGCATCAAAAAAATTGTTTGATTCGGAAACATCTCTTAATTCAATCCAAACAAAACTATCGTCAATTGGTCTATAATCTATCTAAAGTTATGTTGGAACATTTCCGTTATGTTCAAATAAAGAATGTGTTGAATGATGAACTTTTGTCGAATTATCTATTGATTTTATTTATTGCTAACTTACCGACAAGCATCTATTTGATTACAAAAATAATTTACAAACCGATTGGAATTACTGATTTAATTCTTTCGATGTTTCAATGGATAAATCAATTTATAATATGTTTAGTAATTGTTATCACATGTACACTTTTATTCAAAATGCTTAATTCCATTTCTCATCGGTTATATTGCTCTCAATTGTGTATTAAATCTAATATTTTGTTGAAATGGAATACTTTGTCTTATTATGAAATGGTACATTCAAACGCAGACCTAATGGCATTTAAAATGGGAACTATTGCAGAGGTCACCAATAAAACTGGATTCAAGGTTAGACGTTTAGTTTGAATAGTTTGAATTTTTTATAACAAATAACTTAATTACCTTTATGTTTGCAGCTTATTTTAATGTATTTTGCTTATTTGTTAACAAGTTTTGATTTATTTTATTATGTAAACAAGATAAAATTGTAATTGACAATATTTCAGTTATTCATATTTATATTAATTTAATGCAATTTCGGTATTTTTTCGCAGTTCAGAGGTTTGTAACATACTGAAGATAAACATAAGATTACCAGTATAAAAGAACATAAACTAAAAAAAATTAAAAAATTTTCATTTTTAGATTAATTCAATGTTTTGTTAAATTATCAATAAATTGCTTACCTCTATCAATGACTCTTTCTTGATCTTACCAATTGGACCTAATGTGAAATTAATTTGATTTGTTGTGTGCATAAATTCAAAATAAGTCATCAATTTCAATTTTTTTCTTAAATAATTTGTTCCATTGATACAATATTGGGCATCTTGAAATGCTAATGCTGAATGATGGATACAATCGGTCAACGAGATCACTGGAAACAAAGCCGACAACGAAAAAAGTATTTGAAGTATGATCAAAGCGAAACATATTATCTGTTCTCCGAGTGCCATTGGAAGAAAGTATAGTGCGGATATAAGATAAATATTGAATGTGAAATTTGATATTGAACCTGTGAAAAACAATGGTGATACAATATAACGATTTGCATTGATTGCATTCACAACTCCATTTGCGTGTTCATAACAAAATGAATCCAATTGCTGTGACAGTTGTTTCGGTGTCCATCGTCCCATTAATGTTCTCTTCAATGCTCTTCTAAGATAATAATCTAATTTCTTGATAATGAAATTATAAACAAGTAACTCAATTGTCAATGAATGTAACGAGAACAAAATCATTCGAATAGTGTGAAATGCACAACAACAAATTAGGATAACATCGACACTTCCACACAACACTTTGCGTAATGATCCGTCAACGTTTGGAATTACGAATGACCATATGAAATAAGTAGAACCGGCAATTAGTACAATAACCGTTCCTACAATAAATATAGAATTGAACGTTATCATTAAATAATTCCTAAAAATGAATCGAAGTCGAGAGTTTGGAATTAGGCTGGGATAGTATTTCAATTTTCGATTTTTAAATTGTAACGAAACGGGATTGGTTTCCGGCTTGTTGAACATAACCAAAATTGTTTTCCATTTTTTAAGTGTATTAATTGGACACAATAGATTGATTGTTGGACGAAAATGTGGATTTAATTGAAAGAAGTCGCGACAATTATTCACCATTAGATCGTGTACAATTCTCCAAACATAGTTATATTTACGAACATTGACTTCATAATCGAAATACCAAACAAATATTGGAAATGGAGCTACGGCAAATGCCGTGTCACGAGCGTATAGTTTTATCTTAATTCCAATACCCATTAATACATCATAATCAAAATAATTCATGAATATCAATTTTGCCAAACAATAACCAGAAAATAAGAAACGTATTATTGCAATAAGAAGATAGAGGTAGAACATGATTCGCAATAAACCAATTCGAACTTTTTGAATTGGTTTTGTTCGAATGAAACGATACTCGGAACATCTTGTAATAATGGATTCGCTTAAAACTGTCCATTGATTTAAGATTGAAAAACCAAATGTTTTCAATACGTTCATGATCAAGTTGACAAGTTTTGAGTGAAAACAGTTATGAACAAAAATTCTTGTAAAACATCACAATATATATTCATTCTTAATGTATGAAAGTTTTTAAAATATTCTTACAATATTTTTACCTAATTTTAAATTTTAAATTATCTTTAATTTTTAAGGTGAATACATTATAAGTCATTATTATAAAATGATATTTGGTAATTGCCATCGTATTTTATGGATTACATATAACTGCAAATTATAGGTTTTTTTGCATTTTATTTTGTTTCTTTATTTGATTTGATTTTACTTTCATTATTTAAATTACAATCATTGATTTGCTCAAATAATTTATTTTTATATTTTATAGTGAAAGACTATTGCAATTTAGTAGTGAAAATTGACAATTGATTAGTTATTTATAGCATTAATTATATAAATTTTCGTTGTTTTTTCGCATTTCAGAATTTTGCAACATACTGAAGATGAACATAATATTACCAGTATAGAAAAACATAAACTAAAAAAAATTATATGTAAAATTATCAATTGATTTGCTTACCTCCATCAATGACTTTCTGGTAATCTTACCAACTGGGCCCAATGTGAAAGTAATTTGATTTGTAGTGTGCATCAACTCAAAATATGTCATCAATTTTAATTTCTTTGTTAAATAATTTGTACCATTGATACAATATTGGGCATCTTGTATTAAAAGTGCTGAATGGTGAATACAAGCGGTCAAAGAGATTAATGGGAGCAAGGCCGACAACGAGAACAGTATTTGAAGTACGATTACTGCGAAACATAACAACTGTTCTCCGATTGCCATTCGAAGAAAGTATAGTGCCGATATAAGGTAAATATTGAATGTGAAATTTGATAGAGAACCTGTAAGTAACAATGGTGATACAATATAACGATTTGCATTGATTGCATTCATTACTCCATTTGCGTGTTCAAAACGAAAGAAATCCAATTGCCGTGACAATTGTTTCTGTGTCCATCGTCCCTTGTAGGTCATCTTTAATGCTTTCTTCAGATAAAGATCTAATTTATTGATAATGAAATGATAAACAAGCAACTCAATTGTTAATGAATGTAATAGGAATAAAATCATTCGAATAGTGTGAAATGCACAACAACAGATTAGAATAACATCGATACTTCCACACAACATTTTGCGTAATGATCCGTCAACGTTTGGAATTACGAATGACCATATGAAATAGGTGGAACCGGCAATTAGTACAATAACCGTTCCTATAATGAATATAGAATTGAACGATATCATAAGATAATTTCTAAAAATGAAACGAGATCTTGAAGTTGGAATTAGGTTTGGATAGTATCTCAATTGTCGAATTTCAAATCGTAAAGGCACGGGATTGGTTTCCGGCTTATAAAACCAACCCAAAATTGTTTTCCATTGTTTGAGTGTGTCAATTGGAGACGATAAATTGATAGTTGGACGAAAATGTGGATTTAATTGAAAGAAGTTACGACCATTATTTACTATTAGATCGTGTACAATTCTCCAAACATAGTTATATTTACGAATGTTGACTTCATAATCGAAATACCAAACAAAGATAGGAAATGGCGCTGCAGCAAATGCCGTAT
>NZ_JASUAZ010000076.1:0-7568 GCF_030283135.1 Mixta mediterraneensis | reverse complement strand
ACTGAAAGATAAGCTGAAAAGCGGTCAACTCCAGAAGAAAACGAAAGCAACAACGCTCGAATGATTCAAAGGGGGTGGGTCAGTTTTACTTTGGCAGGGTGGGTCAGAATTCGATCGGTATTGACACGGTTCTGTATGTTGCTGCTGAAGGTGGCAGTTCAGTTATGCCGCGTGTTGGTGCCTGGGCGGGTAAATATAACGGTGGTAAACCGGTTGAACTTTTCTACACGTTGCCGCTGGCGGTCGATCTCTCTGTTCCGGCACGGGTCAGCGCCATCATCAAAGAAATCAGGCGGATTGAGCAAGTTACTGGTGAGCCTGTAAGGATTGTTGCTGTTGATACTTTGTCGCAGTCAATGATGCAGGGCGACGAAAACAGCGCCAGCGACGTGGCAAAGTTTATGGCGGGTGCGACGCGGATCGTTAATGAGACTGGCGCAGCGGTGATACCCGTACACCATAGCGGTAAGGACAGCAGCAAAGGAATGCGTGGCTCTTCTGCTGCTTTTGCTAACGCCGATGCGGTTATTCGCGTTGAGCGCATTGACGACGCGGTGAACCTTATAAATGAGAAGCAGCGTACTGGCCCGGTGCAGCCCGTCCGGGGCTATCTGGTTCCAACCGCCCAGTTGCCTGATGAAGTTATCGCCGGGTATGAGATGTTCGATGATGAGTACACCAGTATCGAGGGGGATGTGTATGACCCCGTAAGGCTGACAACCGAGCGCGTTTTCGAAGATGTTCCTCTGGCTGAAATCGAACCGTTAATGATGGAAATGCGCAATGGCGAAGGTAAAAAAACTACTGCTACCTGGATTTGGGGACAACTGGATGCCGCTGGCGGAAGTATCAGCCGTGAGCAGCTTAAAACGTTATGGATTGACGATGGTGGCAAAGAGGATACTTTCCGCAGAGAACTAAATCGTATGAAAAAATCAGGTGATATAGCGGAATCAGATAGTGGCATTTTAACCGATGCGCTGGGCACTGGTGCACCGTTTGAAGAGGGTAAAAATGATTAAATTTACCAACTTGCAGAAAATAACAAATTTGCATAAAAATGCAGAATCAATTTTTATGCAACTATTTTGCATTAAAAATCATTTGTTTTTGGCGCGACAAATTTTAGCGGGACAAGATGCGGGACAGCGGGACATGATTTGTCCCAGCGTTGATTTTAAAGGGGTTTCTAATCGGGACAAGCGGGACATCACGGCAAGCGCAGGTAGCGGGACACAACCCCCTCTCCCCCCTTTAGGGGGGAGGGGTTTGTCCCACCTAAGCCGTCCCAATTTTTATTCATCGAATATTCATATGCAATGCCAGCGAACCGGAAACGGTAGAGCGGTGAAAGCCGCAAAAATTTACCAATAACCAAACAGGAGAAACTGAGATGAAAACTTCTGGCTTAAAAAACCATGTTAACGAAATTAACGAGATCACCTGCCCGCGTTGTGAAGGCGATCAGGTGCGTATACGCAACGTAGCTCTGCGTGCTCACGATAGCGGTATGACTGTAGCGATTGATTTGGGATGTTCGATTTGTGATGACAATTTTCAACTTGAGCTATGGGACGGGCCGAATACCAGTGTTTATGGGCACCTGGAATTTTCCGGCTAATACGCCGGATAGCGAATAACACCAGATTTGTTGAGAAATGTTGAGGTCAAAAGCTATGCGCAGAAATATGCAAGAAGTTTTAGAACGGTGGGGCCGGTGGGCTGCGAGTGAAGAATACTGCTCACTGGTGGACTGGCCTGCGATGTCGGTAACACCCGGACGCAAACCCGAAGCTGGTAAGCCGGGCTGCTCCGACGAGGACGGATTAGCAATTGATACCTGCGTCGCGCATATGAGCACGGTACGCCATGCAGAAGACATCCTGATCCTGGGGCAGCGTTTCATCGGGGGCCGCACAACTCGATTTATTGCAGAGGCAATGGATATTCCCAGATTTAATGTTACGCGCTCTTTGCGTTCGTCAGAGGAGTTTTTAGAGGGGTGTTTAGTTGCGATGGCCGTTCGGCTTGATATGGATCCGATTGTTGTTTTGCCTGAACCTCTTGCGGACGTCCAAAAACCTATGCTAATCTTCTAGCATCTAGAATTATGATTTAATTTTACGACCTCAATTTCAAAGCCTCGCTTCTTCGGATGCGGGGCTTTCGTGTTTCTGGGCTACTGAAAACGTGAAACTGTCAAAAAGGAGCCGTTCACATGCTGATTTGGCTGAATGCCAATAGTGGCGTTTTGTTATAAAAATGTTGCTGCTGTTTTTAACCAAATAACGCCGGGAAAACATGTACTTTTGCGGCGTTAGGGTGACATTTTAAACGAGTGCATTTTTGCCGGTGCGGTTAAGAACCATTATGTTAAATACCCCCCGTTTTCAACCCATTTAACGCATTCTGATTCTGCCCCTGACATATGCCTGGGGCTGTAAAGCGTGTCATGTATGGCGGTATTTATTAACTGCACGTGCAGTGTAAATGAAGTATTAAATTTTTATTCGGAGGGAATATGAAATTTATAAAAAGTATTGTCGTGAGTGCTGGCTTTTGTTTTATCCTTTCCGCTCCTGTGATGGCTGGAGCGTATACCTTAACAGGAGTAAAACTTTTCGAGGTCAAGTCAAACATATATAATAATTGTTTTATAGGCTATACAAATAAAGGTCGTAATTATTATGTCATGTGGAAATGTCCTTCCACTAATGGAGACTCCATGCTTAACTTGGCTACCGCTGCCTATTTTTCCGGTCTGAAAATAGATATTACGCTATCTTCCAAAGGCGCTGATGAATTAATAGCGCTTGCCCTCAACCAAGGGTGATAAATCTAGCGTAGGCAAAGACTGCCATGTTTTTTTTATTCTACCATTTATACCTGTGTGTAACGATAAGATTTAAAGGTTAACATGAAAATTTTTAGATTTTTTATACTTCCAGTTTTGGCTATGTTAAGTTTTAGCTCTTATGCAATTCATGTTGCGGCTGTTCACCCTAATTCAGAAATACTTACAGTTAAGAGTAATACAAAAGTGTGTTTTGTTTATTACAGAACACAGGAGGGAAATAAATATTATGCAAAGTGGGACTGTGATAATAATTATACCAGTAGCCTTGCAATGTTCGAGCTGGCGAAGCTTTCTTATAGCACTGGCGCCCGCGTCACTATTACTCTCGGTGACACAGGGCATGGCTCATCAACAGGGGACTCCCTGGTCGGGATAGAAATGAAAGAGTAGAATATTTGAATGTTATTTAAGCCCATTGAATCTTTTTGATGTAATTATGACTGAGCTTTTTATATCTTAATTTTGATATTTTACCTGATTGTTATGTGGTAGGGTTAATATGAGAATAATAGTTTATTTTTTTTGTTTCTTTATTTCTTTTCAGGCATTCTCAGCGCCACCCTCATGGGTATACCGAGGAGATAAGCGCCCACCTGGCATCATATTTCAAGAAGGTTTCTTGCCCTACGGGGAGAACAATAATCTGATGGGGCATTTGACGGGCATGACATCTAGCGGTGCCGTTGCCAAAGGTAAAAAACCAACGTCTAACTTCGTTTCGACCACTTCCAGCATGGATATTGCTTTAGAGTTTGCACTCGGATCAATACAACCTCGTGAAACCAGATGGGTGTATACGATAAATGCGAGAGAAAATTTTTATCCGGCCATGGAATCTGCAAGGCATATTGCTTCTGTTCATAACCGTGACATTTCACCTGAATTGTCAGCTATTCTTGAACGTGAATATGAATATAGCGCACTTGGTGGGGTTAGTACCTGGGCAATTCAGCAAGCTCAGGAGTATACTGCTGATATTTATGGGTATGTGAGTGCCGGGAGGCTTATCACAAATCCTAATTTCCATGAGATTGTAGGCAGTCATGCCAACGACTCACCTTATCGGGGGAGTGACAGAGATAATTTTTTTGATTTCCCTGTTCGGCGTGTGGTTGGTACGAATCATACAGCTGGTTTTGCTTTAAGCGAAGAAGACGCACAACGGACCTGGATAGCAGGTGCAATAAACATAACTCCCGGAGGAGTGAGTCATTCACATAAAGAATTGTAGTGTAATTTTAACGGAGCATTGAAAGGATAATTAAGTTGCATTGAAGATTTAGGCCGAAAAAAGTGGTTGAGATAAATCTCAATGCGCACATTTTCATTATAGTGAAAATGGTATTGAATATTACAGAATATATTTATTTAACGATGCCAGATGCTGTCTGACATCTGAAGCAGTGCTGAGATTTATTTCTTTACTTATCCATATCACCCTCTCAGGAGGTGGAGAACATGAAAATGCCATACAAAGATCCTGGTTCTTATGGCGTGTTTGCCTGGGTACTGATTACCGCCATGTCGATATATGGTGGTTTCGTTAAATATATTATCGACGTGCGAAATAAAAATCTGGCGTGGAGCTGGGTAGCAGCATTAGCTCAGGTAGCAATATCCGGTTTTGCTGGGCTAATTGGCGGCTTGCTTGCTATTGAGTCCGGGCTGAGTATTCACTATGTGCTGATAGCTTCGGGTATGTCAGGCACGATGGGTAGTGTTGCTCTGAATTATTTCTGGGAACGAATAGCGGGTATAAAAAATGCAAATCAGCCATAACGGTCTGGAAATAATTAAAAATTTTGAAGATCTGAAAACTTCAGCATATTGCTGCCCAGCAGGAATATGGACTATTGGCTATGGCCACACACATAACGTTAGCAGCGGAGATATATGTACTTCCCTTCAGGCCGAAACCTGGCTAAAAGAAGATTGTCAGGTAGCAGAAATAGTTATCGAAACGAACGTAAAAGTTTTGCTGAATCAGCACCAGTTCGATGCTCTGGTATCGTTCATCTTCAATGTCGGCGCTGGCAATTTTGTCAGATCAACACTGTTGAAAAAATTGAACGTTGGGGACTACGTAGGTGCTGCGTCAGAGTTTGGCAGATGGATTAATGCTGGTGGCGTGCCGCTGGACGGGCTCCGCAAACGCCGCATCACAGAACGCAAACTGTTTCTCCCATGAACTGGAAAACGCTCATTTGTGGTGTGCTGCTGGCAGCTGTCGTGGCGCTGTTCCACACGACAGTTTATTACCGCGATCTGTATGCCTCCACATCGGGCCTGGCTGAAACCAGACAAAAAACCGTCGTTGATATGCAGGCCAGACAGCGCGTTGTGGCGGATATTGATGCTAAATACACAAGAGAGCTAACAGATGCTAAGGCTACTATCGATCAGCTTGAGCGTAGTGTTATCGCTGGTAACCAGCGGTTGCGTGTCAACGCCAGTTGCAAATCCGTGTCCAGTCGCACCACCGCCAGCGGCCTGGATGATGCAAGCCGCGCCGGACTTACAGACACCGCTCAACGGGATTATTTCACCCTCAGAAAGCGAATCGAAAAAGCACGAAGTCAAATAGCAGGGTTGCAGGATTATATTCGTAATGTATGTTTTGCACCGAAAGAGTAGAGGAAATTTATTTTATGGCAAAAAGACTCAACGCAAAGAAAGAGCTTTTTTGCCGGGAATTTATTGTTGACTTAAAAGCTGGCCCGGCAGCGATCCGGGCGGGATATAGCAAAAAAACAGCCTATAGCGCGGGGCCTCGCCTGTTACTTGAACCTGAAGTTGTTCAGCGTATCAACCAACTGAAACAGGAAAGAATCGACCAGTTAGGGGTTGATGCCAACTATGTTTTGCTACGTCTGGTTGAAATTGATCAGATGGATACACTGGATATTCTCAATGAAGATATGACCATTAAGCCGGTAAGTGACTGGCCTTTGGTCTGGCGTCGATATTTAAGCGGTTTCGACCTGGCTGAAATGTTTGAAGGCCGGGGTGATGAGCGTGAAATGGTTGGTATCCTCAAAAAAATAAAGTGGCCTGATAAGGTGAAAAACCTTGAGCTTCTTGGTAAGCATATGAGTGTGCAGGCGTTTCGTGACCAGATTAGCAACGAACTGACAGGTGCAAAAGGTGGACCTATTCAGCATACCCATACCGCATCGGAGTTAACAGATGAACAACTTGCAGCAATCATCGGTAATCAGTAAAGAAGATGCTGCCAAAGAACTGTTAAAGCGCCGTCATGCTCGCAGAGGTCTGCATGAATTTATTCAGTACATTAACCCGGAATATATTACCAGCCCGTTTTCTAAAACAGTTTGTGAAGCGCTGGATCAATTTCTGCTGGAGATGATAGAGGGGGAACGCCCCGTTTTGATACTGGGTGCGCCGCCGCAACATGGGAAGTCTGATATTGTTTCTCGCTATCTTCCGGCGTACTTCTTTGGTAAATATCCCGATAAGCGTATCGGTGCTTTATCATATTCATCGGATTTAGCCGGGGATATGAATGCCGATGTGCAACGTATCATGGCATCAGATGAATACCGGTTATTATTTCCTGAAAGCTGGTCTGGTAATAAAGCTAAAGATGGTGTAGCAGTTAAACGTAATTCCGATGGATTTGGGATAGCTAACTACAAGGGTAGTTATGTTTGTGCAGGTGTTGGTGGGCCTTTAACGGGTAAAAAAGTCGACCTTGGTATTATTGATGATCCAATAAAGAACTCTAAGGAAGCACTTAGCCCTACCACTAAAAAATCTATCTGGAACTGGTATGTTTCGACTTTTAAAACTCGTTTGTCGAAAAATAGCGGTGAAATCATTATGGCAACCCGCTGGGCTACCGATGATTTATCCGGCCAGGTAATAGAGAAAACGCAGAAAGCTAAGGTGTTAGCCTTTCCCGCTATTAATGCGCAGGGCGAAGCGCTGGTTCCTGAATTACATCCGCTCGATAAGCTGTTAGAGACGAAAGCTATTTTGGGCGACTATTTCTGGTCGGCAATGTACCAGCAATCGCCCAAACCGGGTGATGGGCAGATATTCCAGGAAGGTTGGGTCAGATATTACTTACCTAAAGATCTGCCAGCCAAATTCGATACCGTTATCCACAGTTGGGATATGACCTTTAAAGACAGCGAAGGGACGGACTATGTTGTCGGCCAGGTATGGGGCAAAAAAGACGCCAACGCCTACCTGTTGTATCAGACACGCGCCCGCATGAGCTTCACGCAGACGTTAAAAGCCGTTAAACGTCAGTCTGATATGTTCCCGGAAGGTCGTCGAAAATACGTTGAGGACAAAGCTAACGGGCCTGCTGTTATCGATTCGTTGAAGTCCACGGTATCCGGCCTGATCCCTGTCGAGCCGGATGGTAGCAAAGTCGCCCGCGCTCATGCGGTAACTGCTGAGTGGGAATCCGGCAACGTATTGCTGCCACACCCGAGTACTGCCCCCTGGATAGCTGAAGCCGTCGAGGAAATTACCACATTCCCGTTTGGTGCTCACGACGACACGGTTGATGCCATGACCCAGGCGCTACGCAAGCTATACACCAAAAAAGGCAGTTTCTTTACAACCAAGAGGTAACTATGTGGCCGTTTAAGAGGCGTAAAAATCAGGTAGCGCCGGTTAAACGGTCGGCGTTCACTACTCAGCTTTACCCCGCACTGGCGCGTTCGGAGGGATTTAACGG
>NZ_JASUAZ010000075.1:0-8829 GCF_030283135.1 Mixta mediterraneensis | reverse complement strand
ACGCCAATGGCCACGTTACTTGATGGAAAACGGGTCTGGGCAGAAAAGAATCTGAACCAGATTTAATCTGACAGACACCTGTATAAATAACCGGTAACTGTCAGATCAGGTCTGAGCTAGTACAGTTTAAAATATAGCCGATAATTTTCTTCATCAAAGCAGACTAAATTAACTTTCTCGATACCGGGATTGTCCTGCACACCTTGTGTAATTACTGCCAACGCAATCGTTGCAGCACTTTCTTTGGGGAAATGATAAATTCCGGTACTGATATTGGGAAAGGAAACTGTTTTTATTCCGTGTTCTTCAATGAGTTTAAAACAACTTAAATAGGCTTTTTTTAACAGATTTTCTTCGTCATGATGACCATCCTGCCAGCGTGGCCCTACGGTATGGATAACATAACTGGCAGGTAATTTTCCAGCTGTTGTGATGACAGCCTCTCCCACCCTGCAACCGCCCTGATGAGCCCTTATTTTCTGACACTCAGCCAGAATCGTGGGTCCGCCAGCACGATGAATTGCCCCATCAACACCGCCGCCACCGAGTAATGATGAGTTCGCTGCGTTGACAATCGCTTCTGCAGTCACTTTCGTAATATCATCTTTTATTAATGTAATTTTGCCCATGGTTTCCTCGCTCAATATGCTTTTAGTCGCTGGAAATGATGTTATTCATGTTGTTCAACTTACGTTACGTCGTTTACCCTGTCGTCAGCAGCGCTCGGAACCACAGTGTTTTTTATCCCAGCGGTTTTCCCAATTCTTACGTCTCGCCACTGATTTATTTCAGCCTTTACAATAACGTATGGATAACGTTTTTATTGCTTCTGAATTCTGTCATAGCTTCCCCGTTGTGATAGTGCCACGCAAGGCGTCATTTAAAACTGGCTCACTTCTTTAGGGTAGTTTACGGAATTGATCTATGCGTTTTCGCAGCCGTCAGGACAAGAGATCATTTGCGGATCGTATTTTAAAAAGGCAAAATTATTCATTATAGCTTTAAGGTTTTCACAAACGGTATTTCATTTAATAAACTTTTTTAGAGAGACTGTTTGACATAACGAAATGCAAGAAATTTTCATATCAAATAAGATAATAAACATGGATCCGAGGATAAAATATGTTATTATCTGCCGTGCTGTTATCTATTTTTAATACGTTCGAGATGTATTGTATTTATGCGAATGAATTTTTTAAATTTTCTTTTATAAAATGCATTTGATTGTTTAGATTAAGAAATAATCTTGTGTTTTATTGCTCTTTTAGAAGCAGGCTGGGCCATTTATTATGAAAGCACTGGCGGTGAAAGGGTCAGGATATTAAAAAGTAAAAACTATATTCTAATTATGGGGGAATAGTTTTCTATTAATATGTTTCATCCCGCCAATATAGATTTTATTTCAGGAAGTGTGTCGCATTCTATTGAATAGCTTGGTTTTTTAAGGGGTTTTATAAACTGAGTGTGAAGAGGAGTAATAAAAATCATTGTAATATATGAATTTATATTTTAATCAAATAATGTCATTTATTGCGATGATTAAATTTTAATCTTTCTGTATTTTATTACACCTTGTTTTAATTTACCCTCGATTATAAAGTTATTTAATTTATTCAGCATAGAGTGAATTTTTAACTTATCTCATCCAAAGTTAAGAGCTAATTCCTTCCCCATCTGTTATTAAAACTTCGTCCTTATGTCATATGCAGAAATTATTGATAGTCAGAACTTATAGTTTATACCATAAAATAATTGCCTCTTTCAGACCTGTCTAAAAGCCGTTTTGAAACGGGTCTGAAGTGCATTAACCGAATAATGACTTTATATAATAAGCATTATATAAAATCAGGACAGCACAACGAAACGCAGGTATCATGGGGATCTGCTGAAGATCCGACTGTACGGCAGCATTTATATGGATATGGTGACATAATGATGTCCGGTCATTGTTCATGCAGAGGACACATACTGCACTGAAAATGGCGTCGCTACGTGAATTCTGACGGGTAAGACCCCTGCTTCTTTTTCTAAATTCACGTAGCGCGATCAATCTATAAAGCGGCGATAAAGTGAGCGGAAATGACAGAAATTATACAGACTGGGGGCATTGTCGCTTTTCATGGTGCGGATGAAGATCTGGCCAACCGTCTCGAAGCTTTCGTTCAGGAACGGGATGCCTTTTCACCCAATACCTGGCGACAGCTACTAAGCGTGATGCGGATCAGCTGGCGCTGGACACAGGAAAATGACCGGAACTTTCTTCCGATGGCTTCCGCCGACCTGCGGGATTATCTCTCATATCTACAGGCAACGGGGCGGGCCTCTTCGACGATTGCCACGCATGCCGCGCTTATTTCAATGTTACACCGTAACGCCGGGCTGACGCCGCCGAACACGTCGCCTTTGGTCTTCCGTACTATCAAGAAGATAAACCGAACGGCGGTTATCTCCGGCGAGCGTACCGGGCAGGCGGTGCCTTTCCGGCTGGCTGATCTGACCAGACTCGATAAGCACTGGGCCGGTTCCGTGTGCCTGCGGGAGGTGCGCAATCTTGCTTTTCTGCATGTGGCTTACAGCTCTCTGCTACGCGTCAGCGAACTTTCCCGCCTGCGGGTCCGCGATGTCACCCGGGCTGCGGATGGCCGCATTATCCTTGACGTCGCCTGGACCAAAACCATTGTACAAACCGGTGGACTTATCAAGGCGCTCAGCGCGCTGTCTACGCAGCGCCTGACGGAATGGATAGCCGCTTCTGGCCTGGCGGGTGAGCCAGACGCCTTTCTGTTCTGCCCGGTGCACCGTTCAAACCGGGCCATCATCACGGCTAAGCCGATGAGCCTGCCAGCGCTGGAGGATATTTTCTTTCGGGCATGGCAAAGCGTCGGGCCAGCAGAACCCGCCCGAACCAATAAAGGCCGTTACCGCGGCTGGAGTGGACACAGTGCGCGCGTTGGCGCAGCGCAGGACATGGCAAAACAGGGCTATGCGGTGGCGCAGATTATGCAGGAAGGCACCTGGAAAAAACCAGAAACGCTGATGCGCTATATTCGCAATGTGGATGCCCACAGCGGCGCTATGGTCGATTTTATGGAGAAAATGACAGGCTAAAACGGCCAGGCAAAAGGAGTGATCTTTGTTTATCACCCTCTCACCGGCAAGGTTTTGTTCGCGAAATACATATTCCGGCACGAAAAAACGCCGAGGGAGTTTTAGGCTTTTTTCTCGCCAAAAAAGGGCGGGGCTTTATGACGTTTTCCTGCCCGCCCGGCACTGCTGAAAAAAGGCAATTTCACAACACGGTTGCCAGAATTCAGCAGTTTCGTTAAAGATAGCTTAAGGCTTTACTACAATATTTCCTTTTTGCCTGAATTCGCTGATATGTTTCCGGCAATCTGCCTCTTATCGTCAGAGAACCTCGTCTGTCGGCGCATTTGAGATACAGGGGCCTTCGCCTTCCTGCAAGGTGCTGGCGAGTGGTTACCGCAATATTTGTCCAATGCTATTATTTCGAATTTCTGTCGATGCCCATTAAATATGCGTTTTACTCACTGAGGGCTGCACGCATTCTGTTAACTACAACCTGCTTTTGCTCAACAGTTAATGGACGAAGCGGAAAGCGGGGATTGCCAGCATCAATTCCATGAAGCTGCATAGCGGCTTTCCCGGCGGCAACTCCGCCAAATTCGACCAATACACGTATCAGTGCAATAACCCGATCCATGCCCTGCTGTACCGCAGCCAGATCACCTGCGTTGAAATCTTTTATAATTTTGTGAAACAGCGGCGCTGCATAATTGTAAGTACTGCCAACGGCACCCAAAGCGCCCACCGCCAGCGCCCCTGGCAAATGTTCATCTACGCCGAAAGGAATATCGAACTTTCCACCGTAAACGCGCATACAGCGTTGAAATTCATACAGATCGGCGCTGTTGAATTTAATTCCCGACAAATTAGGGATAGCGGCGTCCGCGCTGAGCAGAAATTGTTCCATATCCAGGTTCACGCCTGACATGCCGGAATGGTAATAGTAGAAGCCTTTGGAAGGTGCAGCCGCAGCAATAACCTGGCAATAGGCAATGAGGTCATCAATATTCGCAGGTTTAAAGAAGCACGGTCCAATGACTGACGTGGCAAAAATATCTAATGTCTCGGCATGTCGTGACAGCTCAACGGCATCTTTAATACTGAGCGCCCCCGTGTGCACAGTGATACTCAGTTTACCCTGAGCTGCTTTTACCCAGCGTTCAGCGATTTTTTTGCGTTCTTCAACTGAGCAATGGATCCCCTCACCGGTCGTGCCACAGACATAAACGCCTTGTACACCATCATCCACCAGGTGTTCAGCAATCTGATCGATAGCCTGAAAATTCACCTCACCCTGCGCATCAAAAGGTGTGTGCGGAGCAGCAATCAGACCTGTTAATTTTTTCATGTGCTTCCTTATTGATTAAAGTAAATTTGCGGCCAGACTAATGGAATTAATACTCAGTCAGTTTTGCCTGTTCATGTTGAGCAATGGCATCACAAAACCAGCCACAAATATGCTCGATGCGTGTGATCGCGGAGCCAACTGTAACGGCATAGGCACCCGCTTTCATTACCGCTGCTGCAAGTTCGGGAGAGTTATAACGCCCCTCGGCGATTACCCTGCATCCGGCCTGGACAAGCTGCCGGACAAGCTCAATGTCTGGCTCAGAGGGCGCAGGCATTTGTGTATAACCGGACAGGGTTGTACCAATGAAATCGAGCCCCATTTGTTGCGCTAACAGCCCGTCTTTCAGGCAAGAAGCGTCGGCCATAGCCAGACAGCCGGTTTTACAGACCCGCTGATATAACGCTTCAACTGAGACGGGGCGGGCGCGTTGAGTGACATCAAAGGCTATGATGTCCGCACCGGCCGCGCTTAAAGCATCAACGTCTTCCAGCCAGGGAGTGATCCTGACATCTGAATCGGGCAGATCACGTTTGATAATGCCAATAATGGGAGCATCAGTAACTTTGCGCACTGCTTCAATATTGCTAATGCCTTCAATGCGAAGCGCGGCTGCCCCGCCGTCGAGAGCCGCACAGGCCATTGCGGCGACGATTTCTGGTTTGTCCATGGCGCTGCCAGGTACTGGCTGGCAGGAGACGACCAGCCCATTTTCTAACTGGTTGTGGAGATCATCCACCTTACGCATGTTGATCTTTTCCATGGCTTCAAACTCCAATAATATATTTTAAATGAAGTATAACTCCATTCATGGTAGATCTTTTATTTGCGGGGCGCAATGGCATGAGCAGCTATCGTCGCTTATTACAGATTTTTCAATTTAATGGGGATCATTCACATGGAAAAAGCGTTAGCACTGGACATTGGCGGAACCAAAATTGCGGCTGCGATAGTGGAAAGCAGCGGGAAACTCTCAGCCCGACAGCAGGTTGCCACCCCCCGTGGAGATGCCGGTCAGCTGTCGGCGGTGCTGGAAACGTTAATTAAACCGTATCTGGGGCAGGTCGATTTAATTGCTGTTGCCTCAACGGGTATCATTAATAATGGCCGTTTAACCGCGCTTAATCCTGTCAACCTTGGCGGCCTGGCTGATTTTCCTTTGCAGGGTTGTATTCAGTCGATTGGCGATTTACCGAACGTTCTGCTTAATGACGGTCAGGCGGCAGCATGGGCTGAATACCAGGCTTTGCAGCATGAATGCGATAACGCTTTGTATATTACAGTTTCTACCGGCGTGGGCGGTGGGATTATCTGGAATAAGAAATTGTTAATCGGTCATAGCGGGTTGGCCGGTCATATCGGACATACCGCTTTTGATCCACAGGGAAAATTATGCGGTTGTGGTCGCCGTGGATGTGTCGAGAGTGTCGCATCAGGAACAGCAATCAGTGCGGCGTTAAATCTGCCCGCCTCGCAGGTTTTTGAAATGTCACGAGCTGGCGATGCGCAGGCCAGGCAAGTTATCCATCATTCAGCTACCGCAGTCGCGTCTGTGTTGGCAGACATGCATATCGCTCTGGATCTGGAGGTGGCCGTTATGGGTGGAAGTGTCGGCCTGGCAGATGGCTATCTGGAGAAAGTCGTTGAGATGCAACGAGCACTGCCAGAAATCTTTCGTCTGCCACTTCAACCAGCTTATCACCGTCAGGACAGTGGACTGGTAGGCGCAGCTTTATGGGCCATGGCCACACTGTAGATTCTGCGCTACGCTTCACGATATGAAACAACTATGTAATCATATACGCCAGATAAATAGTTGATTCTTTCACTCTTCCCCCGAGGTGTCCGTGTGAAAACTGATGTTCATTGTTTTAAGCCGGGTCAAATCCTTGATGCCCTGGGGGCAATGCAGAACAGCCTTACCCGCTCTGCTCAGCGTATCGCCGTTTACATTCAGGCCGAACCCTCTACTGTTACCCAGCTTTCCCTCGCCGAGCTTTCGGCCCTGACTCAGGCCGGTGAAGCCACTATTATTCGTTTCTGCCGGACTCTGGGCTATAAAGGCTTTCAGGATTTTAAAATGGATCTGGCTATTGAGGTGGCGACACGCGCTAATAATGAGGAGAGCTTGCTGGATGCTGACATTCAGGACGCTGACAGCGCACAGGCTATTGCAGGCAGACTACAGTCGGCCATTAATAATGTCCTGACGGAAACCATCAATCTGCTGTCTTTAGAAAGCGTCGAGCAGGTGGTCAAATTAATGCGCCCTGCCGATCGTATCTGCATTTTTGGATTAGGCTCGTCCGGCATCACCGCAGAAGACGCCAAAAGTAAGCTGATGCGTATTGGGTTACGCGTAGATGCTGCTACGAACAATCATTTCATGTATATGCAGGCTTCTCTTATGAAACCTGGCGATGTGGCTATTGGGATTAGCCATTCGGGAACATCCAGTGAAACGGTGCAGGCGCTGAAACTGGCGAAAGAAGCGGGCGCAACTACCGTGGCACTGACTCACAATATGGGCTCGCGGATCACCGAAATGGCCGATTACGTTTTGATCAACGGAAACCGGCAGGGGCAGCTGCAAGGAGACTCTATCGGCACAAAGATCGCTCAGTTATTTGTTCTTGACCTGATTTATGCCTTACTGGTGAAGGCCGATCCGGCTCAGGCTGAAAAAATAAAACGCAAAACCACGCAGGCCATCAGCCAGAATCATGCTAATTAAGCGATCTTCTTCCATTCTTCTCCCTGTAATCTGCGCTGATTAACTTTCAGTACGACGCTGTACCTCTCAATCCTGCTGCCTGTAATACGCACATCAGTATTTCGCCTTCTTTATCACACTTTTCTTCAACAGAGATTGAAATGACGGAGTGATCTTATACACTCCAATGGAGTTTTACTCCTATATGGAAATAAATGTGGAGCAAAACACTAAGGAGCGTAATAGAAACAGGTATGCGCACTGAACAGCATGAGATGGCCAATAATCATAAATTTTGTGCTGCCTGAGTTATCGAAAACCCATTTCAGCCCGTTGGCTTCCGGGCGTTGGAGAACAACGATATGAGCAATTCAGTACAATCCCGTGCGAATAAGCCAGACACCAGGTCACCCCGTTGGTACAAACAGCTGACGGCCGCGCAATGGAAAGCGTTTACAGCCGCCTGGGTGGGGTATGCTCTGGATGGTTTCGATTTTGTGATAATTACGTTGGTGCTGACAGATATTAAACAGGAGTTCGGTCTGACGTTACTACAGGCCAGCAGTCTGATTTCCGCAGCGTTTATCTCACGCTGGTTTGGCGGACTGGTTTTAGGTGCGATGGGCGATCGCTATGGCCGGAAGTTAGCCATGATCAGCAGTATCGTGCTTTTCTCCTGCGGAACCCTGGCATGTGGCCTGGCTCCAGGATACACCACGCTGTTTGTTGCCCGCTTGTTTATCGGTATGGGAATGGCCGGAGAATATGGCTCCAGTTCAACCTATGTAATGGAAAGCTGGCCAAAAAATATGCGTAATAAAGCCAGCGGATTCCTGATTTCGGGCTTCTCAATTGGCGCCGTGATCGCCGCGCAAGCTTATAGTTACGTCGTACCGGCTTTTGGCTGGCGCATGCTTTTTTATATCGGCTTATTCCCTATTCTCTTCGCGTTGTGGCTACGTAAAAATTTGCCGGAAGCAGAAGACTGGGAAAAGGCGCAACAAAAAACGCAGGGAAATAACAGTCAAACGGGCCTTAATATGGTCGAAATCCTCTATCGTGGTCGTTTGCGTTATCTGAATCTGGCACTGACAGCATTTGCCGCCACTGCGCTCTATTTATGTTTTGCCGGCAGGATGCCAGCAGCGACTATCTGGGTCCTGGGAATTTTCTGCGCGTCAATTTTTATCTATTTTATGGTACAAACCAGTGGCAAACGCTGGCCAACGGGCGTGATGCTGATGTTGGTGGTATTTTGCGCTTTCCTTTACTCCTGGCCGATACAGGCGCTTTTACCTACCTATCTCAAAATGGATCTGGGTTACGACCCGCATACCGTAGGAGATGTGCTTTTTTTTAGTGGCTTTGGTGCGGCAGTGGGATGCTGTATAGGAGGGATTCTGGGTGACTGGCTGGGTACCCGTAAAGCTTATGTCACCAGCTTGCTTCTTTCTCAGTTACTGATTATTCCGCTGTTTGCGATTAAGGGTTCGAATATTTACGTACTTGGCGGGCTTTTATTTTTACAACAAATGCTTGGGCAAGGTATAGCCGGTTTAGGGGTCTGATGCTCAGTCGAACGAAAACTCACGTTAGGCGGCAAAGGTCGTCTGAAAAATCGATTAATGGACAGTAGTGTCCGTTAAATGCCATTTGCCGATTAAAAACACACCGTTTTCGGCGC
>NZ_JASUAZ010000074.1:0-9182 GCF_030283135.1 Mixta mediterraneensis | reverse complement strand
GTACGCCAATGGCCACGTTACTTGATGGAAAACGGGTCTGGGCAGAAAAGAATCTGAACCAGATTTAATCTGACAGACACCTGTATAAATAACCGGTAACTGTCAGATCAGGTCTGAGCTAGTACACATCAATGCCCCACTTCAGCAATTCCCGCGCCCGTTCCGGGCTGTTTACGGTATAAACCAAAACGCGTAAGCCAGCGTCTCTGAGTTCAGCGATGCGCGTCTGATCCACGACTTTGTGATTAATATGGATCGATACACAATCCAGCGCGGCGGTTTTTTCTTTCCACTGCTCATCCCAACTGTGCAGCAGCAATCCGCGCGGTAGCTCCGGTTGCGCCTGCATCGCGGCGTTTAATGCTTCCCATGAGAAGGAGGAAAGCAGCGGCGCGGTTTGACCTTGCCACAGCTGCGCTGTCGCCTGCGCCACGGCGCGGCCCGTTGCAATTTCACTGCCGGTGGTCGGTTTAATTTCGATGTTAGCCATCATTTGATGCTGACGACAACGCGCGGCGACGTCTTCCAGACGCGCCAGCGGTTCGCCAGTGAAATCGTTACCGAACCAGCCGCCTGCATCCAGTTGCGCCAGCTTTTCCCACGGCAGTTCCCCCGCGACGCCCCAGCCGTTACTGGTGCGATCGAGCGTATCGTCATGCAACAGAAAAATTTGCATATCGCTCGATAATTTGGCATCAAATTCAATCATTTGATGACCATATTCAGCGCCAACATCAATCGCCGCCAGGGTATTTTCCGGTGCCAGTTTGCCACCGCCGCGATGCGCAACGATATGCGGGTAAGGCCAGTTATATTGACTCATTCCAGACGTTTTCCATGAGTTGAATCGAAGAAGTGTAACGCATCTGCTGGCAGATGCAGCCACAGCGTGCTGCCTGCCTGCGGTCGTTCACTGTGGGGTAAACGCACCACCAAACGCGTTTCGCCAATACGTCCGTGCGCAAGGTTATCCGCGCCCAGCATCTCCAGCGTTTCAACCCGCATTGGGATGCCATGCTGCTCGCGGCTGCTGATTCGGACATGTTCAGGACGAATGCCGAGCGTCACCGGACGATTCGCCCATTCTGCCTTATGCTCACTTAGCGGTAACGCATAAGAAGAATTAAGACTGAAGCGCGTGCCGTCGCTGTTGATCTGTCCAGCCAGCAGATTCATCGCTGGCGAACCGATAAATGAGGCAACAAACTGGCTGGCGGGTCGTTCATAGACTTCTACCGGCGTACCAGTCTGCTCGACTCTGCCTTTATTCATTACCATCACCCGCTGCGCCAGCGTCATGGCTTCAACCTGATCGTGAGTAACGTACAAGCTGGTTGTTTGCAGGCGACGATGCAGCTGTTGCAGCTCCAGCCGCATCTGCACACGCAGCCGGGCATCAAGGTTAGAAAGCGGTTCATCAAACAGAAAGACGGCGGGTTCACGCACGATGGCGCGCCCCATCGCCACGCGCTGACGCTGACCGCCAGAAAGCTCGCGCGGTCGTCGGCTCAGCAAATGCTCCAGCTCAAGACTACGCGCTGCCTCTGCGACGCGCTGACGGATCTGCGCTTTGCCCATGCCGCGAATTTTCAGGCCATATGCCATGTTCTCTTCCACCGACATGTGAGGATAGAGCGCATAATTTTGAAACACCATTGCAATACCACGATCTTTCGGTTCTTCATGGGTGACACGTCTGTCGCCGATATAAATATCGCCAGTCGTGACGCGCTCCAGCCCGGCCACCATACGCAGTAGCGTAGATTTACCGCAGCCGGACGGGCCAACCATCACCATAAACTCACCCTCATTCACCGTGATATTCAGCGGTTGGATGATCTGATTTTTTCCATCGTAGGATTTTGTGACCGCCTGAAGCGTTACGCCTGCCATATTTTATTTCTCACTCTCAACCAGGCCACGCACAAAAGCACGCTGCATGACGAATACCACCAATACCGGTGGGATCAGGGTTAATAACATTGCTGTCATCACTTCGTTCCACTGAGTCGGCGAGCCGCTGGTTGAGATCATGCTTTTGATCCCCGCCACCGCCGTGCCTAAGCTGGCGTCATTGATGATCAGCAGCGGCCAGAGATATTGATTCCAGCCGTAGATAAACGTGATGACGAACAACGCCGCGAGATTGGTTTTGGACAGCGGCAGCACAATGTCCCAGAAAAAACGCATCGGACTGGCGCCGTCAATACACGCCGCTTCGACCAGTTCATCGGGTAATGACAGAAAGAACTGACGAAACAGAAAGGTCGCGGTAGCCGACGCCATTAAGGGCAAGGTTAAGCCGCTGTAGCTGTCGAGCATGTTCAGGTCAGCAATGACCTGCACCGTGGGGAAAATGCGTACTTCAACCGGTAACATCAGAGTAATGAAAATCAGCCAGAAGAACAGCGAACGCAGCGGGAAGCGAAACCACACCAGAGCAAATGCCGAAAGCATCGACACCACGATTTTTCCACAGGTAATTCCCAGCGCCATGATCATGCTGTTAAGCAACATGATGCCGAAGGCCGGGCCACTGCCATTTATGCCCTGCGTCCAGATGCGCGTCAGGTTTTCCCATAAATGCGTACCGGGAATCAACGTCATTGGCACCTGATATACCGCATCGGTATCCAGCGTGGCGGCCACAAGCGCCACATACAGCGGAAACAGAATGATCAGCACACCGAGCACTAAAACAAGGTGGCTGACGATGTCCAGCCCGCGCCGGTTCTCAATCATTGATATTGCACCTTACGTTCTACAAAACGGAACTGAACCACCGTCAGGCCGATCACCAGCAGCATCAGTACCACCGATTGCGCCGCCGAAGAGGAAAGATCCAGACCGGTAAAACCTTCCCGGTAAATTTTATAGATCAGGGTGGTGGTGGCCTGAACCGGACCGCCGCCTGTCGCCGCATCGATCACCGGGAAGGTGTCAAAGAAGGCGTAGATGAGATTCACCACCAGCAGAAAGAAGCTCACCGGGGTAATCAGCGGTAGCGATAAATTGAAGAAGCGGCGCACCGGACCGGCGCCATCAATCGCTGCGGCTTCTGTCAGCGATTTAGGAATGGATTGCAGCGCGGCAAAAAAGAACAAAAAGTTGTAGCTCATTTGCTGCCAGATTGAGGCCAGCACAATCAGAAACATCGCCTGACCGCTGTTTTGCGCGTAGTTCCAGTTATAACCAAGCTGGTTCAGCAAATAACTAAACAGGCCGAGGCCAGGGTTAAACAAAAACATCCATAACACCGCCGCCACCGCAGGCGCTACCGCATACGGCAGCAACAGTAGCGTTTGATACAGCTTGCGTAAGCGAACCACATAATCGACAAGCGCCGCCAGCAGCAGTGAAAACGCCATGCCACATACCGTGACTAACCCGCTGAATTTTAACGTCGTCCAGAACGACGCCAGATAATATTCATCGTCCAACAGGCGTCTGAAATTATCCAGCCCGACAAACGTGCTGGAAATACCAAATGGATCAAGGGATTGCAGTGAATACCACAGCGCTTCTCCGGCAGGCCAGAGAAAGAAAACAGCGGTGATCAACAGTTGCGGTAGCACCAAAAGATAGGGCAACAGGCTGGTGCGAAAGACCGGACGAGATGAGGACATAGCGTACTCTGCGTAAGGGGAATAAGGGCCGGGCGATACCGGCCTGAAAGTAATTACTTAACCTGTTGCTCAAAGCGACGCAGCAACGCATTACCGCGCTGCACGGCATTATCCAGTGCGCTTTGCGGCGACTGTTTGCCGGTCCAGACCCCTTCCAGTTCTTCGTCAATGAGGGTGCGAATTTGCGGCATATTGCCCAGACGTATACCTCTGGTGAACGGCAACGGTGGCTTGTTCAGCATCTGGCGGGTAGCAATATCCGCGCCGGGATTTTTATCATAGAAGCCCTGCTTCTTGCTCAGCTCATACGCGGCGGTAGTCACGGGCAGATAACCGGTTTTTTGATGCCATTCTGCGGCGATTTCCGGCTGCGCCAGGAACTTCATGAACTCCGCGACCCCTTTGTAGGTATTGGCATCTTTACCCTTCATCACCCACAGACTGGCCCCCCCGATGATGGCGTTTTGCGGCGCGTCAGGTACGGTGTCGTCATACGGCATCATCCCCACGCCGAAGTTGAATTTTGCGTAGTGACGAATATCGGCAAGTGAACCGGAGGACGCCGTGGTGATAGCGCAATCGCCATTATAGAATTTGGCGGTAGATTCATCTTTTCGTCCAAAATAGGTGAAATCACCTTTTTTGTTCATCGCTTCCAGCATCTGAATGTGGCGAACCTGAACCGGCTTATTGAATTCCAGTACCGCATCGGTGCCATCGAATCCATTGTTTTTGGTGGCGACGGGCAGTGCGTGCCACGCACTAAAGTTTTCAATTTGAATCCAGCCCTGCCAGCCACTGGCGTAGCCGCAACTGATGCCCGCCTGATGCAAAGCATCGGCATCTTTCGCCAGTTCCTGCCAGGTTTTTGGCGGGTGGTCAGGGTCCAGCCCCGCTTTTTTGAAGGCGTCTTTGTTGTAGTACAGCACTGGCGTAGAGCTGTTAAACGGTTGTGAAATCAGATGGCCGTTTGCGTCACTGTAATAACCGGAAACGGTGGGAACAAACTGCTTTTCATCAAACGCGATTCCCGCGTCATGAAAAATCTGATGCACTGGCACAATGGCTTTCGATGCCATCATGGTCGCAGTACCCACTTCGTACACCTGCAAAATGGCCGGTGCTTTACCGGTACGTACCGCTGCAATACCTGCGGCCAGGCTCTGCTCGTAGTTACCTTTGTAGGTTGGCACAATTTTATAATCGGGGTGAGTCTGGTTAAAACGTTGCGCCAGAGAGTCAACTTCTTTGCCTAATTCACCTTCCATTGAATGCCAGAAAGGAATTTCAGTGGCGGCGAGCGCATGACCACTGAGCATCAGGCCCAGCACCGCACTCATCAGGCTACGACGAAAAGTAAACACGGACATATTATTTTCCTGTGCAGGTAGGTACGCATGAAATCACGCCTTTCTGTTCGCGAAGTAACATGACACGGGAAAATGACGGATAAATAACAGATGAATGACAGGAAAGTTACAGCAGGATTTCAGCACTTAAACAGAAGATGACGGATAGCCATCGCAGCGACCTGCGGCGGCACAAGCAGATTGCAGATGGACAGCGCACAGCCACCGAAGCGTACATGCGTACGAGAGGATGGCGAACCCTGGCCAACCGCAATCTGACCAGCCAGATCAGGTGCCGAGATAAGCGCTGCGCACGGCCTCATTAGCCAGCAACGCATCGCCGCTATCTTCCAGCACTACGCGGCCATTTTCCAGTACGTAGCCGCGATCGGCCAGTTTCAGCGCCTGGTTAGCATTCTGCTCAACAAGGAAAATCGTCATCCCTTCGCTGCGTAGCTGCTCAATGGTGTCGAAAATTTGCTGAATAATAATGGGGGCCAGACCCAGCGATGGCTCATCCAGCAATAACAGGCGCGGCTGACTCATCAAGGCGCGCCCAATCGCCAGCATCTGCTGCTCACCCCCGGACATGGTGCCTGCGCGCTGTGCCTTGCGCTCATCCAGACGCGGGAACAGCTCACAGACGCGTCTGATGCGTTCCTGATATTGCTGGCGGCTGGCAAAGAATCCTCCCATTGCCAGGTTCTCTTCTACCGTCATGCGTGTAAAGACGCGGCGGCCTTCCGGCACAATCGCTATCGCTTCACGCATAATACGTGCGGTTTGCCAGTCAGTGATGGTTTTGCCGTCAAAGGTTATTGCCCCCTGGGTAGCGCGCGGTTCGCCGCAAAGCGTTCCCAGCAAGGTGGTTTTACCCGCGCCGTTCGCCCCAATGAGCGTGACGATTTCACCCTGATGAATATAAAGGCTGACGTTATGCAGCGCCTGGATTTTGCCATAATGTGCGCTGACATTTTCAATGGTTAACATCGGGTTGGCCATCTTACGCCTCTCCTAAATAGGCTCGGATCACGTCCGGGTTATGTCGAATTTCTTCCGGCGTGCCGTTAGCTAAAGGCGTCCCCTGGTTCACCACATAAATACGGTCGGAGATCCCCATGACCAACTTCATATCGTGCTCAATCAACAATACTGTCACCTTATGTTCGCCACGCAATTCGGCAATTAATTCGTCCAGCTCATGGGTTTCTTTTGGATTCAGGCCCGCCGCCGGTTCGTCCAGCATTAAAATCTCCGGGCGCGTCACCATGCAGCGTGCGATTTCCAGACGACGCTGCTGACCATACGCAAGATTTCCTGCCTGGCGGTTCGCCAGTTCAAGCAGCCCCACGCGCTCCAGCCAGATGGCCGCGCGATCCAGTGCTTCACTTTCGCTGCGGCGAAAGGCCGGCGTTTTTAACAGCCCGGAAAACACGCCGCTTTTCAGATGCTGATGCTGCGCCACCAGCAGGTTTTCAATCACCGTCATTTCCCGAAACAGCCGCACATGCTGGAAAGTGCGCACAATGCCCATGCGCGCAATCTTCTGGCCCGACAACCCCTCCAGATGCTGATCGCGCAGCCTGATACTACCACCGGTCGGTTTGTAAAAGCCGGTCAGGCAGTTGAACACTGTGGTTTTGCCCGCACCATTCGGTCCAATCAGTGAAACGATTTCTTGCGGATGCAGCGCCAGCGCTACGTTATTTACGGCTAACAAGCCGCCGAAGCGCATCATCAGGCCCTCAACCGCTAATAAAGGCTGACTCATGCCTGCTCTCCTTGTTTACCTGGTTTTAGCTTCAGGTGAGGGCGTTTCATCGGCAGCAAACCTTGTGGACGCCAAACCATCATCAGCACCATCAATCCACCCAGTACCAGCATGCTGTATTCATTGAGATCGCGCATGAGTTCACGCGAGACCACCAGCAGGATGGCGGCAAGAATGACCGCAAACTGTGATCCCATTCCGCCCAATACCACAATCGCCAGCACAAAGGCCGATTCGACGAAAGTAAAAGATTCCGGGCTGACAAAGCCCTGACGCGCGGCAAACAGGCTACCCGCGAAACCGGCAAAGGCAGCGCTGATAGTAAAAGCGGTCAGTTTGATGCGCGTGGGGCTTAAGCCCAGCGAGCGGCAGGCAATTTCATCTTCGCGCAGCGCTTCCCAGGCCCGACCCAGTGGCATACGCAGCAGACGATTGATGACGAAGAGCGTCAGCACTACCAGCAACAGCGCCACCAGATAAAGGAAAATAATCCGGTCACTGGGATCGTATTTAAGGCCAAAGAAATGGTGGAAAGTATCCCAGCCGCCATCGTGTGGGCTGCGGTTGAATTCCAGGCCGAAAAGCGTCGGTTTCGGGATTTGGCTGATGCCATTCGGGCCGCCGGTTATCTCCGTATTATTGAGTAGCAGGATGCGGACAATTTCACCAAAACCAAGCGTCACAATCGCCAGATAATCTCCACGCAGACGCAGCACCGGAAAGCCGAGCAGCAAACCAAACAGCGCGGCAACCATGCCCGCCAGCGGCAGACACTGCCAAAAACCGAGACCATAATAGTGATTAAGCAGCGCAAAGGTATAAGCGCCAATGGCATAAAAACCACCATAACCCAGCACCAGCAGGCCAGAAAGGCCAACCACCACGTTCAGACCCAGGCCGAGCATCACATAGATTAGTGTCATGGTGGCAATATCGACAGTGCCGCGCGAGACCAAAAACGGCCAGGCAACCGCAGCCAGAATGATCGCCGCCATCACCAGTTTTTGCTTCAGTGTGGAACCGTCAATACCCGGCAACACCAGCGCAGGCAACGACACTTTTTTCATACCGCTTTGCCACACCGGACGCAGCAGCTGGAATATAAACACCACCACGCAGGCAACGGCAATCCATTCCCAACGCACGCTTCCGGCGTTCTGTACCACCAGGCGGGTGCCGTCCAGATTCAGGCGCAGCCCCATAAAAAAGGTTGCCAGAACCAGCATCATCAGCGCAGAGATAAGCGCATTAACCAGGGCGTTCTTCATACTTTTTCAACCTCCGGGCGGCCCAGAATCCCGGTTGGCATAACCAGCAGCACCACAATCAATAGCGCAAAGGAGACCACGTCTTTATATTCCGTGCTGAGATAAGCGGAGGTCAGCGCTTCGGCGATGCCGAGCACCAGCCCACCAATCATCGCGCCGGGAATGCTGCCAATGCCGCCTAACACCGCGGCGGTAAAGGCTTTCATTCCGGCCATAAATCCGATAAATGGATTAATCACGCCATAAAACTGACCGAGCAGCACGCCCGCTACCGCCGCCATCGCCGCCCCAATAATGAATGTCAGCGAAATCACACGGTCGGTATTAATTCCCAGCAGGCTGGCCATTTTCAGGTCTTCAGCACAGGCGCGACAGGCGCGCCCCATGCGCGAATAACGGATGAACAGCGTTAACGCCAGCATCGCGAGGAAGGTGACCAACCAGATCACAATCTGCATTGCGGAGAGCGTGGCAGCAAAGCCGTTGCTTTCACCCAGCGTCCACTGTCCGGTTACCAGGCCTGGCAGCGCGAGGTCGCGCGACCCCTGGGTCAGACTGACGTAGTTTTGCAGGAAGATCGACATGCCGATGGCAGTGATCAGCGCAATCAGTCGCTTTGAGGAACGCACCGGCTTATACGCCACGCGCTCAATGCTCCAGCCATAAGCGCTGGAAATAATCACCGCCATCACAAAACCGGCGGCGATCATCAGCCATGTGGTATCAATGCCCATCATCATCAGGGCAGCAATAGCGATAAAGGAGACATAGCTACCGATCATATAAACCTCGCCGTGAGCGAAGTTAATCATGCCAATGATGCCGTAAACCATGGTGTAGCCGATAGCAATCAGCGCGTAAGTGCTACCGAGGGTAACACCGTTAAATAGCTGCTGAAGGAAATAGAGGAACTGCTCGGACATAGAATGTACCTTAAAAAAACGTCCGTGAACTGAATCCGTTACCGTGAATTCTGGAAAGCTTCACCAAAAGAAAAGCCGGTTTGATAAGAGCGGCCGTACAGCCGCCCTCTGAACTTATTTTGTACTAGCTCAGACCTGATCTGACAGTTACCGGTTATTTATACAGGTGTCTGTCAGATTAAATCTGGTTCAGATTCTTTTCTGCCCAGACCCGTTTTCCATCAAGTAACGTGGCCATTGGCGTA
>NZ_JASUAZ010000073.1:0-10574 GCF_030283135.1 Mixta mediterraneensis | reverse complement strand
AATGATATTTCTTTTGATGGAGTTAGATTTATACCTGGCATGAACAGATAGGTGCTCATTTTGAAGACTTATAAAGTTACGTTTGTGCCGGTATTTTAGCTTAAATGAAAGGATATTGTGTTATAAGTGTGATGCCTCAAAAAATTTGTGTACAGAATATAATGAATAGTACAGGCAGTGACACTGACAGAAAAATCAGGACATCTGGCATGGTGCGCCCTGGTGGCGCTTGCGCTGGCCAGACAGAGCGGTGATGTGCTGTCATCGGCACAGGAAAACCTCTTTCTGACCCGCTGGCTGGCAACCGCCCTGAAGCAGCGCCGCTTTCCCCGTGAGGTGGCACCCGACATCGAGTGGCTGCTGAAACAGGGTCGCCAGTATGGCGTGGGCGCAAAGCTTGCCGGCAAGCTGGACTACCTCTGGCGCTCCTGCACCGGCGCGCTGTCTGAACAGAACGACCTGTTCCGGCTGACCTATGCCCTGGAAACCGCGAAGGACATGCACTGGGCGTACCGGCTGCTCAGCGACCGGGAGTGGGCAGGACGCCATGCCGCTGCCCTGAATCCTGACGTCAACGGCATTTACGTGTCCCGGACCAGCCTGGACGCGGCGTTTGACGACAACGGCTGGCAGGTCAGCCCGCTGAGGGCGCGCCTGACCGGGCGCGTGAAGGGGCTGGAAAAGCTGTTTAACCGCTGTGGATGGCAGATGACCGGTGACGGGCCGTCCGGCCTTTATGCGCTGACGGCAGAAAAGCATCAGTTAACAGAAGCATAGATAAAATCAGTACAGCAGCGGCTCTCTTCAGCTGACCGGAATAATGGCGTTTACTGACTACAGTGGATGTCTGAAACAAAGGAGTGAAGAATGGAGCGTGAAGCGATACTGCAGGTGCTCAGGGCGAACCCGGACAACTGCATCCGGGCCTTTCATCGCGGGCGCCCGGGCTGCTCCGGGTACACGGAGGGAAAGCTGCTGATAAGGCACTATGGCGGCCTCATCCCCGACGAAATTGTGCTGAAGCCCGTGATGTTTCTTAAGGTGCAGGGTGACCTGTGTGTGACGGAGCGATGGGGGAATGACTCCCTGGGCGGCTGCACGTGGCGGCTCAGCAGCGCGGCTGCCGGGGCCGCTGAATAAGTCAGTGGCGGATTTGTGCCAAGTCGTCTTCGGTCAGACCGGTCATTTTCATGACGGTGTTACGGTCAAGACCGTTCTGCAGCATGGTACGGGCAATTTTCAGAGTGGTTTCACGCTCGCCTTCGGTGCGGCCTTTTTCAATGCCGCGCTGTTCGCCGAGCTTAAGGCCTTCTGCCCTGCCCTTCTCAATACCCTTCTCAATGCCCTTCTGCTCAAGCTGCTGTGCGATGGTCATAAGTGCGTCTCCGTGTTGCGGCACACGCTGTGCCAGTTCGCGTACAAAGGCTTCGGCGTCGGCTGATTCGCCTGCCTGTACAATATAGTGTACCAGCGATATCACCTGTGATGAAGACAGATAGCCAGCCAGCAGAATTGGGGCCAGCCGATCGGTCAGTTCTGCCAGGTCTCGCTGATGGATGTGCTTCTGCAGCAGGGTCAGAGCGGCCATGCTGCGGTGGCCGGCGATTTCATCATCCGGAATGACAGTAACGTCAACCAGCGGGAAAGCCTGGCTGTAGAGCCTGCCTGCCAGTTCCGGGGCGTCAAACTCATCCAGCCACCGGGTGGAGTACGGATATGGGCTGCGTTTGCCCGTATAGAACAGCACCGGTATCACCAGTGGCAACTTTTTATGCCCCGCCTCAAGGTGCCGCTGCATGGCAGCAACGGCATAGCGCACCAGGCGAAAGGCCATGTTTGACAGCGTGTACGGAACGGCTCGCGGAAACCGTGCCCGCTTTCTGAAGGACAACCCGGATATCCTTCCCCAGGAACTGAGTCGCTGGCTTAAGGCAGGCCTGAAAATCAGACCGGAGACCGGCGAAATCTACAAGCCCGTATCACGCCGCGTCAGGATACCGTCGGCGGTTGCCGCCGGGGCTGGCATTTTTCTCTCTGACGACCTGCGTGAACGTGTCGCGCCACTGGCTACCGAACAGAACGTGACAACTGATGCCATGCTGAATGCCCTGGTGGAGCGTGAGGAACTGTGCCGTAAGCTGTCCCTTCAGGCGGAGAATGGTGACGCTGTGCCGGAACAGCAGATTGCCGGCATTGTCAGCCGCTACTTTTCAGCACTGTCTGAGCACAGCGAAACCGATACCTGGCACTGGGTGCTGGAGGGGCTGGTCCGGGAACTGACGGAGTCCGGCCTGCTGACATTCCATACCGGTAATATTGCCGAGAGCCGCCGGCTGAACATTCCCCGCACCGCGTATTACTGGTATGGCGGTTTCGTGGCAAAACGCGTGGCCATGATGCTGGGCTGCTACGATATCTACCTGTGGAATGAAATGATGCGGCCGGACAGCGACGTGGTCTTTGTGGGGGATGCGCGCAACGTCGTCGCCTGCTACTTCATCTGCCAGCAGATGTGCCGACTGCTGAAAGCCGTTAGGCTGAACTGGCGCAAGCAACAGGGGGCATGGGGAAGCCGGGCAGAGCTGGATGAGGCTGCGCACCGGTACACGCAGCGGCTGGCGGAGGGGATAATGGATAATGGTATTTTTATCGGTGGCGACGAGCAGAACTCTTACCGGCTGTACAACTATGCTGAAAAACATTACGCCTGGGCTATGCGCTGAGAAGAGCTCAACTGGTAAGAGAAAAAAAGTAATGTGTTATATTGAGCGGGTTTTAATTATCTTTTAAATAACAAAATAACAGGGGGGTGACTTTACTATGTTTAATAGTATTTGTACTTTTGGTGGTGTCGATAAGTGCTACTCAGTTATCGATTTCCAAAAATTACCTGAGAAAGAAATAGAGAAATTAAGGCATTCACTGGTATGCCCGGGTTGCCGTGAACAGGCATTCTACAGGAAAAAAAGTGTTGATGGTAAACAGGCCTGTTTTGGATCCCGGTACTGCACCTGCAGGGAAAATACACTCTCACCGCAACGGCAAAGGGAAGTCAGAAATGCTTCTGAAGTTCAGCAGATAATCGCAGAGTCAGATACAATTATAATAAGCTTCAATTTTGACAGTGCTTCTTCAGCAGGCAGCGAACCGTCTGGTTTCAGCGAGAAAACGGAGATAACCGGGACGGGGCACAATAAAGTCCACACCATAAAGTCAGAACAAAAGCGAGTTCCGACAGTTTCACTTCAAAAAATACTGCACAGCTTAATCAGGGGGACAGGACTGGCGACGTCTGATACGATCATCCCGTTCGGCGACTTCAAGTATAAAGCCAAAAATTTATTTGTGAAATTTCCTGATGCTGAACCCATGACTAAAAATGCACTCAGGTTTTACTGGGGGACGCTATATAACTCGAACAATGATATTGAATGGCTTAATCCTGCTGAATGCAGGGATGTTGGAATACCCTTAGGCGATCTGCGTGATGCAATAATCGAAAAATTTAATATTTCAGATTCTGAAAGTCTCGAAGGGGCTGCAATTATTTTTGCAGGTCGTTGTCACTGGAATAAAGATAAAACTAAAAGGATAATAAATATATATGACAGTGAACGTATATTCATTTCTTTAGCTGATTAACTATGGAAGGCATTGAATAAATTTATAGTAATCGCTTAGTTTCATATGACTGGCTGCCTCCTTTACGGTTAAAATATGCCAGAGTGATGCCTGAACAACCAGGAACAGAAAGGAGAAGGACACGCAGTGACGCTGACAAAAAAATCGGGCCACCTGGCTTGGTGTGCCCTGGTGGCGCTTGCGCTGGCCAGACAAAAAGGTGATGTGTTATCACCGGCGCAGGAAAACCTTTTTCTCACACGCTGGCTGGCTACCGCACTGAAGCAACGGCGTTTTTCGCGAGATATTACTCCCGATATCGAGTGGCTTCTGAAACAAGGGCGCCAGCTGGGTGTCAACGCGAAGCTGGCCAGCAAACTGAACTACCTCTGGCGATCTTGCACCGGCGAACTGTCTGAGCAGAACGACCTGTTCCGGCTGACGTATGCCCTGGAGACAGCGAAGGACATGCACTGGAACTACCGCCTGTTGGGCGATCGGGAATGGTCCGGTCGGTATGCCGTGGCTTTGAATACCGGCGTCAACGGCATTTATCTCTCACGGTCCAACCTCGATGTTGCTTTTGACGACAGCGGCCGACAGATAAATCAGCTGACAGCGCGTCTGACGGGAAACGTGGCGGGGGTGATGAAGCTGTTTGATCGCTGTGGCTGGCTGGCAGAGCCCGAAGGGGATGCCTCCCTGCCCCACCTGTTTACTTTTATAGCCAGACAGGGAGAGCCAGGAAGGGAGGTTTAGACGACCTCTGTATCCAGAGCTGTCTGATTTTGAGTTAGCGGTGTATATAATCCTGCCCGATTATGGCTACCAGTTTTTTCCTGTCCATCAGTCTATACGCTTTGTTCTTTTTCAGGTTTTTAAGTAGCTTGAGCAACTGTCGGTTCTGGCCAATATCTAACGAGTCTAATATTTTTGTTGGGCGGACAAAGCTGTATAACCCTTCTTTTGTACATAGAATTCTAAAGCGGGAATCATGTCCATTATCCAAAAATGACTCATACCTGTCCGGGCTTAACCATTTAAGTAACTCCAGCATGTTGTCATAGTTTTTTGACAGCAAAATGAGCGATGCATTTAGACCAAACACGGGATTGTTGTAATCTGGTTTTCCAGTACGAGGATCTTCATATTGGAACTTCCAGATAGCCTCGTGATGTGAGAGTCTGTTCCGTAGCTCCCTTATCTGGTTGAATTTATTCTCAAGTGTATGCCGCTTAGTGCCAGCGGGAGCACCGGGAAACACCTCGGTCAAAAGATTTGGCCATAGTAATGTTCTAGTGCGTGGGTCTTCATACGAGCTTGTCAGTAAGTTTGTCCAAAAGCCAAAATCGAGCCCTGATATAACACGCTCAGCTGTTACCTGCTTACCAGCATCTGTGATACGTTTGGATACCTTCCTGATAGTCTTCTCTTCCCAGGTTGTCGTTTTATACGCCGGAAAACCATTTGCCAGATACTGTATTTGCCCGTTCGAATCGAATTTATAGCGCTTATTCTGCCTGATGAATTGTTTATCGCCCAGGTAACGAAACAGGTCAAAAATCCAGTTTTTGTCTGTCCGATACAGTGCCGGAGCACCTGCCGGAGCAGCTCCAGGAGGTGGGGTATGACGTATGCTATAGTCAATACTATTCCTTAGTGTGACCTCAAGGCAGTGCATGAGGGGGTGCATGGCGCTGCTTAATGCTTTGTTCCAGTTATACGCGTCTATTGTTTCTTCTTTTTTAAGCTTCAGAATGCTTTCATAGATTTTCAGACGCTCTTCTGAGATGTAGTCTTCCAGATTCATACACGGCTCCGCTATTTTGCTCCATCTTATTACGGTTGACGTATACGTCAAAATAGCATACTATTTTTCCATCAAGGCTCAGATTTCTTCGGACCTGAGCGCCAAAGTTAGTACCGGAAAAGCCACCCTATGGGTGGCTTTTCTCTTTCTGCATTCTGTAAAATATTGTCTGGTTTGACTTAACAAGACGATTTTGCCATCATAGCGGGAGGTGGTGATGGTCACCTGGCGCCTGTCTCGCAAAGCAATAGCCCATCAGTTTTAGGTTCTACCCACACAATACTTGGCTCGCCCACATTTGTGACGCGCGGAGTCCGGTTAGCAGGCTATCGGTTTCCAAAAGCGTCTAAAATTTGGAGAACGGCCATGTCACATTATTCTTGTCTCAAAATCATCAGCACTAAAGCCAAAAAGATGGCGCGTGCCAGTTCACGTATAGGAAATTGAAACCATTTCTGCCCCAGCATGAGGTGGTTGGAATTTAATCATCCCCCTGATTTGTATGGCATCGGGTAAGTCAGTGAACTGCGGACTGTTGATAATTCAGGTTTTTTCCGGTCATTTTTCAGGCTGGCTGAGTACACAAGGCGGATCTTCCCTGCATCATCCCGGGATGTATCTCATCAGGCTGATCTCCCGCGCGTGGATTTTCAGCCCCTGCACATTCAGACCCGTCACCGCGCGGCGGTACACCATTCGCCCGCCGCACAGCACGCATTCAAACGGGTCACGCCGCAGGAACTGCTTACTCATCTGCGCGTAGCAGACCTTCAGCACTGGCTCCGGTTTATCCATCCCCAGCGCCTGGTACACCTGCGGTAGCTTTTCCCCACACATCCGGTTGGCCAGAAAGCCAAAATAGCGCACCATCCGGAAGAACTTTTCCGGGATATGCTGTTTCAGGCGCGCCACGATTTCCCGCTGCGTCAGCGTCTCCGTGGCCTGCTCGCCCGTATTGTGGTCGTGGTAGCGGAAGCTCAGCGTGGCACCGCCGGCGTAGTGCGCCAGCCGGGAGCCTGCTATCGGCGGCTTTTTCAGGTAACGGCCCAGGTATTTCACGGTGTTTTTGCCACCCGCCGTCTTTTTTGACATGTACACATGCCAGTAATCGCCGCCGGCGGTCAGTATCAGGCTGCGCCACTGTGATTCGGAGGTGATATGTGACAGCGAAGACGGCATCGCTATGCCATCAGACCAGACGTTCAGGAGCAGCTGGCGGATATTCCACATCCAGCGGGCGCGCATGGCGTCCTTACGGAAGCTGATTTTTTTCCACTTTCCGTGCTCGTTGATACCGCCGCAGGTGACGGAGACATGAACATGGGGATGCCAGTTGAGTCGCCGGCCGTAAGTGTGGATAGCGCAGAAAATGCCGATATCCAGCGCCCGTTTGCCGGCGGCGTACAGCAGGTTATCGACGGCGAGGCGACAGAGGTCGTTAAGCAGCCAGCGGTTGACCTCAAACAGGGGCCAGAGAGAATCGGGGAGGGTGAAGACCAGGTGTATCCAGTCGCAGTCCGGCAGGCGGTTAAGCTGGGCGGCAATCCACAGGTCGGTGGCCTTTTTACCACAGGACGGGCAGGCCCGGCTGTGGCAGGCGTTGGTGATGTATTTTACGTGGTGGCAACCGGGATTATCGCAGGCATATTCCTTCACGCCGCTGATGCGGGTGCCGCAGGCGAGCATTTTGGTGACAGCTTCGACTTCGATATCGCGCAGACCACCGGCGTCGAGGAAAGACGTCCAGCACTGGTTAGCCGTGAACAGTTTTTTGAGCGGGCGGGGACTGAAACCGGAAACCACGTGGCAGATTAATCCCCGGCGTCCTGCAGGCGGGTGAGCGCTGCCGTATCGTGGCGGTGCTCCAGTATGGCGCTGGCGACCATGGCCGGAGGCGGGTCCATGGCCTTCATCAGCTTAATCCAGTCCCATTCACGCTGTGAAAGCTTATCAGCGGCAACGGAGAGCAGGATGGTATCGATACTTTTACGGGTCATCATGGGGGAAAGCTCTGAGCAAAATATGTAGCCAGATCATACATATTCAAATCACTGTATGACAACTCAGAGTCTGGCAGATGACGCGGTTTTCAATTTGCGTCCGTCAGGCTGCACTGTTCAAATCATTTCGGCGAGCGCAGACGATACTCGCGGGCATTGAGTTAGTGCATATGATACGTAAAGGGCAATATCAGCATCCCGCTGGAGAGCATTTATCACCGGCGGAACAATTTTATCTGTTGGTTGCCTAAAATATCGGCAGCGCAATGTTTGCTGACTTGCCTACGCTAATGCGACAGAGCCAAGTGAGGGATTGTCACCGGCAGAGCAATTTTACGTGTTGGCCGCCTGAAAAACAGGCAGCGCAACTTTTGCTGGTCTATGGCCGTTAATGCGACACAACCTACATTTAATCACTTACAAGCCGCATGCATATGTGAAGATCCCTGCTCTCTCCATACACCCCAGGTTCCGCTATCAGAAGGTTCTTCTCCTTTTGACCACCAACCATTAAGCCACACTTTCTGATTAAAGCGGACTTTAGTACACGGCTGAGCGTATGCCTTTGTCGCGTCCCATTCAGCTATTGATGGCAAAGGTTTTTCTTTCATAGCCGTGACAATAACGCTTTTTCTACTCTCAGCTTTTTTGCCATCTTTACCTGTAACAGTCAGCAAATATGTCACCTTACCAGTCGTATTAGCGGGAATAAGCGCACGGGCCCTGACACTTTCCACTTTCTTGACCCACGGGCCTGCATGTTTCTCCTGTAACCAAAATTTATTCGTACCTTCTACGATAGTCCATTCATACGAAATGGCATTCTGGCTGGCACTGCCATCTAATTCATACGCCCGCGAAGTATCTGTGGAAGCTTCAACAGTGATGTCTTTACCCGCATCAGCAACCAGATGCTGTTCTGAGCCTGCTTTTTTCAGCGAGAGGTGAACAAGAATATTTTTCTCAAAAGTGTCACGTTTTGCTAATAATGGCAGTAAGCCAGTATAATTTCCTGATGGTAATAATTCGTTATCTTCCTTCTCGAAACTCAATTCCAGCGAGGCTGGTCTGGCACCACTACCACACCCTACCGTTGATGATATCGGACGTAAAGGAGGTGTACAGCTTGTTTTGCGATATCCGCGTAATTTCACCAGATGCACCTTATGGTTCTCATCCTGGACCTGTACGTTTAATGTACTGTATCCTGTATCAGATGTCGTCAAAGATTGAGGCCCCTGACCCGGATGTACCGCGATAAAACCAAAATTTGAATGATGCTGAATCGGATTAGTGGACAATACCTTATCTGACGTCAACGTATAATTTTCCACCTGTTCATTATCAGAGAATGGAGAAGAGAATGGATCATAGTCGTCATAATCAAAAGGAATAACCAGATTATGTAATCTTTGCTCATGCTCATTATTCACCCTCAATGTTATCCATCCCGATCCCGATCTTATATCATCGTTTTTATCCAATATCATGTGAAGATAACGTTCACCTTGTTTATCACAATGATCACCTGCCAGATTTGTCTCACCACAAGGTGTTTCAAGTGTGAACCGGACGTTTATATCAACAACTTCTCCACCCGCCACTCTTTTTTTCGCTTTGAATATTGAATAACCAGAATAATGAGAGAGGCGATTATCGTACAGTGACGTAATGGCAACAGGATGTTGATAATTCAGAACAGTTCGTTGGGTAGGCATATAAGGATAGGTATTTTTCTCACTAACCATCAGTTGCCCCTCACCAGATACAGCCAGTTGACTGTTATTGGAGTCCGGTAGTAACGATTTAATTCTCGAATAAACATGCTGGCCGAGAACACCCAAATTATGATTTGTACTCCCGGCAAAATGGAGAGCGACAACACGATTATCTGCTTCACTTAATACAGCTGAGCCAGAAGAACCACCATCTGTATCACAATCATATTGTACAATATTATCCTTTCCCCCGGGAAGGGTTCTGCAGGCCCCACCATCATCCCGCAATGAAGAAATCCGTTTGTATGCTCCCCATGGATGCTGGGGAATATAGACAGAAACACCATTATCTAAGTCATGCTTTGAAATTTCAGAATTTATCGCTAAGGTCCCAAATATTTGTTTAATACCCGCTTCTTCATAGGCCAAGTTGTCAACTTTATAAACAGCATAATCTTCAGAACCACTCCCTCCAGCAAGAATGACCTTTTCCGTTTTTATATTTAGAATGTTGCTGGCCGGCGTTTCTTTGTCACATGTTGGCGACTGATAGTTATAATAAAGATTATGTATTTTATTTCCAACTTCGCCCGCGACATGCTTATTTGTCAGGACATAATTCCCTCCAACCACATTCCACCCGGATGCGCCATTGGTTTTCACCACCGCATGGCTTTTTCTAAAAACAGTAGGATTGGTTTTTTCATAACATGATGCGTATTTCATTTGATTACTGCCAATAATAGCTCTGAATCTATTCCCCGGTAAATAATTGTATTCACGGATAACAACATGTCCATCATTGTGTTCTGCATTTTTCACCAAGCGTATAAATAGAGTATCCCCTCCCTCTGCTGTATGAACGATTTGTGGTTTGCTGCCATCATAGAGAGATTTATCATTATAAATATCCCTATGATTTTTATTGATAATCTCCAGCCATGATCCTGTGGGTAAAATAACATCATTTAACACAACAGTGAGGTTTTCAGAATCAGGCTGATTAATTTGCCAGGTGAACTGATTCTTACCTTTTGACAAAGCAAGGAGATCGATATTAACATTTTTTCTGGTAATCGTTTTTTGATATAACGGATCAATGTTTTCATTCTCCCTGACAACATCCGCCATGGCCATATTAAACATGGAACTCATAGAATAAAAAATAAAGATTAAACTTTTCATAACTCACCCAAATAATATAAGTTAGGGATATGATAGAGTAGACATATCAGCATTAACAGATAACATTTCATGCTGCCGAAATCAGTATAGATGAGTTTAGGTTGGCGTTGGTGCACGTATAGGAAATTGAAACCATTTCTGCCCCAGCATGAGGTGGTTGGAATTTAATCACCCCCCTGATTTGTATGGCATCGGGTAAGTCAGTGAACTGCGGACTGTTGATAATTCAGGTTTTTTCCG
>NZ_JASUAZ010000072.1:0-10385 GCF_030283135.1 Mixta mediterraneensis | reverse complement strand
GGTTATGCCTAGTCGTCAACATGCGTTCCGTCTCCTTCTTGAAGAAGCGATGAGTGTATGTAATTTATCACCGACCTATGCTATTGATATTGATGGTGTAAGTACAATCCTTGAACTCGTGACGCATGGTCTTGGTAGCGCAATTCTTCCCAAAAATGCAATCGTAAATTTTGCTCAGTCCAATGAAGTACAATTTAGACGCATTGGTCAGGATGGTTTGTTTGCTCCTCTTTCGCTTGCTACAAGTACGCGGCGACCGCATACAATGTTGCAAAAAGCGACAATCCAATTAATTAAAGAATTAATAATCCCTTCAAAAAACCAGCCGGTTTAATTTCACAAAAAAACTAATTTAGTATGGATCATAAATCAAATATATAACTAATTGTTAACTATCACTGTCAAGATAATAATAAAATATATTATTAATTGTATTGTTATTCCAGAGTTTACTATTTTCCATCCAGGATGCTATCCCACATAATTTGCGTGCGTGTTATGAAATGCCCATAGCCCGTCTTACTAATATTGCCATAGTATTAACCCTGGGTTGACAGTTTATTTTATTGCCTCTATTTTGAGTAAGGGCAAAGCTATCGTATTTTATCATGCTCTTTGTTATGCCTTCTCATTGCATTTATTTTTAAATGAGATAGTGTTGTCTATATATCAGCTTAAATTGTTATTCGGGAACAGCAATGTTTTTACCGGTATGGTTTGTTATAATACAATAAAAGTGATGAACATTAAAAATGTTATTTTTATCACGAAAGGAGTCAGGTGTTTTATTATTTTCCTGTTTTTAGTTGTCTTACAAATGAGTCATCGTTATTTTCGTATCTACCAAAATCAGGACGCTCTGGGAAAACACTGCTTACTATTCCAGTCAACATTATGTGTCGTTGCTGTAGTTTTTAAATACTACTTTACAAACTCCAGATGGTGAATTTGCATGACCACACAATCGTGTTTTCCTGCCTTTATCCAGTCTGATGGTTTTATCTCTGGATGGTTCATGGTTCATGGTTCATGCGGTAAGTTTCCAGTTGCGTCCAGACAGAACGTTGATAATCTTCCGACCAGGTGGTTTTAGTGACAAACCAACCTCTGGCAACAGTTTTAAAAGCACGGATGTTGTTACGCTTTTCCTGAACCGCTTTGTTGTCAGACTTTTTTTGGCGCTGGGATCAATTCCGGAAGCTAACAGCTTTTTGGCTTCATCACGGCGCTGTCTGGCATCAGCAAGAGAAACGGCGGGGTAAACACCAATCGAAAACACTTTCTGCTTGCCCTCAAAGCGATAGCCTAACTGCCAGTATTTTGAGCCATTGGGTGTACCAGCAGATACAGACCGAATCCGTCTGTGAGCTTCACCGCTTTTTCTGAGGGCCTGGCATGTTTTATTTTAGTATCAGTAAGTGGCATGGGTTCCCTCCGAATGCTGGTAAAAAGAAAAACGAACTCGCTTTACCAGCAAAAGGGTATAACTTCGAGTGGTTTTTAACCGACGTGTATAGATATGGGGAAGGGAATAACTAATTGATAAAAAGCAAAAAACCAGGTGTCAGTAGACATCTGGTTTCTTTAAATTGGCTCCTCTGACTGGACTCGAACCAGTGACATACGGATTAACAGTCCGCCGTTCTACCGACTGAACTACAGAGGAATCGTTGGAACGAGGCGAATATTAGCGGCGCCGCAGGAGCGTGTCAACTCCAAAAAATACATTATCATTCAACTGGCTAGCTTTAACGCAAAGCGATCGCGATTTAAGCAGATTCTGACGAGATTGCCATCATGCGCGTTAATGGATCTTGTTGATAAAAGCGCTGTAAGTGCTGATACATAACAGGAAAACGCTCGACCAGCAGATCAGGTGCGCTGAAAAAATATTCGGACAGCACAGCAAAACACTCAGCGGGATCGCTGGCGGCATAAGGATCGATACTTGAGGCCTGTTCGCCGACCAGTTCAACTTCACTGGTGATCTCATCCATGGCTGCACGTAAGTCTCTTTCCCATAACGCGACCTCGCGCAGAGGCATCATCGGAATACCGCTGGTATAGCCGCTACCGCGTGCATCCAGCTTATGCGCCACTTCGTGAATCACCAGGTTATAGCCGGAAAGGTCAAACGAGTCCTGAATATCTGACATGTTGAGCACCACCGGACCTTGCGTCCAGCTTTGGCCAGCCTGTACCGCAGGAGCATTGTGCACAAGTCCCGCTTCATCCTGCCAGTTATCTTCAGTTAAAAAGGGGCCAGGATAGATCAGCACGTCATGAAAGCCGTCCAGCCAGTCGAATCCTAACTTTACCACCGGTAAACAAAACAGCAGGGCAATGCGCAACTTATGCAGTTCGTCGAGTTGCACACCATCCAGCGGCACCAGTTTTTTCTGCGATAAAAAACGCTGCGCCAACAGCACTAACGCACGCTGCTCATCATCAGTAAGGAGGGTAAAGATCGGTTGTGCCAAACCTTGCTGCCACGGCAATGCAGCTAAAGATGGCTCTACATGTGTTTTCCAGGGCCAGTTAAACATCACAGCACTCGCTCAGAATCAGAGGGTCACGCTATCCTGACGCGGCAAAAATAAAAATGCCAGCATCGAAACATCATGCTGGCAGGGTTTGGTTGGCGACAGGCTCAGGAAAACTATTCAACCGCTTTGCAGCGGGCATGTCTGTGATTTCGCCCGCAAAGCGCGCTTAATTAGCCTCTGTCAATGCGGTGAAACTCAACGACCCAGACCCAGGGATTGACTTCCCAGCTGGTCGCGCCGTACTGTTTTTGCCATGCTTTGCGGTAGGCCTCTTTGGGTGACTCGGAGTCCATGTTCATGGTGAAGAAGTTATTAAGGAAGTGCGAATCGGTCTGTACGCCTTCGGCCATGATGTCATCTTCACTGATGTCCTGAATCTTTTCAGCGCGTACATCTGTGATCTCAAGATTAATGCGGCTCGCCCAGCGCGGCATATGAATGGCGGTTTGCCAGCCAAACTGCTCGCCTTCGGGGCTGTTCATTGAGTGCTGGCCTAATTCATTGCTGTCGGCACGATACTGACAAAAGGCGGGCAGGCGAAACGGTGTAGGATCGCGCTCGTATTCAGCCAGATCGCATTCAGGCACAATCGGCCCACGCCAGGTTTCCCGTACCCATAAAATATCGCCGGGTTTGCCATAAGGGCATTGATAACTGATGTCAGCCATCGACATCATTTTGTAACCATGCAAATGGTTTGCACTGACATCAAAAGCATGTACGCCTTCATGATGATCCTGTCCAGGACCAAAAGTTTGTGGCTTCATTATGCGCCGGGTTTGCGTTTGCTGACCAACCAACAGGGCTCGAACCCGTTGTTCAGAAAAAAGAATCGGTCGTTCTTTCATGGAGTACCTCTTTTATAAGTAGAACCCGGTTACTGCTATAAACGATCATGGCTAAAAACGCTCCAGGATAAAGCGTATATATCACTTTTCTTAATAATTTGTCGCCTTATTATCAAACTACCATCGCCTATTTTTCAGGTAAAAAATTCCAAAAAGCAAAAAACGAACCACAACTTTCTGGCAAAGCAGACGAAAACGGCTAATTACCCGGCTATAGTACGTAAAGCCAGCAATTATGGCGGTCTTTTAAGACGGATTAACCTAGGATTATAAGCGCATTTCGTGCTAGTACCGGCTTATTTATGCGGAAAATGTGATTCCTGGATAAAGCATCATGTCGATAAGCACTATTAATATTAATCTTATTTACCTAAGCCCAATTGCTTAAGGAAGTGCTGAAAAAGGTGGGATTTACGGCGATGAGGCGTAAGCGGTGCTATATAAATAATTGTAACCTCACTTTCCTGCCCGCATTTCTGGCAGCGTCGCTCTTTTCCACAGCACTGTAAAAAAGTGTCATTAGCCAGTCGCTATGATGGCTTGCCGTTCGCGCACCTTTATCTTTGGGAGGTTCGCGCATTAATCATTACAGGGAGATGGAATATGTCACTCACACTTTGGCAATCCCGCTTTGAAAGCTGGTTTCAACTTAACTGGATCCATGATGACGGTGCCCACGATATTGCCCATCTGCGACGTGTATGGATGAGCGCACAACGCATTATGGCGGGCAGCGAGGCCAACCCGCTGGTGGTATTGACTGCATGTTATTTTCATGACGTGGTTAATTTGCCGAAAAATCATCCTGAGCGTCATCTGGCCTCGACTTATGCAGCGAAAGAGACGCAGCGAATTTTGCAGCAGGATTTTATCGATTTCCCTGCCGGGTTAATTGATGCCGTTGCACACGCCGTAAAAGCACACAGCTTTAGCGCAGCAATTACACCGGAAACGCTGGAAGCAAAAATTGTCCAGGATGCCGATCGTCTGGAGTCTTTAGGCGCGATTGGTCTGGCACGGGTGTTTTACACGGCGGGCGCACTGAACCGGCCATTGTTTGATAATGACGATCCGTTAGGCAAAACGCGGGAACTCAACGACATACAATGGACGTTAGATCACTTCCAGAAAAAACTGCTGCGTTTGCCAGACAGTATGCAAACCGCAGCCGGGCGAACCCTGGCTGAATACAATGCTGATTTCCTGGTGCGTTACATGGCGAAGCTGTGCGCTGAATTGCAGGGCAATTTAACCAGTCTGGATGAGTCGGTGTTACGCGATTTCTCTCCCTTAAACGCTTAATATTAGATTTTTATGACAGTATGTTAATCGAAACGGTCATCCGGTAGCGTGGTACGCATAATAAAAGGGAGTAACGAAATGACCGAAACTGTTAATTTGACGATTAAAATAGAACCTGCGCTCAAAGAGCATATCAAACAACTGGCGCTTGAAAATCAAATTTCAATGAGCCAGGAAATTGTTCAACGCCTGCAGGCTAGCCTGCAAACCCAGCAGCATCCGGCCATTGATAATCAAGGCACTGAAGAAGATGTACCCAGCCCGCTGACTTCAGCAGAAGTAAAACAACTTCGTACCCTGCTGAAAAAGCAGGGCAAGAAGAAGAAATAGCGGAGAATAAAAACCCGTCGCTTTGACGGTTTTTTTTCGGGTTTGATTTCCGAACAAAGGTTATGGCGTTACGCTGGACGAATGCGGAATTGCTGTACACTTTCCCCCAGCCGTGACGCCTGCAATTGCAGTGAATCGGCAGCGCGCTGCTGCTGGCGACTCAACTCTTCATTAGTCTGCAATTGCCTGTCGAGCGCCACCACTTCAGCAGCAATATGGCTGACGCGATTGCTCTGAGCTTTAGCGTTATGCTGCAAATTATCAAGCTGCGTCACTACCGCGCTCACCGCCTGACTAATTTGCCCAAAGAGCGTTTCCAGCGATTTTACTTTGTTAAAGCCCTGACTGACATGCTGCTGAGTATGTTGAATCAGCCCGTCAATCTGGCGGGTAGAATGGCCGCTTTTATTTGACAGCAAACCGATTTCCTTCGCCACAACCGAAAAGCTGCGGCCATAAACACCTGCATGAGCGGATTCAATTGCGGCATTCAACGCCAGCAGCCGGGTTTGTAATGACAAGCCATCCAGCATCTCTACAATGCCAGCAATATTTCCGGACGCATCGACAATGTGCCGCATCTGAGTTTCCATCTCCTCAACCTGACGTGTGCATTTTTGCATCAGGGAGTCCGTAGCCTGAACCTGCTGTGTGGCTTGCAGCGAGACGTTAGCGCTGGTTTCTACCTCTTGTGAAACACGATGCAGGCGCTGAGACAAATGACTGAAGCTGGCGTTTTGCGTTTTGTGTTGCTCGCTAGCCTGCGCATTATGCTGCTGCATTTCACTGGCCCCGGCTGCGACGCTGGCAGCAATTGTATTGATTTCACTGACGATATGGCGCAGTCCTTGACGCATCTCTTCCATCGTATTAAACAGTTGCAGCGTCTCGCGCGACTGTATACGCGCTGGCGTACATGACGGGATCAGGTCGCCGGTGGCGATGTCCTGCAACTGACAACTTGCCTGGCGTAGCGGCGTAATCACCCCATGAAAAAGCAAAATACCGCCCACCAGCAGCAAGCTGAACAGTAGAGCCGTGACCAGCAGGGAGAGATTGCGGCTATCGGTTAAGGTCGTCAGCGTAGTGTGATTCACTGCACTGAGCTTTTTATTCGCCTGTGTAATTTCGCTAAACCAGGCGTCATTGAATTGTTGCTGATACGCCTGCATTGGCACCATAAAAAAAGCGTCAATATTGCTGGCGGCTAAGCCTTTCAGCTGCTCATTCAGGCCCTGAGTCAGCAGCGCAAAACTCTGCTGTAAATCCCCGTTTGCTTCAGCGTGATACCGGGCAAAAAGCTGTTCAGCCTGATTTAATGACGCTACAGCGGTATCTGCCAGGCTTTTCCAGCTGTCTACCGAACCGCTTTGCTGGTCTTGCATTAAATAAATCCCAGCACGGTGACTGTTGTCGCTGGCGGTGAGCAGCGCCATGCGCGCGCGATCCAGCAGGGCCAGACGTTCACGCAGTGCACTGGCCTGGGTCAGACTGGTTTTAGTGTGATCAACCTGTGCGGTAAGCAGCACAATACCGAGTGACTGCAACAGGCAAAACAGCACCACGAACAGAACAAAGTTGCCGCGCAGGCTGGTCAGCCAGGCGGGTAGAGAGGGATAATTCAGCGGTTTACGGACACGCAGCGGTAATAAAGTGAAGATAGACATCGCCCAACCAAAAAAATAAAAACAGCAGTATTAGCGGGTTGCGTGACGTCTTTGTGACAGTCCCGCCGTTAAGCGGGAAAACAGCAGAATCGTGTTTCCTGACGGAAATTAAGAATAGAAATTAGCGTTTCAGGTTGCGAATATAGGGTAATAACAACTGGGCCACCGCTGCAAATACTGGCACCACCACAGAATTACCAAACTGTTTATAAGCCTGGGTATCTGATACCGGAATGCGAAACGGTTCGCTGCCCGGCACGTCAAAACCCATCAGGCGTGCGCATTCACGGGGCGAAAGGCGGCGGGGTCGACGCGCCATATTCGCCGCGTCGTGAAAATCCGCTTCACCGATCACACTATCCCAGCCGCGATCGATCAGAATTTCGGAGCCATCTTTGTAATAGCGCGCCGATAGCGTGCGCACACAACCGTGAAGATTACGCGGATCGTTGAGACCAAAACCAAAACCATTGCCTTTCGCTTTGTGTTTTTTCGCATATTCATACAGATAGCGCCAAAGCTGCGGAGAAAGGATGTATTTCTCATCTGGCTGCGTCTCCAGCAGGCTTTGCAGGCTGGGAACCTGTGACGGAAAGTGCTGACGAATATCGCGTAGCGTAAAAGTTTTACTGCCTGCAATGTCACGACGAATGCCCACCAGGACGATACGTTCACGATGCTGGGGCAGGAAGTGGCGTGCATCAATAATTTTGACGTCAGGCGCATCAGCCTCCGCATCGGCAACGTCATATCCAAGCGCATCCAGCGTTTCCATGATGATGGCGAAGGTGCGGCCTTTGTCATGACTTTTTAAATTTTTGACGTTTTCCAGCACAAAAAACGGCGGCTTTTTCGCTGCCAGAATACGTGCTACGTCGAAAAACAACGTGCCTTGTACCTGACATTCAAAGCCGTGCGCACGGCCTAGCGCATTTTTTTTACTTACGCCCGCCAGCGAAAAGGGCTGACAAGGGAAACCAGCCAGCAGAACCTGGTGATCGGGGATCGCCGCATCAATATAGCGATAAATCGCTTCGTCACCGGACAGATCGGCGGGTTGTGTAATCTGGCGAATATCGCTGTTAAAAGTATGTTCCAGCGGATCGCTGTAGTGATTTGCCCGATAAGTGCGAACCGCTTCTTTATTCCATTCGCTGGTGAACACACATTTACCGCCGATTGCGTCGAACCCGCGGCGAATGCCGCCAATACCGGCAAACAGATCGATAAAGCGGAACGCTGGCGCAGTATAATGTGCGGGTCGTGTGGGTAGTAGGCTATGGAACAAAGCCATTTCACCGGCAGAAAGGGATGGCAGCGCAGTCTTACCCTGACGTATGCGATTAAGCTGTGGGGGCGTCCAGTCCTGATAGCCTGCGTGATGCAGACGCGCCACGAGATCGCGTACGGAATAGATCGCCAGCACCTGGGTTAACAGGGCAGATTCATCGGCGTGTGGGACAGGCGAAAGAAGGGGTTCAGCGATCGCGGCGGCGTCATCGGCGTGCATGCATTTTTCCTTAACAGTGAAGCGCCTATGCTAACACTCCTGACGCGAGGAGGAAATTGGTGGAAGGGGTCAGCCTGCCTAATCAGGCGCTCAGCTTCCATAATACCGACCCAGTAAACGGGTCGTTAAGCCAAATTTTAAGCAGTGGGTTTTCTCCAGGCTACGCCTTGACGGATTACCTGGCGCTTATTCATCATCTTTCGACGTTTACTGAATCGCTTTCGCTTTTCCGACTAAAGTTGAAGGACCAGCTAAAAAAGGAGACGCCATGGCTGATGTTCACTCCAGCGACATACGCAGTAAAAATATGCGCGCTATCCGCCAGCAGGACACCTCAATTGAGCAACGCATCGCGGTATTGCTCAAAGATCGTGGGTTCACCTATCGCGTACAGGATAAGAATCTGCCGGGACGGCCTGATTTTGTGCTGCTGGAGCAGCAGGCAATCATTTTCGTTCATGGCTGTTTCTGGCACCGTCATCACTGCTATCTGTTTAAAATCCCTGCCACCCGCACAGAGTTCTGGACGGGCAAAATCAACAGCAACGTTGAACGTGATCAACGCTATGTTAAACAGTTACAGGAGGGCGGCTGGAAAGTGCTGATTGTGTGGGAATGCGCGTTGCGCGGAAAGCTGCGTCTGAGCGATGAAGATTTACAGGAAAGAGTAGAAGAGTGGCTGCTGGTAATGAACGACAGCGCCGAAATCGATCACCAGGGTATTCATCATTATCGGGCATCCTGAGTTGGTAGCCTTGCCAATCAGCAACATAATTGGTTAGATCTCCGCTTTCTCCGTGACCGGGAGCCTGCAATGAGCAGCATCAAACTGACCGTTAAACGTCTTTATCAGATATGCGATGAGCGCATGGTAAACACCAAAGCGACAGCGCGGATTTATGTAGGCGCTACGCTGGTGGCCACGGAGGAGATTACGGGGTTAACAGAGAGCCCGGTGAGTAAGTATCTGCATGCAGAGACACAGGCAGGGCAAGTGGTACGCGTAGAGTGGGATTGTGAGGGCATCGCCGAAATGACGGTGGCTGAAATTGAGCGTTGCCCGTGTTGTCAGCATAACGAACCGGAATAGACCGGCATAAGGAGTGCATTTTGGCAGGAACAAGTTTACTGACCTTGCTTGATGATATTGCCACCCTCCTGGATGATATTTCTGTCATGGGAAAAGTGGCGGCAAAAAAAACGGCGAGTGTGTTAGGCGATGATCTGTCGTTGAATGCTCAGCAAGTCACCGGCGTGAAAGCCAATCGCGAATTGCCGGTCGTGTGGGGTGTCGCCAAAGGCTCTTTTCTTAATAAGCTGATTCTGGTGCCGCTGGCGCTGGTGATTTCAGCGTTTGCTCCCTGGCTGATTACGCCATTGTTGATGATTGGCGGCGCTTATCTTTGCTATGAAGGCGTAGAGAAAGTACTGCATAGCCTGCAACACGATAAACAGCAAAATTCGCCTGAAGCGCGTCAGCAACGTCTGGATAAGCTATCAACGCAGAACCCGCGCGAGTATGAGCAAAAGAAGGTGAAGGGCGCAATCCGTACCGATTTTATTTTGTCGGCAGAGATCGTTGCTATCACGCTCGGTATCGTATCAAAGGCACCCTTACTGAATCAGGTGATTATTCTGGCGGGTATTGCCATTCTTGTTACCATCGGCGTTTATGGCATTGTGGCGGCCATCGTGAAGATTGATGATTTTGGTTACTGGCTGCGAGAAAAATCCTCCAGCGTGGCGCAGGACGTAGGCGGCTTTTTGTTGGCGACTGCCCCCTGGCTGATGAAAATTTTGTCGGTAGTAGGCACCATTGCGATGTTTCTGGTGGGCGGCAACATTGTGGTCCATGGTATTACGCCGCTACACCATTTGATTGAAGCCGTAACCGCGGATTTTAGCGGGCTGATTTCCTCCTTACTCAGTAATGGTGCCAATTTAGTGCTCGGCTTTATCATTGGGTCGATCGTGCTGTTAGGTGTGAATCTGATTGCGAAGCTGCGCGGGAAATCGGTATAAAGCGCGCTGAAATTGCGTAACGGGAGCAGAAAAATGGATGAGATGTTTGAATTTGATATTGATGCACAGCTTGAGCAGGCTGAAGCCAAAGCGGAAAAGAAGGCCAGCGAAGTGCCTGACGATCTCGGTGACGAAGCCGATTGCGAAGGCTGCAAAATTT
>NZ_JASUAZ010000071.1:0-10399 GCF_030283135.1 Mixta mediterraneensis | reverse complement strand
TTCTTTCTGAGAAGTTTTTCTCCGGCGGCTCAGTCTCCCGAACCTCTCAGCACGTCATACCGTAAGCCGGTGTGCCGTGTCAGTGGAGGCGCATTATAGGGAGTTCTTACGGGCTGACAAGCGCTAATTTCAATAAATCGTTCAAGCGCTCACTTTTTAGACCAATTGTCGCGCTACTAGCCAATTTTGTCTGTTTTACCCATAAAAAACGGGCACAGAGGCCCGTTTTAAAGAAAGAACATTATTGTTGCGCCGTGATCACGCCGTCTTTAACGTCCATTTCGATGGTTTTGCCTGGCACCAGTTCGCCAGAAAGTATCTGCTGAGCCAGCGGGTTTTCAATCTGCTGCTGGATGGCACGTTTGAGTGGACGCGCGCCATAAACGGGATCGTAGCCGTTTTCACCAATCAATTTAATTGCTTCACTGGAAATATGCAGTTTATAGCCGCGTTCTTCCAGGCGTTTATACAACCGCTGCAGCTGAATCTGCGCAATTGAAGCAATATGTTTCTCAGCCAGCGGATGGAACACCACAACTTCATCGATACGGTTAACGAACTCAGGACGGAAGTGCTGTCCAACGACACCCATAACTATATCTTTCATTTCGCCATAGTTGAGATTGCCAAAGCGTTCCTGAATCAAATCTGATCCCAGATTTGAAGTCATAATGACAACCGCATTGCGGAAATCCACGGTTCGCCCCTGGCCATCCGTTAAACGCCCATCATCCAAAACCTGTAGCAGAATGTTAAATACGTCCGGGTGAGCCTTCTCTACTTCATCCAACAGAATGACTGAGTAAGGACGACGGCGCACCGCTTCCGTTAAATACCCCCCTTCTTCATAGCCAACGTATCCAGGGGGGGCACCAACCAAACGTGAAACCGAATGTTTTTCCATGAACTCAGACATATCAATACGCACCATCGCGTCGTCACTATCGAACAGGAAATTTGCCAGTGCTTTACACAGTTCGGTTTTACCAACACCCGTTGGTCCAAGAAACAGGAACGAACCAATAGGTCGGTTTGGATCCGATAAGCCCGCGCGACTACGACGAATAGCATTAGAGACGGCTTCAACCGCTTCATCCTGACCAATCACCCGCGCGTGTAATGCCTGTTCCATGCGCGACAGTTTATCGCGCTCGCCTTCCATCATGCGCGCCACCGGAATGCCGGTCCAGCGTGCCAGCACATCCGCAATTTCCACATCGGTGACACGGTTCCGCAGCAATTTAATCGAACTACCTTCAGCCTGCGTCGCCGCAGCCAGTTGTTTTTCGAGCGCCGGGATCTTGCCATACTGTAATTCAGACATCTGACCCAGATCGCCTAAACGACGCGCTTGCTCCAGCGTCAGACGGGCCTGTTCCAGCTCGGCTTTGATATTTTGCGTGCCAGATAAAGAGGCTTTTTCTGCCTTCCATTCTTCTTCAAGTTCAGCATACTCACGCTCTTTTTGATCCAGCTCAGTCTCTAACATCTCCAGACGTTTAATGCTGGCATCATCCGACTCTTTCTTCAGGGCCTGTTGTTCCAGCTTCAGCTGAATAATACGGCGCTCAAGGCGATCAAGCGTTTCTGGTTTGGAATCAATCTGTAAGCGGATACTCGACGCCGCTTCATCAATTAAATCGATCGCTTTATCGGGTAATTGTCGATCGGCAATATAGCGATGCGACAACGTTGCCGCGGCGACAATAGCCGGATCGGTAATCTGCACATGGTGGTGCAATTCATAACGCTCTTTTAAGCCACGCAAGATAGCAATAGTATCTTCAACGCTCGGCTCTGCCACATACACTTTCTGGAAGCGACGTTCCAGAGCGGCATCTTTTTCAATGTATTGGCGATATTCATCAAGTGTCGTGGCGCCCACACAGTGAAGTTCACCGCGCGCCAGCGCAGGCTTAAGCATATTACCGGCATCCATTGCGCCATCAGCTTTACCCGCGCCAACCATGGTATGTAGCTCATCAATAAACAGGATCACATTACCTTCCTGCTTAGAGAGATCATTCAATACGCCTTTTAGGCGCTCTTCGAATTCACCACGGTATTTCGCACCTGCCACCAGCGCGCCCATATCCAGCGCCAGAACGCGACGCCCTTTCAGGCCTTCGGGCACTTCGCCATTAATGATGCGCTGGGCTAAGCCTTCAACAATGGCTGTTTTACCCACGCCAGGCTCACCGATAAGTACCGGATTGTTTTTGGTACGCCGCTGTAATACCTGAATGGTGCGGCGAATCTCTTCATCACGGCCAATGACCGGATCAAGCTTGCCTTGTTCGGCCCGCTCGGTCAGATCAATCGTAAATTTTTTTAATGCCTGACGCTGATCTTCAGCCCCTTGATCATTCACGTTTTCTCCTCCACGCATTTGTTCAATGGCCCTGGTAAGCTTTTCGTTGGTTGCGCCAGCAGACTTAAGCAGATCTGCCAACGAACCTCGTGAATCGAGGGCCGCCAGAACAAATAATTCAGATGAAATAAAGTTGTCGTTACGCTTCTGCGCCAGCTTGTCACATATATTAAGCACGCGGACTAAATCGGATGAGGGCTGAACATCGCCTTCGGTCCCTTCAACCTGAGGCAGACGATCAATCGCCTGCTCAACATGCATGCGTAATGCTGCAGTATCCACGCCTGCAGAGGTTAATAACGGACGAACCGATCCCCCTTCCTGATTGAGCAACGCGCTCATCAGATGTAAAGGTTCGATAAATTGATTGTCGTGTCCCAGAGCGAGGGACTGCGCATCGGCGAGAGCCAGTTGGAATTTGTTGGTAAGACGATCCAGACGCATGATTCCTCCCATTACAGGTCAAAATGCTACTGGAGATTAAATGAGGTCAACCCTCAAAATTTCAAGGTTAATGACCTGAAATAAGAGTAAAAAACATACTAACCGGATCGTCTTATGGCTTAAGGTTATAACAGCCAAATCAAAGTTGCCATACGGCCAGTGACTCCATCGCGACGAAAGGAGAAGAAATTTTCGTGTTCGCTAACGGTACAACGCGTCTCCGTACTGACAGAACGCACGCCTGCCGCTTGCAGACGCTGATGGGCTAATAGCCAGATATTGGCATAGAATTTACTGCCAACAGGACGAAACGCAGCAGCAGCCCGTGCGTCTTTCGCCACAAAAGCGCTGCGTACTTCCTCGCCAACTTCGAATGCATCCGGGCCAATGGCTGGGCCAAGCCATACATGAACCTGATCGGGCGAAGCACGAAACTGCGCCAGCGTGTTTTCAAGTACACCATCGCAAAGCCCTCGCCAACCCGCATGTGCAGCCGCAACTTCCGAGCCATCAGCCGAGCAAAACAAGACCGGTAAACAATCCGCCGTCATTACTGCGCACACTACGCCGGTTTCACTGGTAATACAGGCGTCCGCTTGCGGCGTATCCTGACCGCTGTGCGCCAGACGAACAACGTCTGTTTTGTGCACCTGTTCCAGCCACTGCGGCATAGCGGGTAAACTTGCCAGTTCGATCAGTCGTTGACGATTGCAGGCGACATCTGCTGGCTTGTCCCCAACATGACTCCCCAGATTCAGCGAGGCCCAGGGAGCGGTGCTAACGCCGCCATGACGGAATGTAGAACAGGCCCGCACGCGAGACGGCGCCGGCCAGTCAGGAATGATTAAACTCATCACCAGTCCAGCTGATCCTTGAACTCCTCGGTATCCGCTTTCAATGCATCTATCAGCGCGATCATGTCCTGCGGGATGGGTGCATGAAACTCCATTTCAATACCGCTAATGGGATGATACAGACGCAACATCGTGGCGTGCAGCGCCTGGCGATCAAAGCTGCGCAAGGTAGAAATGAAAGCATCCGATGCTCCTTTTGGTGGGCGCGGGCGGCCACCGTAAAGCGGATCGCCCACCAGCGGATGATTTATATGCGCCATGTGCACACGAATCTGATGAGTACGTCCGGTTTCCAGACGCAGACGCAGACGCGTGTGAGCACGGAAATGTTCCATTATGCGATAGTGCGTCACCGCTGGCTTACCCATCGGATGCACCGCCATATGCGTGCGTTTGGTTGAATGGCGACTGATTGGCTCATCAACTGTACCACCTGCCGTCATCGTGCCAATCGCCACCGCTTCATATTCACGCGTGATTTCACGTAGTTGCAGCGTTTCAACCAGGTGCGTTTGCGCCGGGACGGTTTTCGCCACCACCATCAAACCGGTTGTATCTTTATCAAGACGATGGACAATCCCCGCGCGTGGAACATCCATAATGGCTGGGTAATGATGCAATAGCGCATTTAATACCGTTCCATCAGGATTTCCCGCTCCAGGATGAACCACGAAATCCCGTGGTTTGTTAATCACCAGAATATCATCGTCTTCATAAACAATATCGAGTGGCAGATTCTGAGGTTCCCAGCGTTGCTCTTCTTCGATCTCAGCGTCGATAGCGACCCGTTCGCCGCCTAAGACTTTTTCTTTGGGTTTGTCGACGATCGTGCCGTTGACACTGACGCGACGGTTAAGGATCCATTCTTTTATGCGAGAACGTGAATAATCAGGGAACAATTCTGCCAAAGTCTGATCTAAGCGTTGTCCGAGTTGTGCTTCGGATACCGTTGCGGTGAGTTGAACTTGTTGTGCCATATACAGCTTCTTCGTTAACGTTGGGTTTTCACGGCGATGCCGTTTAATATAATGTGCTATCGTACCTGGTCATTACCGGGAGCTATACGGACAGCTTCCGCCATAACATTTTGAGGATAATCATTTCGTCATGACGCGTATGAAACATCTGGTGGCTGCTGCCACACTGAGCCTGGCCCTTGTAGGCTGTTCCGGCTCTAATGACGCGGTACCGGACAGCCCGCCTTCTGAAATTTACGCCACAGCGCAGCAAAAGCTGCAGGACGGTAACTTTAAAGCGGCGATTAAGCAACTGGAAGCGCTGGATAATCGTTATCCGTTCGGTCCTTATTCACAGCAGGTTCAGCTGGATTTGATCTACGCGTATTACAAAAATGCCGATCTGCCATTAGCACAGGCGGCAATTGCTCGCTTTACGCGCCTGAATCCTACTCATCCGAACATTGACTATGTCATCTATATGAAAGGCCTGACGGATATGGCGCTGGACGATTCGGCGCTGCAGGGCTTCTTTGGTATTGATCGCTCCGATCGCGATCCAACCCATGCTCGTGATGCATTCCGTGATTTCTCGCAGCTATTGCGCAGTTATCCGAACAGCCAGTATGCAGGCGATGCACAAAAACGTCTGGTTTACCTGAAAGACCGTTTAGCAAAATATGAACTGTCCGTGGCGCAATTCTATACTAAGCGCGAGGCGTATGTCGCGGTTGTTAACCGGGTTGAAGGTATGATGCGTGATTATCCCGATACGCAGGCAACACACGATGCGCTACCGCTGATGGAAAATGCCTATCGTCATCTGCAACTTACCACTGAGGCAGATAAAGTCGCGAAAATCATTGCAGCAAACAAAACCAGCTGATTTGCATTTTCACAGTAAAATAAAAAAAGCAGCCGTATCAGGCTGCTTTTTTTATGCTCAGCGATCCATTAAAAATAAAGACTTTCCGCTGATCTAACCCATCAACAATGCGCCATTATTCATGATGCTTCAAGCTTTTTGGCCCGCTTTCCCGGCCTTTCTCACAAATAATCGGCCTTGACAAAAAGTGACATTTTTTCGTGATAAAGATCAAACATTTTGCATTTGTTCGCGCTATGCTGGTCCTACCATGACGGAAATGACAGAGAGGTAAGAACTATGATTCTCAACGTTACCAGCAAACAAATGGAAATCACTGCGGCTATCCGTGACCATGTCGAAGACCGTCTCGCCAAGTTAGAAAAGTGGCAAACTGACCTGATTAATCCCCATATCGTCTTATCTAAAGAACCAAAAGAATTCGTCGCTGACGCTACTATCAATACGCCAAACGGAACGTTAGTCGCCAGCGCAAAGCACGTCGATATGTACACCGCAATAAATGATTTGATTGCTAAGCTCGAACGCCAACTTAACAAAGTGCAGCACAAATCAGAGGCTCGCCGCGCAACAAGCAGCGTTAAAGATTTCATACCGGCCAGCTAAACGCTTAATGAGATTAACGCGCCTGCGGGCGCGTTTTTTATTGACAGCTTTAAATCAGTGCGGTTACTCTCAGGTCACTTTAATTGCGGAAACGTCCATGAAACAACATTCGTTTTTCTTCGCTTTCTTTTTTACCTTCCCCTGACTGGGAGGCAATTCGTCGTGTGAAAACGAAAGCGAAGACGAACAACAAAGCCTCCCAAACGGGAGGCTTTTTTATTGGACAGCTTACAGGTGAGCCTTATGAATCCCGATAATCCTTTACTGGCGTTGCGTGACAAAATTAGTGCGGTCGATGAAAAATTACTAACGCTGTTAGCCGAACGCCGTTCGCTTGCGGTTGAAGTCGCTCAGGCCAAGCTGGAAACGCACCGCCCAATCCGTGACGTTGAACGCGAACGCGCCTTGCTGGAGCATTTAATTGTCTTAGGCAAAAAGCATCACTTAGATGCGCATTATATTACGCGCCTGTTTCAACTGGTGATTGAAGATTCAGTCTTAACCCAGCAAGCATTGCTGCAAAAGAATTTAAACCATCCCCATGCTCACGCTGCACGTATTGCCTTCCTGGGTCCGAAGGGATCATATTCTCACCTTGCCGCCCGTAAATACGCTGCGCGTCATTTTGACAATATGGTGGAAAGCGGCTGCCTGAAGTTTCACGATATTATTAAACAGGTTGAAAATGGCCTGGCCGATTACGCTGTATTACCGATTGAAAACACCAGTTCAGGTTCGATCAATGATGTTTACGACTTGCTACAGCAAACAAGCTTATCGATTGTAGGCGAGCTGACTTTGCCTATCGAGCATTGTGTTTTGATCCATGGCTCGACCGATCTGCAACAGATTGAAACGGTTTACAGCCATCCTCAGCCTTTTCAGCAATGCAGTCAGTTCATCAATCGCTTCCCGCACTGGAAAATTGAGTACACCGAAAGTACCGCCGCCGCAATGGAAAAGGTTGCCGCACTGAACTCACCAAAAGCTGCGGCTTTAGGCAGCGAAGCCGGTGGAGAGCTGTACCAACTACAGGTCCTTGAGCGCAATCTGGCCAATCAGCAACAAAACCATACTCGCTTTATTGTACTGGCACGTAAAGCTATTGAAGTTTCGGATCAGGTTCCAGCAAAAACCACGCTTATTATGGCCACAGGTCAACAAGCTGGCGCTTTAGTAGACGCTCTGCTGGTTCTGCGTCAGCATAATTTGATCATGAGTAAGCTGGAATCACGCCCTATTAATGGGAATCCCTGGGAAGAGATGTTTTATATTGATGTACAAGGGAATCTGCAGTCAGAAAGGATGCAGCAGGCTTTACAAGAATTAAAGGCGATGACGCGTTCAATGAAAGTTTTGGGCTGCTATCCAGGCGAAAATATTATCCCGGTCCAACCGGGCGAATAAAGAAAAGGCATCCGATGGGATGCCTTTTTGCTTTTATTGACGGCTGTCGTTGGCCGAGCGTAACAGACTGCGGCTTTCCACCAGGAAGCGTTTGGCATGATCGCCAAACCAGTTTTCAACCCGCCTGAAGCTGTCAATAAAGGCTTGTTTATCCCCTTGTTCCAGCAAAGCTATCGCTTCACCAAAACGCTGATAGTAACGTTTGATCAATGCCAGGTTACTTTCAGAGGACATAATGATGTCAGCGTATAGCTGAGGATCCTGGGCAAACAAGCGTCCGACCATTGCCAGTTCCAGCCGATAGATTGGCGACGACAACGCCAGCAACTGGTCGAGATTGACATTTTCTTCGGCTAAATGCAGCCCATACGCGAAAGTCGCAAAATGCCGCAACGCCTGAATAAAGGCCATGTTTTGGTCGTGTTCTACCGCGCTAATGCGATGCATACGCGCGCCCCAAACCTGAATCTGTTCAAGGAACCATTGATATGCTTCTGGCTGGCGACCATCGCACCACACCACAACCTGCTTCGCCAGACTACAACTATCTGGTCCAAACATCGGATGCAGGCCGAGTACCGGGCCATTATGCGCCGCGAGCATTGCCTGTAGCGGACGATTTTTTACCGAAGCTATATCAACTAAAATGCAGTCTTCTGGTAGCGGCGGCAATTGCGCTATTACCTGTTCAGTTAAATGAATAGGCACGCTAACAATCACCATACCGGCGTCGCTCAGCAGTGGCCCGGCTTGCTCCCAGTCATCCTTATCCAGCGTTTTAACGGTGTAACCCGACAGGGTCAGCATCTTTTTAAACAGCTTTCCCATCTGCCCATTTCCGCCAATAATTACCACGGGTCGTAACTCAGGGCATAGCGTTTTAAAGCCTTTATCATTTTCGCTGGTATAGGATTCACGCATCACGCGACGCAATATATCCTCGATCAAATCAGGCGGTACACCTAAGGCTTCAGCTTCCTTACGGCGCGATGCCAGCATTGAAGCTTCACGCTCAGGTACATAAATAGGTAAACCATAACGGCTTTTTACTTCACCTACTTCAGCTACCAGCTCAAGCCGCTTCGCCAGCAGATCGAGCAGCGCCTTGTCTACATTGTCTATTTGATCGCGTAACGCAGTCAGTTCAGCCACCATTACTTATTACACCTCGTGTGACAGACGCGCCGACAGCACACCTTGCAGATCCTGATGAATATCGCGCAGCAGTGTTTCAGTCACTTCCCAGTTAATGCAGGCATCCGTGACAGAAACACCGTATTTCATTTCACTGCGTGGTTGCTCAGAGGACTGATTCCCTTCATTGATATGGCTTTCCAGCATCAAACCAATAATTGAATGGTTACCATCTTTTATCTGAGCGATAGCGGATTCAGCTACACCGGGCTGGCGGCGGAAGTCTTTATTAGAATTGCCATGACTGCAATCTATCATTAAGGCTGGACGCAGTCCCGCCTTGCGCATCTCTTTTTCGCATTGCGCGACTTCTTCCGGCCCGTAATTAGGCGCTTTTCCGCCACGTAAAATCACATGCCCATCCGGATTACCCTGAGTTTGCAGTAAGCAGACCTGCCCGGCCTGATTAATACCAACAAAGCGATGCGGCATTGCGGCAGCGCGCATGGCATTGATAGCGGTGCCAAGGCTGCCATCGGTCCCGTTTTTAAAACCAACCGGCATGGAAAGTCCGGACGCCATTTCACGGTGAGTTTGTGATTCCGTGGTACGCGCACCAATCGCTGACCAACTGAACAGATCGCCTAAATATTGTGGGCTGTTAGGATCAAGCGCTTCCGTTGCAAGCGGCAATCCCATCTCCACCAGATTAACCAGCAACTGACGCGCGCTGTGCAAACCCGCTTCCATATCAAATGAGTTGTCCATATAAGGATCGTTGATTAACCCTTTCCAGCCGACAGTGGTCCGTGGTTTTTCAAAGTAGACGCGCATAACGAGATACAGTTGATCCTTCAGCTGTTCAGAAAGGATTTGCAAACGACGAGCGTAATCAAGGGCAGCTTCCGTATCATGAATTGAACAAGGCCCGCACACCACTAACAGGCGCGGATCGCGGCCAGCAATGATGTCAGAAATAGTCTGCCGAGAAGCCGCAACTTGCGCTTCCTGCTGAGCGGTCAGCGGAAATTTAGCTTTCAACTCTTCCGGTGTGATCAACACTTGTTCATCGGCGATATGCACATTGTTCAGCGCGTCTTTTTGCATGATTACGATCCTTTTTACTCGTTAATGCGGTCATAAGATCCTGATGAAGGATGCGCACACTGTATCACATAGCGTACAACTTGCAATTAAACTGTACATATTAATTACCAACAAGAAATAAACACCTCATTATTTTAATTTTTTACCTTTAATATCATTTAAATAAATACAAAAATGAGAATTACACACTCGAACCTAAGTGTACCAATAACTTTACATTAAAGGCGTTTACATTTTTAGAGTCGCGCTAATAGAATTTAACTTATTGCTTTAACGGGAAAGATAAAAATGCAGCCGCTCTATTCTGAGATCAATTTGCGTCCCTTTCATGCGGATGATGTTTCTGCATTTACGGCCGCAGTAAACAATTCACTTGATACGCTGTTACCCTGGATGGTTTGGGCTCACGAGAATTATCAGGAGCATGAAGCGGCCAGCTGGATAAACTTTACCCGGCTACAAAGAGAAAAAGGCGAGGCGGAAGAATTCGCCATTGTCGATGAACACAATAGATTATTAGGTGCCGCAGGTATTCGGTTCGCGCGTCGTCCCTGTGAATTGAGTGCCTTAGGATATTGGATACGCAGCGATGCTCAACGCAATGGCATAGCCAGTCGCGTGTTACCAACGGTGC
>NZ_JASUAZ010000070.1:0-12211 GCF_030283135.1 Mixta mediterraneensis | reverse complement strand
GTACGCCAATGGCCACGTTACTTGATGGAAAACGGGTCTGGGCAGAAAAGAATCTGAACCAGATTTAATCTGACAGACACCTGTATAAATAACCGGTAACTGTCAGATCAGGTCTGAGCTAGTACACCTTATTCATACCGCGCAAAAATTCGCGCATGGCACTCACCCGGCGCTGGTCTTCCAGGCGTTTGTCAAAGTTGTTGATATAGTACACGGGCGTATAGCGAACCCTGTTAAGCTGCATTGTGAGCGTATTGCCCGTGACCACCTCCGCAGGAATACCCAGCAGGGAAAGCTGAATAAACGCCATATCGGCCGCAACAGGATCGATATCGATGCAGCTACCGAACATATGCTCAGACGGGTTATAGCCTGCCTCCAGCAGATATTCCGCATACGCCACAATCATTCCCGCCGCACCGCTTGCCGGATCGCTGACGGTCACGAATCCCTCACGGCGTATCGTTTCGTCGACGTCCGGCATCAGCAGCCTCGCCAGCAGTGACTGGACGTGATACGGCGTGAAATACTGTCCGTTGCGGTCGTCGCCAAGCTCAAGCTCCATGAAGATCGCGCCGAGGAAGTCGTGGAATTTGGCCTCCAGTGCGCAGACCATCAGGCAGAAGAGCGTATGCAGGTTGCTGATATCGCTCTCGCTGTACTTCGCGCAGATTTTGCGGCTCTGCTCAATATTCTCCGGCGTTCTTATCCGCGCCATATCCAGCTCGCTGGCGGCCAGCGTGATAAAGTCGCTGAACACCTCCCAGCGGCGCAGGCTGCGGGCGGTATCCCTGAACACGCTGATAAACTGGCGGCGGGCCTGGTCGATTGTCATCATCCGGTGCGGTATCGGCTGCGCATTCACGGTGGGCAATACGGGTTTAGCGGGTGTTAAGGGTGCGGCTTCTCTCGCCTGATCAAAGAAGCTGGCAAAACTGAGTTGAGACATATTTCCTCCTTAAATGCCGCCCCCTGCGGGGCGGCACCTCCGTCAGTTAAATGCGCGCTTCAGTTCGAGCGTGCGTAACACCTGCCCCCACTCGCTTCCGCGCATGGCAGGAATGCGAACGGAGCGCCCCTTTCTGCGGCACTTTGCGATATGTCTCCCCAGCGCCCGCATTTCGGTGCTGAGTGCCTCCGGTGCGATTTCGCCGCGCTTAATCCGCACCTGCTTTTTAGGCGGCTGATTTTCCGCCTCGCAGATCTGGACATACAGGGCGGTCGGTGTAACAATCGAAACTTCACTGAATTGCATTGGTTTTTTCCTTTTGGTGAAGGCCGGATTAATCGTTGCAAGCGGGTAAATCCGGCGGGATATGGCAGACGAAAGTCTGCCTTTTTCATTTCTGGCGCTGCATTCCCTCCTTAACGCGTGCCAGAATCTCCGCGTGGTCAAGGTTGCTGTAGTCACGCATCCGGTAATAACGGATACCGATCCGCGCGTAGATTTCGGTCACATTGCCGCAGACCATTTCCGCCAGCATGAAGGTTTCACACTCGCCGTTCTCACTGCTGCGCCAGTTCATCGGGTACATCAGCCCCAGCGCATCATGGAAGGCGTGAACGTCGATTTCGACGGGCGCGGTCAGATATGACTTTTCGCGGCTCAGCCAGTACGCGCGTTCGGCCTCACTGGTCGCGTAAATACCTGCTTCGGCACTGGATTCGGTCAGATTTAAGTGCATGGTTTATCTCCTTCTGGTTAATGGAGTTGATGTTTCGCCGTGGTGGTTATTCGTCGAACGTGATGCCGGAAAAATGCGCCATCAGATGCAGCATGTCGGCAATGTCATCGACTTTCTGCTGAATGGCTGGCGTGGCTTTCAGGATGCGCGTTACAGCGGTTCTGAGTTCGCCCATATAGCGGTTTGCAGACTCGCCCAGCGCCGTTTTGTCTGTATCGCTCTGGTACTTCATCAGGGCTTTACTGACGAGGGTTTGCAGGGTATCAAACTCGCTGAGCGCGTTTTTCTCCCATGCGTCGAAGCTGAATGTGCTGTTCATGTTACCGTTGCTGATGCTCATGATGTTTCTCCGTTGTGACTGGCGGCATCCCCTGCCGCCGTGGCTGACATTTAAGGGTGCTTACTCGCTGAGCATGGCGCATTCAAAGGCCATACAGTCTTTCAGGCTCTTGTCTGCATACGCCCATGCCGCCCGTCCTGTTTCTCCGTATAACCGCACCGCCTGAGCCTTAGCCTGTAGCCACGGCTGGACAATGTGGAATGAGAGAAGCGGCTTGCGGGTGTGCCAGTTCATCACGCCCTCGTTCCAGACGTTTTTACTCATGGCGCACAGGATGTTGCAGACTTCTTCCGCCTCGTCGTCCTCTGACAGTTGCAGGTTCCAGACCTGACACAGCTCCAGCAGGAATGACTTTTGCTCTGCGATAACGCAGGCCAGACGCGCATCCGGGTCTGAACCCCATCTTTCGGAAGATTCTTTGGTGGCGGTTTTGACGTTGACGTTCTGTGTGTTCATCCTGCTTTTCCTTCTGTCTGGTGGTTTATCCATCTCTCGGTGAGTTCCCTGGCGGCAAAGGGCAAAGGAGCAACGGCGGGGCGGCAGGAGAAGGGCGGAGACAAAAGTTTTTGCGGTCCTTCGCAAAAACTTTTGGCGGAGTTCATTTCACCCTTCGGATGACGACACGACGGTGCTACGACAAGCCCTCCGCCCGGGGACTTAACGGGAGAGGGCTCGCCAGAGGTACGGGGAGAGGATGAACACACCCGACACGGCGGAACGACGGGGCGTCAGAGGACTGTCGGCAGTTTTACCGCCGACAGGGTGAAGCGGCGCGTCCGTTTACGGACGCAGCAAGCGCAGGGGTTGACGTTGCGTCAGGATGGACGCCCGCAGGGCAGAGACAGCTTGCTGGCTCTGTTCACGACAGCCGTGTCCCGTCAGGGACGACGCCCGTGTATTGCCGTTTCGGTGAAAACAGCCAGTTCATTAGCCAGACCCGCCAGCGTATACCGTTTTTTATCCAGTACATTAGCCCGCAGCAGCAGCAGGCTGTTAACCAGAAAAGTGTCCAGCACCGGCATTCTGCGCAGACATTTAATGATGTTATCCGAAAAGCATGTGTGCAAAAGAAAATCCCGACAGGCCGTCAGCCATCTTCAGCCTGCCAGCGATACAGACAGCTCAGGGACAGGTTCAGTTCATCAGCAATACTCCGCACATTTTCACCCGTTTCGTTGCGGGCCTTCATTCTGCGCACGGCCTCCCGCCGGATCTCTGCGCTGACCCTTTTCACGGCAGGGGAGATTTCCCATATCCGGTTTAGGGTCGCCGTTCTGGAGGACGACTTTTGCTGTAGTGCTGAGGGTCTGCTTCGCTCTTTTATCCTGGCGTACCCTTCCGCCATCATTCTGACCTGCAGGTCAGGGTCCAGCTCGCCGCTCCGGATACGTCTGATAACGTTGTCCCGGCATCTGGCTGAGTGTTCGGCACTGGCAAGCGGGACATGTTTCGCTATACCCCAGCGCTCGCGATATTCACTTACCGACATCTCATGTGTCATACGCAGATGCGGGGCCAGGAAGGAAAACGCCCTGCCGCACTCCCTGCAGACAATGTTCCCCCGCGTATTCCGTTCTGTTGCCATCACTCCACCTCCCTGCCGTCACCGTATCCCTCAGCCCAGTCGATAATCTGCGTATCAAGTACGTCCAGCTGCTTCTCCACTTCTTCGGCCAGCATGTTGAAGTCGCACTCCAGACCACCACTCAGGCCATCCCACTCAACCGACATATCGATGAGCTTGTTTATCATCGTCTTCAGGCGTTTACATTGACTGCGGGCAATTTTCAGTTCCTGCCCGTACGGATTTGCTCTCCTGCTCATGTCCCCTCCCGGAATGTCAGCTTGTTCGGTACCATCCAGTGCTCCAGCTGTCGTACGGGAACGGAAGCCTCTTCTGTCAGCAATCCGGCCTCGAACACCATGCTCCAGAGCGGTTCGCGGGCAAATTCATCACGCTCCAGCGCCGACAGGGAAGGAAAGCGCTCGCTCCAGCGCCAGAACATCTCCTCCAGGTCGTACTGGCGCAGCTCAGTCCCCGACCAGCGTGCGCTCCAGCTGCTGACCGTTTCCGGTGTATGGAATGCCAGCTCAATCTCCGCCTGCCCCGCCAGCGCCTGGTACGCCGTTTCGCGCTGGCACGCTTCCTTACGGCGCTGGCGGGTGTATTTTTCATCCCGCAGGGCGTCCTGACAGCGAACGCGCTCGGTCTGCTGAAAGGCCACCTCCGGAAAGAGGCGCTGACCCGCACCAACGGGAAGCGGCAGCCAGCAACGCGTCCCGCGACTTTCAATCAGCGCATCGATGGCACTGAGCCAGCTGTCCCTGCTTCCCCGCAGCTCCCGCGCCGTCAGCACCGGCGCAAAATGATGGATTTCCCTGATAGTGTTGCGTGTGCTGCCCGTGAGTCGCCGGAAAAAGGCGCTGGCATACGGATACATCGTGGACACCGCGCCGCGCGACCGCCGGCGTTCAACCTCAGCGATAGCCTCCATCGCGGCGCGTCGCTCAGGGCTGAAGGGAACCAGTGACAGGTTTGCAGGTATCATGCCGCGCCCTCCGCTGCCAGAATACTGATGATGCTGGCCTGACTGTATCCGTCCGCATCGAGACGCGCCGTCAGGCTGACGGTGTGGCTGATAAGCTCCGGCTGGTAGCCGCTCAGGGTACGAATGACGGAGAACGGGCGACCGCTGGCGGGCACGAACACCACCATCCACGCCGGACTGATGGCACCTGGACTGCACACGGCAATATGGTAGTTGCCGTGCGGGGGCGTAAAGCGCACCTGCACGGGGAAGAAGCCGCCGAACTCGCTGCGGTACTCGCCGTTCACATCCCAGTTATCAGGGCAGGACAGGTCACGCATAACGGCGTGGGTCAGTTCGCGGCGAAAGTCTTCGCCGCTGTCCCGCCAGTCCTCAAACTCATCAAGGGACATCGTTTTCAGTACATCGGGGGTAAGAATAGTGCGCATGGGTATCTCCTTATTGCCGCCCCGCAGGGCGGCTCTCCGTTATCAGGCGGCGTGTGCCGTGTTGGTGGTGTCGTTGCCAGTGCTGTCGGTATCTGAAGCAGCGTCGTCAGCATCGGCCTTACCTGCTGACTCCGGTCCTTTGAGCCATGCCGGAACCCAGCGGGTGTGCTGCATAAAGTGCTCCGCATGCGCTGCTGCATCGCCCTTCTTCATCTTCTCCGCGTCACCCGCCGCGCCCGTCAGCCCCGCCTCTTTCAGGGAGGCGACAATCTGCGGATGTTTCAGGCTACCGAAGTAGTTGTCCTTCGTCGGCTGCCACCAGTCGCGCAGGTGGAAGCCGATTGCCGCCTCGACCGTATCGAGGGTACTGCGGGAGGTGTGCCCCATATCGCGGGTCTGTACCCCGTCAACGGAACAGGCCGTGCAGAAGGCCATCAGCGACATCAACACCCCGCCGTCAAGGGCAAAGAAGGTGGTGAAGTCCTTCTCCCACCCTTCCGGCAGCAGGGCTTTCAGCCTTGCCCGTTCGGTCATGAGCATCTCAAACGCTGCGCCATTCTTACCGGACGGGGCGTTCTCCGTCAGGCTGCCGTGGGACACGGTCAGACTGATACGGAACGGGTGCGTCGTGGTCAGACAGCCTGAAAATACGCAGGTACACATGCGCCAGACCATCAGCGCCACTGCCTTTTCGGGCTGCTGCATCAGCGCCGCCTGTACTGCCAGCGTACGCTCGGAGGTCATTTTCGTGAGCAGCGGAACGCTGATCCCCTCTGCGGCGTCGGGCTGGCGTGAGGTGAATGGCACCGTTACGCTGCTGGTTACGGTTTCTTCCGGCATATCCGCTTTCAGGCGCACACCGCGCTGCACGTACACCTGCCCTTCGTACAGGCTGACCATCACTCCCGCGCCTGACTTCATGTCGTCAGTCCACGCGCTGGCTTCTGCCGCCTCCTGAATGGCGAGGATGTCCGCTTCGATCGCATCTGACTCGTCGCAAACGCTGTCATATGTGTCGTACTGCTCCCGCAGCGCATCAAGACGCTGCTGTTGTTCAGGGGTGTACACCGGATCGGGTTCAACAGGCTGAACGAACTCTTTACCGTCTTCGCCGTGGTACCAGATGCGGGCTGCGCGTCCGCGACTCCATGCCCAGCCCTCACGCTGCTGAATGTCCAGAGCGATACGCTCCAGCTTCTCCTGCACCAGACGCTCAACCAGCACGCTGTCTGCCGTGCCGTCGCCCTCGTCCTGGCTGAACAGGTCTTCACGAACGTAACCCCCTGCCGCCTCATACGCTTCGCGCCCGATAAACCGGAATTTGGTGTTGTCGGTGCGCATCTCGGTTTCGGTAATGGCGCGTTTAATCAGGTGTGCGGGCGCGTTCGACCAGCTGGCCTTCACGCTTTCAAATACCTCAACCTGACGGGCAGGATCGTCCTCGAGACAGAGCGCCTGACACTGCTCAACGGTCAGTTCGTCCTGCGCGAGCTTATCCATCAGGGACGGGGCGAGGTTTGCCAGCTTCAGCATGCGCTGCACGTGGCGGGAGCCGAAGCCGAGGGCGTCGCCAATCTGTGCGGGAGTTTTGCCCTGCCCTGCCAGCGTACGGAAACCTGCGATTTGCTCAGCGGGATGCATGGCGGCGCGCTGCTCGTTCTCCGCGATGGAGGCAAGGGCAGCAATGTCGTCTGAGACGCGCTTCACCATGACGGTATGATCGGCCGCAAGACGATCTTCCTGCGCCAGCAGATTCAGGGCAGTCAGTCGGCGGCCACCTGCGGCCACGCCGGATTGTCCGTCCGCGAGGGTGTGAACAATCAGGTTCTGCAGCAGTCCGAGCGCCTCGATGGAGTCAGCCAGACCGCGAACGCTGTCCACGGAATACGGGATGGTGCGCACGTTCAGCGGGGATTTAGCGAGACTGGACAGCGGAACATACTCGATGACAGCGGCCTCAAGGGCGGCTTTCAGGGCTTCTTCCTGCGCCTTCGTGATTTTTTTGCTGCTCGCTTTTTTGGGTGCTTTTGCTTTAACATCGGTTACTGACATAGTTGATACCTCACTGGATATTGATGATTGTCTGGCCCTGCGGAGTTCGCGCTCCGGCAGGGCACCTCTTTCTTACTGCGGCTTGCGGATACCGTAGTCCGCGATATAACGGTTGAGCCAGTACGTGCCGCCCGGCTCAAAGTTCCACGTGCGCCAGACCATTTCACCGTCCTTACGGACAACCAGACGAAAATGCGAACCCTGATCGTCCTCTATCGCCACGTTGGTGTACTGTGACGCAACGGCCTCAGCCTGTTCGCGGGTAAAGGTGTCGTCGGGTAAAACCGCCAGCGCCTCGCTCATGTTGCTCCTCCTTCTGAACCTGTTTTGCTTTTAAAAAACCATCACCCGTTGAGTTGCCGGGGCCGCGGTTTTGACGTTTTGCGGGGACCTGCTGAACGCCCCCGCTGGTTGTTACCTTCACCCGTTTGAGAGCCGTTCGCCGCAGGGGCGTAAACCAGCGCGGGCGATGGCGGATGTCCGGGGCGCGGTTTACCGCGTGCCATTTACCCTGGACAGCTGACAGCGGCTGTGCTTGTCTCAGCCCCGGCGAAAGGACTCAAAAGGGTGAAAAAACCAGGCAAGGAATGAGCAGGAACCCGCCGCAACGACGGAACGTGCGGGCGCGAAACGGCGTTGCCCTGAAGAGGCCCGGCAGCATTACCGCCGGGCTGGTGAGAGCGGCGCATCCGTTTACGGATGCAGCAAGCGTGATGTTGAACCTGCGACAGTGCGATGGAAGCCCGACAGGGCGGAGACGGTTTACCGGCTCCGTTTACGACAGCGCCGGTTCCCGCCAGGGAAGTCGCCCACAGTCATATCGCCCGGGAAGAAAAGCCGACAGGACAGCGATATCAGCCAGTACGCCATCACCATCACCATTACCAACGGCAACGGCAACGGCAACGGCAACGGCAACGCAGGCATTATCGCCAGAACAGAAATAACGCCGACCCGCTGCAGTACACCGGTATTCATACCCTGACACCACAGGTACATCAGACACTCGCGGAGATGCGCGGCGCCGCAGGCGCAGCGAACTTCGCCAGCAGGCAGAGCCTGCCTGGGTTTTCCCCGCGGGCTGACAGGCGGCTGAACCGCCTGCCGGGGAAAATCAGTTGCTGAAGACGTAGCCGTCATGGAATACATAACCGCTGCTGAACAGGTCACGCGCCCAGGCTTCAAAATCGAAATAGCTGCGCAGCGGCTCCGGCACCTCATTCAGCAGGCCGTTGTCTTCAGCCATTTCACGCGCATAGTCCTCCTCGCTCTCCGCCTCGCCGCGATACGCATCGTCAAACGCGTCATAGTCACACTCGCCGGTATACTCCGCCCAGGCGATAAAAGCGGCTTCCCTGCCCTCTTCTTCGGCACGTTTGTAAGCGGCGATAAAATCCCAGTCAATGGAGCTTTCAGAGGCAAACTGTGACGGAATGCCTTCCCAGTCCTGGAACATAAATTCTGCGTCCCATTCATCGGCGTGCAGCGCCTGGCAGGCCTCGTAAAAATCCTCCCTGCCGTCAAACTCCGTCAGGTCAAACCATTTGCCAAAAATGCTGCCGCAGTTGTATTTGTGATACGTACCCACGTAAACAGCGTAAGCGTCTCATCCAGACCGTATTGACGCTCAGACAAAAGTGAGATCGACCTTCCAGGGCAGCAGATCACGGACCCGGTTCACCGGCCAGTCCTGGATATGACCGATGACGTAACGCAGCCACGCCTCCGGTTCCACGCCGTTAAGCCGGCAGGTGCCGATCAGCGAGTACAGTACCGCAGCACGTTCCCCGCCCGCGTCTGAACCCGCGAACAGCCAGTTTTTCCGCCCCAGGGCAACGCCACGCAGCGCGTTCTCTGCGATGTTATTGTCTATCTCGGCCCAGCCGTTGCTGCAGTACAGGTTCAGCGCATCCCACTGCTTCAGCAGGTACGAGAACGCCTTCGCCGTATCCGAGTGGCGCGACAGCACCTTCATCTGTGCCTGTACCCAGTCGTACAGCGACTGCATCAGCGGGACCGTCTGCTCTTTCCGGACCGCCAGCCGCTCCTCTGCCGGGCTGCCGCGTATCTCCGCCTCGATGGCATACAGTTTACCGATGCGCTTCAGCGCTTCGGTTGTGACGTCGGTCGGTGTGCGGACGTGAACGTCATGGATTTTTCGCCGGGCGTGCGCCATGCAGGCCGCTTCGGCGATACGGCCGTCTTCGTACAGTGCGTTGTAGCCGCCGTAAGCATCGGCCTGCAGGATACCGCTGTATCCGGCAAGGTGTTGCTGCGGATGTATCCCCTTACGGTCCGGCGAGTACGCGAACCACACCGCCGGGGGAAGCGGTGAGCCCGCGTTACGGTCGTCCCGCACGTAGACCCACAGCCGGGCCGTGCGGGTTTTACCGCTGCCCGGCTCCTGAACCGGCACAGGGATATCGTCGGTATGCACCTTGCCCGGAATCAGCACGTACTGGCGCAGCAGGTCATACAGCGGCTCCAGCAGTTCGCTGACCGCACCGGACCAGCGCCCCAGTGTGGCACGACTCAGCTCCACGCACTGACGCCGGTATATCTCTGACTGACGATAGTGAGGCGTGTGCTCTGCGAACTTTGCCGTGACGATGCGCGCCAGCAGCCCGGGACCCGCGTAGCTGCGCTCTATGGGTTTTGCCGGCATGGTCGCCTGAACGATGTGGTCACATCCACAGCAGGCCAGTTTTGGCCGCTGCGTTTCGATAACCTTAAAGGCGCTGCTGATGAGCTCCAGCTGCTCCGATACGTCGCAGCCCAGCGCGCTGAGCTCTCCGCCGCACGACGGGCAGGCGGTTTCTGCCGGCGACAGCGTGCGGGTTTCGCGGGGGAGTGTGGCCGGTAATGGTTTACGGGCAGAAGACTGGCGCAGCGGTTGCGGAACCACCGGGTCATGCTGCTCACCCAGCGCCTCAGCCATCTCCTCCTGCAGGGCGCCGATGCGCTCTTCAGCCTCGCGCACCTGGCGCTGCGTTTTCTCACGCAGCTTTTCGGCGCTTTTGCCGAACTGCATGCGCTGAAGCTTAGTGATCAGCGCCTTCAGCCGGTTGATTTCGCTGGCGTACGCCGCCACCCGCTGTGAGAGCAGGCGGTTATACTCCGCCATTTTGCGGATGGTCGTTTGCTGCTCCTGCAGCAGCGCCCTGAGCCGGGCATTTTCATCAGGGTATGAGGTGTCCATGACCCCACTTTACAGCAGGTTATATGCGTATTCCAGGGCGTTCCGTCCGCTGCGGATGTTTCCAGTTAATGCCTTCCAGCAGCATGGAGAGCTGCGCAGGCGTCAGATGCACTTTTCCGTCACGGGTCACCGGCCAGACGAAGCGCCCCCGCTCCAGTCGTTTGGTGAACAGGCACAGGCCGTCCCGGTCGGCCCACAGCACCTTTATCATGTCGCCGCGACGACCGCGAAAGATAAACAGATGACCGCTGAACGGATCGGTGCGAAGCGTGTTCTGCACTTTCGCTGCCAGCCCGTTGAAGCTACAGCGCATATCTGTCACGCCAGCAACCAGCCAGATCCGCGAACCTGCCGGAAAGCTAATCATGACTCACCCTCCCTGAGTTCGCTGACCAGTGCGCGCAGAAGTTCAGGCGTCAGCGGGCCAGTCAGGTTGAGGCTTCCACCTGGCAACGTCAGCCTGCAGCTGATGACCGGTGGCAGGTCTGCTGATACGACGCCGTTTTGCCTGGGCGGAGGGACAACAGGCTCCATAGTAACCGGAATCAGAGTCGCTCTGTTGGCCGGATCCAGTAGCCCCTGACGATGCAGATTGCGCCAGTTGAACAGCAGATTATCGTTAATGCCATGCTCACGGGCAATTTGAGCCACACAGGCGTCCGGCTGCAGGGTCAGCTCCGCCATGCGAATTTTGAATTCCAGAGGCCAGTCCGGCCGGCGTTTTTTTACAGGAAGATTTGTCTCAAGATTGAAGGCATAGAGCTCTTCCTCCAGGCGTTCAGGCGTGTATTCTTCCGACAATGGCCAGTTAATTCCGGTTCGTCGAAAACGCGTGAACATTTTATGTATGGCAGATGAGCTAAGGTTCAGTTGTTCTGCTATTTCACGGTAAGTCAGAGCCTCATTAAAGCGCAGGCTCAGCGCTGTGAAGATCCATGGTCTTCTGGTGTAAGGCGTATTTTTGTCCACGGTAGTGTCCATGTTCGCGAAAGTGTCCATGGTAGGAAACGCGGGCAAAAATAAAAGACGGTCTGGATGAGACGCTTACCCTGTTTCCACGCAGCCATAAAACGATCGATGCGGTTCCAGCCGTAGAAGCTCACCATCAGCGCGTCTTTTTTCAGCACGCGATACATCTCATGGCAGGCGGGTTGCAGCCATTCATCGGTTTTATCGCCGGCGATGGTACGCCCCTGACGGTCACGAAAACCGACGAGATATGGCGGGTCAGTCAGTATGAAATCGACAGCATTATCCGGAAAGCCGGACATGATATGGACGCAATTACCCTGGATAAATCGGGACATGGTAGTTCTCCTTTCTCAAATGCGGCGCCAGTTACGCCGTGCCGATACGACAGCCGGGCGAAAAGCGGAGAATGCAGGGGCGGTGCCGCAAGCCGCAGCGCAGTGAAAAAGCAGACGCTGGCTGGACGGTTTGACGGCGAAAATTGAGACGGAAAACGACGGGAAGACAGCGTGTAATACCTTTGAAATTAACTGCGACCGGGTGAGGACACCGGCAGAGCGAACCCTTGCATTCGAAGCGGCCCGGCTACAGTAGCGGCACGGCGGCCACACGATGGCAGGAACCTGAAATACGGCCTATGTTCTGAACTGAAGAAAACACAGATTTCGCATGCGAAATCTTCACCGGAGAAACGATATGTGCGGTCGGTTTACGCAGTACAACTCCCGCGAGGAGTACCTGGCCTTTCTCGGAGAAGAAGCAGAACGGGATATTCCGTATGATCCGGAGCCCGTCGGCCGCTACAACGTAGCGCCCGGAACCCGGGTATTACTGCTGAGTGAGCGCCGCTCGCAGCTGCATCTTGTCAATACCGATCGAATTCTGACCCACCCTGCCAAAGTAAAACTGACCCACCCCCTTTGAATCATTCGAGCGTTGTTGCTTTCGTTTTCTTCTGGAGTTGACCGCTTTTCAGCTTATCTTTCAGT
>NZ_JASUAZ010000069.1:0-12117 GCF_030283135.1 Mixta mediterraneensis | reverse complement strand
GAGCCTGGCCACCGTAAGTTTTAGACAGAACGGTAGTGATTGCTGCAGTCAGGGTAGTTTTACCGTGGTCAACGTGACCGATGGTGCCCACGTTTACGTGCAGTTTGTTACGTTGAAATTGCTCTTTCGCCATGGCGATATTCCTTACTGTTATGCCTTCATCTTTGACGAAGGCATCTGTTCAAATTTTAAACCGTAGACTTATTTGCTACGAGCTTCAATAATGGCCTGAGCGACGTTGTTCGGCGCTTCAGCGTACTTCAGGAACTCCATGGAGTAAGAAGCACGGCCCTGAGTCTGTGAACGCAGGTCAGTTGCATAACCAAACATTTCAGACAACGGTACCTGAGCGCGAACGGTCTTACCCGTTGCGGTGTCATCCATACCTTCGATGATGCCGCGACGACGGTTAAGGTCACCGATTACGTCACCCATGTTCTCTTCAGGCGTTTCTACTTCAACCTTCATGACAGGCTCAAGCAGAACAGGCTTCGCTTTTTTAAAGCCATCTTTAAACGCTAAAGATGCAGCCAGTTTAAACGCCAGTTCGGAGGAGTCCACATCATGGTATGAACCAAAATGCAGACGCACGCCCAGATCAACTACCGGATAACCCGCCAGTGGACCTGATTTCAGCTGCTCCTGAATGCCTTTATCAACGGCTGGGATGTATTCACCAGGGATTACACCGCCCTTGATGTCGTTGGTAAATTCATAGCCTTTACCGCCTGGCTCAAGCGGGTACAGGTCAATGATAACGTGACCATACTGACCACGACCACCGGACTGTTTCGCATGTTTACCTTCGACATCGGTAATTTTTTCACGAATCGTTTCGCGATAAGCAACCTGCGGTTTACCGACGTTTGCTTCAACGTTGAATTCACGCTTCATACGGTCAACGATGATGTCGAGATGCAGCTCACCCATACCAGCAATAATAGTCTGGTTAGATTCTTCGTCAGTCCAGACGCGGAATGACGGGTCTTCTTTCGCCAGACGGCCCAGAGCCAGACCCATTTTTTCCTGGTCAGCTTTGGTTTTTGGTTCAACAGCGATAGAGATAACCGGCTCTGGGAATTCCATGCGCTCCAGAATGATCGGTGCGCTCGGATCACACAGCGTATCACCCGTAATCACGTCTTTCAGACCGATTGCAGCAGCAATATCGCCAGCACGAACTTCTTTAATCTCTTCACGTTTGTTAGCGTGCATCTGAACGATACGGCCAAAACGCTCGCGCTGAGATTTAACAGAGTTCAGTACGGTATCACCTGAGTTAACCACACCAGAATAGACGCGGAAGAACGTCAGGTTGCCCACGAACGGGTCATTCGCAATTTTAAATGCCAGAGCGGAGAACGGCTCTTTATCATCAGCATGACGCTCAGCGGGTGTATCTTTACCGTCGTCCAGCATACCGTTAATTGAAGGTACGTCAGTTGGCGCAGGCAGATAATCAACCACAGCATCCAGCATCGCCTGAACACCTTTGTTCTTAAATGCAGAACCACAGGTCACCAGGATGATTTCGTTATTCAGTACGCGCTGACGCAGAGCAGCTTTGATTTCGTCTTCAGTCAGCTCTTCACCGCCGAGGTATTTCTCCATCAGCTCTTCAGAGGCTTCTGCAGCCGCTTCAATCAGGTTCTGGTGCCACTCTTCAGCCAGATCAGCCATTTCTGCAGGGATCTCTTCGTACTCGAAGGTCACGCCAGCATCAGCATCGTTCCAGTTGATAGCTTTCATTTTCAGCAGGTCAATAACGCCGGTGAAGTTTTCTTCAGCGCCGATCGCCAACTGCAGCGGAACAGGATTGGCGCCCAGACGGGTTTTGATCTGACCTACAACTTTCAGGAAGTTCGCGCCCATGCGGTCCATTTTGTTAACGAACGCAATACGCGGAACTTTGTATTTATTAGCCTGACGCCATACAGTTTCAGACTGTGGCTGAACACCACCAACTGCACAGTAAACCATTACTGCGCCATCAAGAACACGCATAGAACGTTCTACTTCGATGGTGAAGTCAACGTGTCCTGGGGTGTCGATGATGTTGATGCGGTGCGGCTCAAACTGCTTAGCCATACCTGACCAGAATGCGGTGGTCGCAGCAGAAGTGATGGTAATACCACGCTCCTGCTCCTGCGCCATCCAGTCCATGGTCGCGGCGCCATCGTGTACTTCACCGATTTTGTGGTTAACACCGGTGTAGAACAGGATACGCTCGGTAGTGGTAGTTTTACCGGCGTCGATGTGGGCGCTGATACCGATGTTACGGTAGCGCGTAATGGGTGTTGTACGAGCCATTTGATTCCTCTGATTCTCGGACGTTCAAAGTAAGTCGACCCCAGCGGGTTGGCTGTTTGAGCGCCCGCTGGTTTAACAACTACGTGGCTATTACCAGCGGTAGTGAGCGAACGCCTTGTTGGCTTCTGCCATGCGGTGAACGTCTTCACGTTTCTTAACTGCAGTACCTTTGTTCTCTGCAGCATCAGAAAGTTCGTTCGCCAGGCGGAGAGCCATAGATTTATCACCGCGTTTACGAGCAGCTTCTACGATCCAACGCATTGCCAGCGCATTACGACGAACCGGACGGACTTCTACTGGTACCTGATAGGTAGAACCACCAACGCGACGTGACTTAACTTCGACAGTCGGACGCACGTTTTCCAGTGCTACTTCAAAGGCTTCCAGCTCGTTTTTACCTGAACGCTGAGCCAGGGTCTCAAGCGCAGTATAAACGATTGATTCAGCGGTAGATTTTTTACCATCTACCATCAGGATATTTACAAATTTGGCCAGCAGTTCTGATCCGAACTTCGGATCTGGCAGAATTTTACGCTGACCAATGACGCGACGACGTGGCATGGAAATACTCCGTTGTTAATTCAGGATTGTCCAAAACTCTACGAGTTTAGTTTGACATTTAAGTTAAAACGTTTGGCCTTACTTAACGGAGAACCATTAAGCCTTTGGCTTCTTCACGCCGTACTTGGAGCGAGCCTGCTTACGGTCTTTAACACCTGAGCAGTCAAGCGCGCCACGAACGGTATGGTAACGCACACCTGGCAAGTCTTTAACACGACCGCCACGGATCAGGATCACGGAGTGTTCCTGCAGGTTATGACCTTCACCGCCGATATAGGAGGTAACTTCAAAACCATTAGTCAAACGCACACGGCAAACTTTACGCAGTGCTGAGTTTGGTTTTTTCGGGGTGGTGGTGTACACACGAGTACAAACACCACGTTTTTGCGGGCAAGCTTCCAGCGCCGGCACGTTGCTCTTTGCAACTTTGCGGACGCGTGGTTTGCGAACCAGCTGGTTAACTGTTGCCATTAAATAGCTCCTGGATTTGCTTTTGCTTCGTAAACACGTGATAAATCGCCTCGTAAGACTACGAGGAGGCAGAATTTTAGGGCTGTGTCAAAAGGGTGTCAAGAAATAACCAGGTTTTCAGCGTCACCAGGCCATTTGTTGTGGATGTTTTACCGTTAGCGCGACGAAACCAGTATAGTTCACCGGCTGTATTTCGGTTGAAATTTGCCCAGCCAATCCCCGTGCCTTCAGGTCTTCTTCTAATACCCAAACTGTTGCAGCTGAACTCAACAGACGCGCCAGAGCAGCGCTGCTCCTTAGCGCAGCGAACACGCCATCCTGCATCAGCAGGAGATCATCCTCTGCATTAAGCAACTGAAGTAAGGTATCAAGATCGCTATAAGCGGGCGAATGCATCAGGGTGTGCAGCATCAGAATCTCTTAAAAGGTCAGAATGCGATCGTAATTTTCTAGCTGCTGGCGCAGCGCGACGGCAGTAAGGATATCAACCTCCAGCACGCGTGGCATCTCAGCAGACAATCCTCGCGCGGTTAACGAATCCAGACAGAGACAACACTCTTCTACCTCATACAGCGCCAGTACGCCAAAGGTCGCAGCATAATGGCGGCTAAAGATGAGATCAGGCTGCTGGCCCGCCATTAATTGCAGCACGCCATCTCCGATAAAGAACAGGCCAATCTCTTCGCTGAGCGCGGCAGTCGCCAGTGCGGCATCAAGTCCTTCACGCCCTGCGCTGCTGCCATGTGGACCACGGGTAAAGACAAAAGCCACACGATTCATTAAAACTGCACCATACGATCGCAACTCAGCGCGGCTTCTGCCAGTGCGCCTAAACCGCTTAATACAAAGCCGGGCTGTAGATTACTTCCTGCTAGCTGAAGACGTTCCGCCTCTTGCGCATCGGTTACGCCACGCCGCAGCGCCGCCGCGACACAAATATTTAGCGCCACGCCCTCTTTTTTTAATGCCTGCCAGGCACGCACCAAATCGAACTCATCACTCGCTGGCGCGGTTAGCTGATTAGCATTCAATACGCCTTCCCGATAAAAAAAGATGCTTTCCAGTTGATGTCCCGCAGCTAAGAGCGCCTGGGCAAATAGCAGCGCGCTGCTGGCTTGCTGCGTACCATAAGCCGGACCGGTAACCAGCAAGGCATAACGCATTAACGATCCTGCCCCTGAAAGTCGCCATTTTTAAACTGGCGAATATAAAGGTAAACGGTGTGTTTGGAGATGTTAAGGCGATCGGCAACCTGGTTAATTGCATCCTTAATATCAAAAATGCCCTTCTCATAAAGATTCAACACAATCTGGCGGTTCTTGGCATTATTCGACACGTTACGATCTGCGCTCACCTCTTCAATGGTGAACTCCAGCGTTTGCATGACCAGGTCATCGACCGAGCTGGCAAAGTTCACATTAGAATCCACCTGTTGCATTTCCGGCGGCATGAACGTCGACATAATCTGTGAGAACGGCACATCCAGATTCATGTTAATACACAACAAACCGATAACGCGTTGCTGACGATTACGGATAGCGATGGTAACGGATTTCATTAATACCCCGCTTTTGGCGCGGGTAAAGTAGGCGCGGGACACATTACTGTCTGCACCGTGCATATCGTGCAGCATGCGCAACGCCAGATCGGTAATCGGCGACCCTACTTTGCGGCCAGTATGTTCACCATTGGCGATGCGCACCGCCGAACATTTCAGATCTTCCAGCGAATGCAGGACAATTTCACAATGCGATCCAATTAACATCGCCAGGCCATCAACAACGGCCTCGTACGATTTCAAAATATCGTAATCGCTTTGCTCGAACGGACGCTGCTCCAGAAGATCGAAGTCGCTCAGTTCACCAGGATTGAATGGATTAGACATTGAAGACATCACCCTAAATGGCTGGAGCCTGTCTCGGCGTCTTTCGGGCAGACTCAATATTGGGATAGTTATGCAGGCGCTAGTCTGGCAAATGTCGCCCGCTTATGCCAGAGGTTTGTCGTGATGCGGAAATGAAACCGCCGCACAGAGGCGGCGGTGAACAGATTATTGCGACTTTTTCGCAGCAGCGGCAGGTGCCTGCGCTTTTTCATCTGCTTTGGGCGCGGGTTTGATGTCGAGCAGTTCTACATCAAATACCAGCGTGGAGTTAGCCGGAATGCCTGGCACGCCGTTTTTACCGTAAGCCAACTGTGGTGGAATGACCAGCTTGATCTTGCCACCTTTTTTCACGTGCTTAAGCCCTTCGGTCCAGCCCGGAATCACACCGTCTAAACGGAATGACAGCGGCTCGCCACGCGTATAAGAGTTGTCGAACTCAGTACCATCAACCAGCGTACCTTTGTAGTTAACCACAACAGTGTCGCTGTCTTTTGGTGCGTCACCGGAGCCTTCTTTCTCAACTTTATACAGCAGACCGCTTTCCGTCTTTTTCACGCCGCTTTCTTTGGCGAATTTGGCCGCATAAGCTCCGCCTTTATCGGCATTCTCTTTCGCGTCTTTTTCCATTTTCGCCTGGGCAGCGCCTTTCACGCGGCTTTCGAAGGCTTGCAGTGTTTGTTCAATCTCGGTGTCAGACAGCTTGCTCTTGCCGCCAAATGCATCCTGAACACCAGCGATCAGCTGATCTTTATCCAGTTTGATGCCCAGTTTTTCCTGCTCCTTCAGGGAGTTGTCCATGTAGCGACCCAACGAGGCGCCCAGCGCATAAGCGGATTGTTGATCTTCATTTTTGAAGGCCGCATTTTTTGGAGCCTGAGGTGCAGACGTCGCTGCCGCCGGTGCTGCGGCAGTTTCGGCAGCCATTGCCAGCGGAGCATTCAGCGCGACGGCCAGGGTGGTAGCTAACAATGTGACTTTAAACAGTGATTTCATCCTTTCTCCAAAACCGAAGCCTTTAACCTCGGGAATCATTGCGGACTAAAGGTCCACACTATAACTGTACGTGGCAGTGGCAAACACCCCCACAACGTAATTACGCGGTTAACCTCCGACCTTTTTTGCATCAGAAAGTTTCATCAGAAATGGTGCCGCAACAGGGGTTTTTCAAGCGTAACGCCAGCGGATAGTAAAAAATCGGGTCATTCTGTGTGTCCAGGCCGTAGAATCAAACCCTGCGCCAATCACATCATCCATTTTATTAAGGAGGGGTCATGCAACAATCCGAATGGGAACACCGTCTTGAAATGCTGGAAAGCAAACTGGCCTTTCAGGAAATAACTATCGATCAGCTGAACCATACCGTCGTGCAGCACGAGCTGGAAATGGGAAAAATGCGTGAGCAGATGCGTCTGTTGCTGGATAAGCTAAAGGCCAGCGCACCCTCAATGATGGCTTCTCAGTCAGAAGAGACGCCGCCACCGCATTATTAATGACGCCATCTCCGTCAAAAAAGGAAGGCCACCGAAAGGTGGCCTTGAATCGTCATATCTGGCTTAGTGACTGCAACCGCAACCACCAGTACCGCAACCACCTTTACCATGGTCGTGATCATGTTCATGGTCGTGATGATGACCATCAGCGCCGTGAACGTGCCCATGCGCCAGTTCTTCCGGGGTGGCTTCACGAATTGCAACCACCTCAACATTGAAGTTCAGGTTCTGACCTGCCAGCATGTGATTGCCGTCAACCACGACGTGATCGTCTTCCACTTCGGTAATTTCAACCGGAACCGGACCTTGATCGGTTTCTGCCAGGAAGCGCATACCTACCTGCAGCTCGTCAACACCCATAAATACGTCTTTTGGTACACGCTGCACCAGGTTGTCATCGTACTGGCCATATGCATCATTAGCCGGGATATGCACATCAAATTTATCGCCCGCTACGTGATTTTCCAGCGCGTTTTCCAGACCAGAAATCAGGGAACCATGACCGTGCAGATAGTCCAACGGTGCACTCACCGGTGACTCGTCAACCAACACACCGTCTTCTGTACGTACCTGATAGGCCAGGCTTACCACCAGGTCTTTTGCTACTTTCATGATATCTCCTAACCGTTGAGAGCTGTGATCCCGTCTCATTGGTCTATTTTTGCGTGCAATAACACCAACCAGAAAGGTTCGGGGCTGAGTACGAGAGGGAATGACTTTCTCTCGCGACCACAGCGTTAATGGCGCTAATTGTAACGGAATTCCATCTCGCTGTAAGTTTAAGCTTAAAAAAAGCTGCGCCATTCCGCTATTCTGGATGGAAAATCCCGATGACTTGCTCATTGCTGCGAACCTGATCGCGCGCCTGTTTATCGGCTTCACGCATTTGGTGGCCGCACTTCACGCACTCCACTACATCGACATTATTTTCACGCCACATCGCCAGGGTGTCTTTTTCCTGACAGTGCGGACAGACCGCACCGGCAATAAAACGTTTACGCATCGTGTTCCGCCTGTTTTATCTCATTACTTATCATCATCCCAGCCATCCAGCTGACGCTTCTCCTGCAGCATTTCGCGCTGGAAAATATCTTCCAGTTCACGACGCGCCTCACGCACGCGTGAAACCTGGGCGCTATCAGCATGGTTCGGCATAAGCTCACGCAGCATGCGCATATCCAGTCGACGGAAGTGCAGCTGTGCACGCTGAGCCTGGTGCGGATGCATACCTAATGTCATCAGCGCTTTACGGCCTAACTCCAGCGCGCTAGAGAAGGTTTCACGTGAGAATTGTGTCACACCGGCCTGTAACAGTTCGTGAGCTTCCACACGTCCGCGTGCACGCGCCAGAATCTGTAACTGTGGAAAATGCTGCTGACACAGATGAACAATCGTCATGGTATCTTCCGGCTCGTTACAAGTAATGACGATGGACTGGGCCTGAGCGGCACCTGCTGCACGCAGCAACTCCAGCTCGGTTGCGTCACCATAGTAAACCTGGTAACCGTATTTACGCATCAGGCTTACCGCACTAATATCACGCTCCAGCACGGTAATTCGCTTATTGTTTGCCATTAACAAACGACCAATCACCTGACCAAAACGACCAAATCCCACCACAATGACCTGCGGTTGATCGTCGTCGACAAAATGCTTCTCCGCATTATCGTCAGCTTCGTTAAAGCGGCGCGCCAGCAACCGATCAATGCCTCGCATCAGCAGCGGCGTGGTCATCATTGATAAGGTCACTGTCACTAACAGCATCGGCAGCTGATCACCTGAAAACAGCTTCACGGATGAGGCAGCAGAAAACAGCACGAACGCGAATTCGCCCCCCTGGCTCAGCACCCCAGCAAACTGCTGACGTTCCGAACTACGCAGGCCAAAAATACGCCCAAGCCCATACAACACCCCTGTTTTCACGGCAACCAGAATCAGTACACCCAACAAAATGATGAAGATATGGGTGTAAAGCACGCCGAGGTTGAGCGCCATCCCGACCGAAATAAAGAACAAGCCGAGCAGCAACCCTTTAAATGGATCGATAGCGACTTCCAGTTCATGGCGATATTCGCTTTCCGCCAGCAGGATGCCAGCAATAAATGTGCCAAGCGCCATTGATAAACCCAGCGCATCCATGAACAGCGCCGCACCCAGTACCAGCAGCAGCGACGCGGCGGTAAACACCTCGCGCACGCCAGAAGCAGCGATATAACGAAAAATAGGGCGCAGCAAATAACGGCCACCAATCAACATACCTGCAAACGCCAGTACCTTCATACCTAACTTCAGCCAGTCAATATGCCCGCTATCCGTTCCCGCCAGTAACGGAATTAATGCCAACGCCGGGATCACCGCAATGTCCTGAAACAGCAGCACCGAAAAGCCCAGCTGTCCGGCTTCGCTGCGGTTCATGCCTTTATCTCGCATCAGCTGCAATGCCATTGCGGTAGAGGACATCGCCAGACCAATCCCGCCAATCACCGCGGCCCGCCAGGTAAAATGATCCAGCCATAACAGCGCGCCAAGGATCGCCGCTGAGAAAATCACTTGCGCAGCGCCCACACCAAATATTGAGCGACGTAACGACCACAGCTTTGAGGGATTCAGCTCCAGCCCGATGATGAACATCAGGAACACCACGCCGAGTTCAGAAAAGTGCAGAATCTCGTCAACGTCGCTGATAAAACCTAATCCCCACGGCCCAATGGCGATGCCAGCCACCAGATAACCTAAAACTGCACCAATACCGAGGCGAGCCGCCACCGGCACAATCAGTACCGCCGCGAACAGATAAATCACCCCCGCGGTCAGCAGCGTTTGTCCTGCCATTACAATCCTCCGTTCGGTAGCGGTGCCGCCAACCAGTCGCCATAGGCTCGGGCATAATTTTTCATCACATCTGGGTTCTGACGACGCGCCCAGTACACAATCATCGGTGGCATCCAGTGCATACGACACATCTGCGCGGTCAGCTCAAACGGGCGCATAATGTCATTCATACGATAGCGGTTCAGGCCCTGATGCTGAAAAGCGCTTTCAGGTTCACCAGTAGTCACCACGCTGCGCCAGTATTTTCCTTCCAGCGCATTGCCATCAATGCCGTTCGCAAAACCGCGCGATAAAACACGATCCAGCCACTCTTTCAGCAGCGCCGGACAGCTGTAGGTATAAAGCGGATGCTGGAAAATAATCACCTGATGTTCGCGCAGCAGCTGTTGTTCCCGGTGAATATCGATAAAGAAGTCGGGATACGTTGCGTATAAGTCACGGACCGTAACATGTTCCAGCGCCTGAGCCGGTTGCAGCAAAATACGATTAGCCATCGAGTCCTGTGATTCCGGGTGGGCATAAAGCAGTAAAATCTTCGGTGGCTGCGACATTGTTGTTCTCCAGAGCGTCGTCATTGCTACAGATTTCCGCTACCATGCACGACGCAGCAAAATCTTATTATGTTGCCTGTAAATTAACATATTCTGACGATACGGCGCTTATGATTGTCTTCTCTGCCTTACAAATACGCCGCGGCATCCGCGTCTTGCTCGACAACGCCACCGCCACCATTAATCCAGGCCAAAAAGTCGGATTAGTAGGTAAAAACGGCTGTGGTAAATCCACGCTGCTGTCGCTGCTAAAAGGTGAAATCACCAGTGACGCCGGCAGCATGACTTTTCCTGCCAACTGGGCGCTGGCCTGGGTTAATCAGGAAACGCCGGCTTTGAGCAAAGCGGCGCTCGACTATGTTATTGATGGCGACCGCGAATATCGCCAGCTTGCATCTGAACTAGACGAAGCCAACACACGCAACGATGGCAATGCTATTGCGTTGTTACACGGTAAGCTGGATGCCGTTCAGGCGTGGAGCATACAGGCTCGGGCTTCCAGTCTGCTGCACGGTCTGGGCTTTAGTCAGGAGCAGTTACAGCGCCCGGTGAGCGATTTCTCTGGCGGCTGGCGGATGCGTCTTAATCTGGCGCAGGCGTTGATTTGCCGTTCTGATTTGTTACTGCTTGATGAGCCAACCAACCACCTCGATCTCGATGCGGTTATTTGGCTTGAGCGCTGGCTGAAAAGCTACGAAGGCACGCTGATCCTGATTTCTCATGACCGCGACTTTCTCGATCCGGTCGTGGATAAAATTATCCATATCGAACAGCAATCACTGTTTGAATATACCGGCAACTACACCTCATTTGAGCGCCAGCGCGTCGCTAAACTGGCGCAGCAGCAATCACTGTATGAAAGCCAGCAAGAAAAAGTTGCTCATTTACAGAACTATATCGATCGCTTCCGCGCTAAAGCCACTAAAGCCAGACAGGCGCAAAGCCGCATCAAAATGCTGGAACGCATGGAGATGATTGCTCCCGCACACGTTGATAACCCGTTCAGCTTCAGTTTCCGCGCCCCGGAAAGCTTACCCAATCCGCTACTGAAGATGGAGAAGGTCACGGCCGGCTATGGCGATCGCATCATTCTTGATGCCATCAAACTGAACCTGGTGCCAGGATCGCGCATCGGCTTGCTTGGTCGTAACGGTGCCGGTAAATCGACACTGATTAAGCTGCTGGCCGGTGAGATAAAAGCAATTGAGGGCGAAGTTGGACTGGCTAAGGGTATCAAGCTGGGTTATTTCGCCCAGCATCAGCTGGAATTTTTGCGCGCCGATGAATCACCGCTGCAACATCTCGCCCGTATCGCGCCTGGCGTTCTGGAACAACAACTACGTGATTATTTAGGCGGTTTCGGCTTTCAGGGAGATAAAGTCAGCGAAATCACCGAGCGCTTTTCCGGCGGCGAAAAAGCGCGCCTGGTACTGGCATTAATTGTCTGGCAGCGCCCTAACCTGCTGCTGCTTGATGAACCGACCAACCACCTTGATTTAGATATGCGTCAGGCGCTGACCGAAGCTTTAATTGATTTCGAAGGGGCGTTGGTCGTGGTCTCGCACGATCGCCATTTACTGCGCGCCACTACTGACGATCTTTACCTGGTGCACGACGGCAAAGTCGATGTGTTCCCCGGCGATCTGGACGACTATCAGCAATGGTTAAGCAATCTGCAAAAACAGCAGGCACAACAGGACGCTGCACCGAAGCAGGATAACGGCAACAGTGCACAGGCACGTAAAGATCAGAAGCGCCGTGAAGCTGAGCTGCGTAAACAAACTCAGCCACTGCGTAAAGAGATCGAGAAGCTGGAAAAACAGATGAGCCAATGGCAAAGCCAGTTGGCCGACGCCGAAGCTCAGCTATCTGACAGCGCGCTCTACGATCAAAGCCGCAAAGCGGATTTAACCACCGCCCTACAGCAGCAAGCTGAAAGCAAATCGGCGCTGGAAGAAGTAGAAATGGCGTGGCTGGATGCGCAGGAGAAGTTAGAACAACTCATGGCAAGCTGACG
>NZ_JASUAZ010000068.1:0-12479 GCF_030283135.1 Mixta mediterraneensis | reverse complement strand
AAAATTTCTGGCATACTTGATGGGCAGGCATAGAGGTGATCTCATTGAATTGTTGGCACAATCAGTAGATCACATAACTCTATGCCTGTCTTTTTTCACCCGCACATTTCTGGGGATTCCCCAGCCGTCGCGGGGTAGTGCATGGTTTCGCCGGTAGCCTGCAACAGGCGCAGGCATTTATCAAACTCGGTTATGCGATTGGCGTGGGTGGCACTATTACTTATGAACGCGCCAGCAAAACCCGTCAGACGATCGCTCAGCTACCGCTCGAATCACTATTACTGGAAACCGACGCGCCAGATATGCCGCTGCACGGTTTTCAGGGGCAGCCGAATCGCCCTGAACGTGCGCGTTTGGTATGGGAAGCGCTATGCAACCTGCGTTCTGAATCGCCCCGGCAAATTGCCGATGCGCTGTGGCAGAACAGCCAAACGGTGTTTCGCTTCTCCCGCTAATCCCTGATTGCCTGCCTCGGTCGGGTAATGCGCTGTGCTAAAGAGCATTCGCGGCATTAACGGCATAGTTACAGCAGTATAGTTACGCCATAAATGTGATAATAGTAACACTGCCCGCACTGGCGTATAATTGTGCTGTTATCGCAATATTTGTGATTTAACTCACTGCATTGATAATACCATTGCAGCCATTCTTTACTTTGATGTGACTTGTAACACATAAAGATTAGGCAGCAATTGTTATTATTATCACATTCAGTCGGCCTGCCTGTAGGCCGCATCCGAGCCTGTTGGAGAGCATCATGACCGAAATTAAAGCGCAAGCACTGCGTGCGTTGAAACTGATGGATTTAACGACATTGAATGACGATGACACCGACGCAAAAGTGACTGCGCTTTGTCATCAGGCAAAATCCCCCGCTGGAAACACAGCGGCGATTTGCATCTATCCCCGTTTTATTCCCATCGCGCGCAAAACCCTGCGTGAACAGGGCACGCCTGAAATTCGCATTGCCACTGTCACCAACTTTCCGCATGGTAATGACGATATTGAAATTGCGCTGGCTGAAACGCGTGCTGCCATCGCTTACGGCGCAGACGAAGTGGATGTGGTATTCCCTTATCGCGCTCTGATCGGCGGTAATTCGCAGGTCGGTTTTGACCTGGTTAGCGCCTGTAAAGAAGCCTGTGCGGCAGCGAACGTGCTGCTGAAAGTTATTATCGAAACCGGTGAGTTAAAAGAAGAAGCATTGATCCGTCAGGCGTCAGAAATAGCGATTGATGCGGGCGCTGACTTCATTAAAACCTCAACCGGCAAAGTGCCGGTCAACGCCACCCCGGAAGTCGCGAAAATCATGATGAGCGTCATCCGTGATAAAGGCGTGCAGCAGCAGGTTGGTTTTAAACCGGCTGGTGGTGTGCGTACGGCGGAAGATGCTGCGATTTATCTGCAACTGGCGGAAGATATTTTAAGTGCAGACTGGGCCGATGCGCGTCATTTCCGTTTCGGTGCCTCCAGCCTGCTGTCGAACCTGTTAAATACGCTGGGTTACAACAGCGAAACCAGCCAGTCCGGTTACTAACATTTTCAGGCGGTCGCTGACCGCCTTTTCAACACCGACACTTCCCTGCGTAAGGGGGCTTACCTTGTTCTTGCCACAAGAAATTATTCGTAAAAAACGTGACGGCCATACGCTGAATGAAGAAGAAATCCGCTTCTTTATTAATGGGGTGCGCGATAACAGCGTTTCTGAAGGTCAGATTGCCGCGCTGGCGATGACGATCTATTTCCATGATATGTCGTTGCCCGAACGTGTCGCATTGACCATGGCAATGCGCGATTCCGGCACGGTGCTGAACTGGAAATCGCTGAATCTGAACGGACCAGTCGTAGACAAACACTCAACCGGCGGCGTTGGCGATGTCACCTCGCTGATGCTAGGCCCAATGGTAGCCGCGTGTGGCGGTTACATTCCGATGATTTCCGGACGCGGTCTGGGCCATACCGGCGGTACGCTGGACAAACTGGAAGCCATCCCTGGTCTTGACATCTTTCCAGGCGAGGATCGTTTCCGCCAAATCATCAAAGACGTGGGTGTCGCGATTATCGGCCAGACTCATTCACTGGCACCGGCTGACAAGCGTTTCTATGCCACGCGGGATATTACCGCCACGGTTGACTCCATTCCGCTGATCACCGCCTCGATTCTGGCGAAGAAGCTTGCTGAAGGGCTGGATGCGCTGGTCATGGATGTGAAAGTCGGCTCTGGTGCTTTTATGCCGACCTGGGAAGCTTCAGAAAATCTCGCGCAGGCGATTGTTGGCGTGGCAAACGGTGCAGGTTGCCAAACCACCGCGCTGCTTACCGATATGAACCAGGTGTTAGCCTCCAGTGCCGGAAATGCGCTGGAAGTGCGCGAAGCGGTGCGTTTCCTGACCGGTCAGCAGCGTAATCCGCGCTTGCTTGAAGTGACACTGGCGCTATGCAGCGAGATGCTGATTTCCGGCAAGCTGGCAACAGACGATGCACAGGCCCGCCAAAAATTGATGCAGGTACTGGATGACGGCAAAGCTGCCGAGGTGTTTGCTCGCATGGTGGCGGCGCAGAATGGCCCCAGTGATTTTGTCGAGCGCCATGATACTTACCTTCCTGCGTCCATGCTGAGCAAAGCGGTATATGCCGATGAGCCAGGCATTGTCAGCAGCATGGATACGCGGGCGCTTGGCCTGGCTGTTGTCGCGATGGGCGGCGGGCGGCAACGCGCCAGTGACAGCATCGATTACAGCGTTGGTCTGAGCGATATGATTAGGCTTGGCGAACGCGCTGATACGCAGCGACCGCTGGCGGTGATTCATGCCAGCAGCGAAGCCTGTTGGCAACAGGCAGCGAAAGCAGTGAAAGCCGCCATCACCCTTAGCGACAGCGCACCCGCAGCCACGCCGGTGGTTTATCGCCGCGTGACTGAAGCAGGTTAAAGATTACAACCGGTGCCAGTCACAAAACATTCAGGTATACTGATCTGATCGCTTTTTTTGACTTGTCACGCGCACAAGCGCAGGAGGCTTGCATGAAACGTGCATTTATAATGGTTCTCGATTCTTTCGGAATCGGCTCCAGCAAGGACGCCGACAAATTCGGTGACGCAGGTTCGGACACGTTAGGTCATATCGCCGAAGCCTGCTTTAACGGTGAAGCTGACAAAGGTCGCAAAGGCCCGCTTCATCTGCCAAACCTGACGGCATTAGGCCTGGGTAAAGCGGCAGAGTTATCTACCGGCCGCTTCCCGCCAGGCCTCGATCCTGAGGCAAAAATCACCGGCGCGTATGCTTACGCCAGCGAAATCTCGTCGGGTAAAGATACACCGTCTGGTCACTGGGAAATTGCCGGTGTGCCAGCCTTGTTCGACTGGGGCTATTTCAGCGACAAAGAAAACAGCTTTCCACAGGAACTGCTGGATAAACTGGTAGAGCGTGCCGATTTGCCTGGCTACCTTGGCAACTGCCACTCCTCGGGTACGGTGATCCTCGACCAGTTGGGCGAAGAGCACATGAAATCGGGCAAACCGATTTTCTACACCTCCGCAGATTCCGTGTTCCAGATCGCCTGTCATGAAGAGACCTTTGGGCTGGATCGGCTGTATGCGCTGTGTGAAATTGCACGTGAGGAGTTAACGGAAGGCGGCTATAACATTGGTCGTGTCATTGCCCGTCCGTTTGTGGGTGATAAAGCGGGTCATTTTGAACGTACTGGCAACCGCCACGATTTAGCCGTGGAACCGCCGTCATCCACCATGCTGAAAAAGTTGGTGGATGAGAAGGGCGGCCACGTGATTTCTGTTGGTAAAATCGCGGATATTTACGCCGAACAGGGTATCACCAAAAAAGTCAAAGCCACCGGCCTCGACGCGCTGTTTGATGCCACGATTGAAGAAATGAAGCACGCGCCGGATCAATCCATTGTTTTCACTAATTTTGTTGATTTCGACTCAACCTGGGGTCACCGTCGCGATGTCGCTGGCTATGCCGGAGGGCTGGAGCTGTTTGATCGACGTTTGCCGGAGCTGATGGCGCTGGTAGGCGAAGATGACATTCTGATTTTAACCGCCGATCACGGTTGCGATCCCACCTGGCAAGGCACCGAACATACGCGTGAGCACATTCCAGTTTTGATCTACGGCCCGAAAGTGGAACCCGGCTCGCTCGGCTACCGCGAAACGTTTGCTGATATTGGTCAAACCATTGCGCACTATTTTGGCCTGTCCAGCATGGACTACGGCAAGAACATGCTATAAAAACATCGACCATTTTAAAAAGGATATGAACAATGGCAACGCCTCACATTAATGCAGAAATGGGTGATTTCGCAGACGTCGTACTGATGCCCGGCGATCCGCTGCGTGCTAAGCACATCGCTGAAACCTTTCTGGACAATCCGGTTGAAGTGAATAATGTGCGCGGTATGCTGGGTTATACTGGCACCTACAAAGGGCGCAAAATCTCGGTGATGGGTCACGGTATGGGCATCCCATCCTGCTCGATCTACACCAAAGAACTGATCACCGATTTCGGCGTGAAAAAAATTATTCGTGTGGGCTCATGCGGCGCGGTGCGGGCGGATGTAAAACTGCGTGACATCGTCATTGGCATGGGAGCATGTACCGATTCGAAAGTGAATCGCATGCGTTTTAAAGACCATGACTTTGCGGCTATTGCTGATTTTGATCTGGTGCGTAACGCTGTGGATGCGGCGAAAACGCTGGGCGTTGAGGCACGCGTCGGTAACATCTTCTCTGCCGATCTGTTTTATACGCCAGACCCGCAGATGTTCGACGTTATGGAGAAATACGGCATTCTTGGCGTGGAGATGGAAGCGGCAGGCATCTATGGCGTAGCCGCGGAATTTGGGGCGAAAGCGCTGACTATCTGCACCGTGTCGGACCATATCCGTACCCATGAACAGACGACGGCGGCTGAGCGACAAACCACGTTTAACGACATGATTAAAATCGCGCTGGAATCTGTCTTGCTGGGCGATTGAGCTTAATGAGTGTCTGCGCCGCAGGGCGCAGGCATTTCTCCTGAGGTGCCTGCATTTCTCTTTCGCGTTTACGTTTCTTCAGTAACATCTTCACTAAATGACACACTTTTGCCCCGGCTTGTGCATCTTCGTACTGGCACTGGCTTTCATGCCCTTTATCATTAAGTCGACAATTAAAAATAAACATAAACCGCCAATAATTAATACCTCCTGATGAATTTTCGTAATTTCGAAGCTGAAGAAAAGCTGTTTGTTCGCCGTGCAGCGGTGGCTTTTATTCTGGTTGTTATCTGTTTCACTATTTTGGGCGTTAATCTTTATCGCCTACAGGTGCGCGATCACAGTTATTATCAGACGCGATCTAACCAGAACGACATCAAAATGATTCCAATTGCGCCGACGCGTGGGCTGATTTACGATCGTAACGGCATCCCATTAGTGCGCAACGTCACCTGGTACGACATCACGTTGACGCCCTATAAAATTGAGAATATGCAGGCCACGCTCAAGGCGCTGACGCCGCTGATCGATCTCACGCCAGACGAAATAGGCAGCTTTCAGCGCATGCTAAAACAGAGCAGCCGCTACAAACCCCTGATCCTTAAAGAAGAACTTACGGATGAACAGGTTGCTCGCTTCTCGGTAAATCAGTTTAACTTCACGGGCGTCAGTATTGATACCTATCAGGATCGCCAATATCCTTATGGTGCCGATCTGGCGCACGTGGTCGGTTATGTCTCGAAAATTAACGATAACGATGCCAAAAGATTAAATAAAGCGGGCATCGCTGAAAACTACGCCGCCGACCACAACATCGGAAAGCAGGGGATTGAGGGCTATTACGAGTCGGTGCTGCACGGTAAGCCAGGGTGTCAGGAAGTAGAAGTCGATAATCACGGACGCATCGTGCGGGTGTTAAAAGAGGTGCCGCCGGTTGCCGGTAAGAATATTACGCTGACGCTGGATCTTCATCTGCAACAGTACATTGAAAGTTTGCTGGCGGGTCAACGTGCCGCGCTGTTGGTTGAAGATCCCCACGATGGCTCGGTGTTGGCGATGGTGTCCAGTCCCAGCTACGATCCCAATCCATTCGTAAAAGGCATTAGCTACAAAGCCTACGAAACGCTATTGCAGGATAAAAGTCTGCCGCTGATAAACCGTGTGACGCAGGGCCTGTATTCGCCTGCTTCAACGGTGAAACCCTATATGGCGATGTCAGCGTTACTGACGAAAGTCATTACTCCCCAAACGACCTTTTTCGGTGCGCCAACCTGGACTTTACCGGGCACGGATCGTCGTTATCGTGACTGGAAAAAATCTGGCCACGGTATGCTGGACGTCACCAAAGCCATTGAGGAATCTGCCGATACCTTCTTTTATCAGGTGGCGTTTATGATGGGGATTGATCGCATTCATACCATGCTCAGCCAGTTTGGCTATGGCAAATCCACCGGCATCGACTTGCATGAAGAGTACAACGGCTTGTTGCCGAGTCGTGACTGGAAGCAGAAGGTGCATAAAAAACCCTGGTATCAGGGGGATACTATATCGGTGGGCATTGGGCAAGGATACTGGGTTGCCACGCCGATCCAGATGGTAAAAGCGATGGTCACGTTGATTAACAATGGCCGGGTTATTGCCCCGCATCTGCTGGAGAAAACCCAGCGTGGCAAGCTGGTGGAGAACTATCAACCGAAACTGCCACAGGCACAAGTTGGCGATGCTAAATCGCCTTACTGGTCGCTGGTGCGTCATGCGATGTTCGGCATGGCGAATGCGCCAAACGGCACCGGCTATAAATATTTTCACACTGCGCCATACGGCATTGCGGCGAAAAGCGGGACTTCGCAAGTATTTAGCCTGAAGCAAAATCAAACTTATAACGCCAAAATGATTCCAGTTCGCTTACGCGACCATATCTTTTATACCGCGTTTGCGCCCTTTAACGACCCTAAAGTAGCGATAGCTTTGATTCTGGAAAACGGTGGCAGCGAAGGCGTCACGGCAGCCCCGGTTATGCGACAAATCCTTGACCATATTTTCCTGCCACCGGCCACGCCTGCACCGGTACAGGTGGCGCAGCAGAAACCCTGATCAGCGCGGCGGCCAGGCTTTTTAGCCGTGGCATCAGTATTGCTCTGCACACTGCAAATCTGCCGCCGGTCGCGGCACGGGGTGACAAGTCGCCAGACGTTAAGCCAGGCCAGAATCGCACCTTATTGTGTTGGTTAAGGAGAGGTTCGGTAATCAGGTTAACGTCTTTATGCACTGAAAATATACCGGGCAACGATCGCAATATTTCAGTGGCAGCCGGTGATTGATGGAAAAGGCGTCAGTCGAATTTATTTTTGTGAAAAGCGTTTGACGCTACAAGGGAGTTAAGGTTTAATGCGGCCCGTTGCCCGAATAGCTCAGTCGGTAGAGCAGGGGATTGAAAATCCCCGTGTCCCTGGTTCGATTCCGGGTTCGGGCACCAACATTCTGCATCAAAGCACGCTGGTTAGAGGTACACCCTTTAACGGGCGGAACAAAGGAACTGGCAGGTTGATATCGCAGTGTTTTCCGAATTTGCACACTCGATATTGATAATCTGGTTCCTCTTAAAAAGGACACCTGTGGTGACTCACAGGTGTCCTTTTCTCGATCGCCGGTGATTTTCACAGTTTGTTAAAGTTGTGTCAATACACGGCTGGCTTCTTCATGGGCCGTTATCACATCCATATACAGAGACAATTCTTCCTCCAGAGCCTGTCCTGTAATCTTCAAATCCAGTTCGACATATTCCATGGTTGTACTGACACTTCGATGTCCCAGCAATCCTTTTACCATGGCCAGGTTGCGATCGGGTGATTTCATCATTTCGGTGGCCAGGGTATGCCTGAACCGGTGCGGACTGACCTTAAACCCGCACTCTTTGGTTAATCGGGTAAAAAAGGAACGTACAGGTTGTATGCCAGGTTCAGCACCAGCCTCTCCTGATGGGTACAGGAATCGCCCCACATCAAACAGGTAATCATCTGGCTCGGCCCCCTGTGCTGTGGCGCGATCAACAATTATTCGCATACGTTCCCGAACGAAACTCACGATAGGGACTAACCACTCCCGGTGCGTTTTGCTTCCCTCTTTGCACAACAGTATGGAGTGAGACTCCAGGTTTACGTCCCTGAGCCGTATGTGTAATAGCTGATTCTGTCGCATTCCTGTCGATCGCAACACATCAATCACTGTACGCCAGTACCACACGGGGAAAAGTGCACACTGCCGCGATTTCCCTGCCTCGTGCTTTTCTCTTTCCTCAAACTGCCCCAGGATAAGATTGATCCGTACCAGCTGGTCACGACTAAGTATTTTCTTTCTTTTGCTCCCGGGCGGAACCTGAGTTCCGGTCAGTGGGTTTTCTTCGAGAACGAGCCATTTTTTCTTGATCCCCAGATTGTACAATGCGCATAAATGGCGCACTTTATTATTCCAGGTGCTGGTTGTTAACCCTCTCCCCAGCATATCCCGGCGCCACAGCAGCATATCTCTGTGCGTTACCTCATCAGGCAACGTGTCATGGCCAATAAACTGCCGAAACACGGCTACCACTCTGCGGTAACTTTTTTCAGTTTCCGGGCGTAATGCTTTAGCGAAAAAGTATTCATCAAGCAAAACGTCCCAGCCCATCAGGCGTGTTTTATTCATGGTCATTTTCTCCCTGTTCAAACGTTCACTTAACATGGACACTCTCTGTTAAGGGATAACCAGTACCGGGCTGTCTGCAGACACACCTTTCCCGCGATAAAGCAAACTCGCTTTAATGAGATAACCCTTGGTTCGTTTAAATGGACCAGTGCGATCCGAACTTTCATACAGGTGAGCAAAATAAAAACGCTTACCTTTGACACGACGATGCTTCTCCAGACGTTCAAAATCTTCCTGAAGGGCCTCACGCGGGCCGCCCTCCAGGCCTGACTGTTTCAGATAAAGATAAAAAATCCCGGGCACGGTGATAAAAACAAAGCCGGCAACAAGGTGAATCCTCGCCTCAGGGGTATTGACAGGGATTTCACCAGAGACAAGCCCCTCGCTTAACCACTGCCAAAAGGTCTCGCCAGAATGGCCACCCGAAGTTAACCATGAGCCGGAGTTCACCCCAACATCACCCTGTTTGCTGGAGGTCTGAGGCTGACATTGTAGAGAAGTAACGCTTACCGCTTCAGTGAATTGAGGCGCAACGCCAGGCTCCTGTCTTTGGTCTGATAAATCAGCATAATCCTCGGTTACTGTGGGAGTAACCGGTGCCGGCATCAGGTCAAATTCTTGAACAGGGTTCCCATTCTGCAGGGGAAACCTTACCTGCTGGTTAGCCGGTGCAGCCACGCTGACATCCATCAGCGAAAGCAGCGTTTGCATATCTTCTTCCGCCCCGACCACCGGTTCAGGGGTCACCACCCTTTCAGCCAGCGGCTTGTCATTTACCGGCGTGTCCAGTGCCGAACTCAGCAATACATCCCCCGGGCCTGAAATGCCCGCAGAATGATGGCTTTTGGTTGAAGGAGGCTCTGTTGCCGGCACGCTGGCGTCCGCACTTCGCATATCAACACACGTTATACCGGTATCGCGTGCGACCTCAGGCGCAGCAGTTGCCTGAAGCGGGATGAGGATGTCGACCGGAACCGGCAAAACGTGAGGCATGGCAACCGAAGGTGCGGCGATTATCAGCCCTTCTCCCCGGGCCAGCCTCACCGCCTCCCGCACGATGTCATCAATCACCGGTAACGAGCCCGGCTGACGTGAGGCAATCAGCATCACGGCCTCTGCCGCAGCTGGCAGAGTTGACAACCAGCTGATAGCCTCTGCTGGCATCAGACGGCAGGCAATCAATGCACTCTGGCTCGTCACTAACGCCGGCTCTGGCACGTTATCCCTGAAACGAAAACGATAGGACCCGGCAGGAACCGTCAGTCCCGGTAACCAGGCACGGCCGCTCTGCAGCTCCCCTTCAACCTGGCTAAGCAGAGGCAGGTAGTTCCAGAGCGCAGCATAAAACACCACCGCATTCCACAGGATGTTTTGAGCGGACTGGTCTTCCGGTGCTGCGCCTGGAGGTAACATATGCCCTTTAGCCAGGCGAACGGCAAATGTCGTTGTCTGCAGGGTGACATCAGCCAGCCCACCTTCTCTGGCAAACTCCCCCTGTTGCGATGCCGGCAGTACCTGCATCAGTTCGACCAGCTGCCTGAGAGGCTGCAGGTAAAAACGCTCATATAAATCTTTCGGTAATGCACTGTTTTCCCAAAGTTGTTGCAGGCATTGTTTGCGGGACGATGTATTCAGCAGCTGAGCGGCAGACCCCGGCATAAAATACCCCGCCGGCCCTGCAGGCAGGGAAGACCGGACCGACTGTATTACCGGGACCTCGCGGGCACCGACCAGCAGCGCTTTTATCGCATTCAACATGACGATGAATTCCCCTGTTTATCACAGTCGTCGATAAGCGACTGCAATAAGGCATTGGTTACCAGGGTGTGCCGGGCGCGTGTTACGGCTACCTACAGCAGGTTGGTTTCATCAGTACGTTCACTGTCTGCCAGCAGCGGGTCGGTGATATCGGCAAAGTCGTCGTTTAACAGGACCACCGGCCACTCCAGTCCCTTACTGCGGTGTGCTGTTGATACCGTCACCTGAGCCTGGCTTTCATCCGCTACGGCATGTTCGCGCATCACCTGCAGCTTTTGGGGCAAAGGGAAATATTGATCAAGTAACCGTAATCCCTGGTTCATTTCTGCGTCTTTAGTGGCCCGGGCCACCGATTCAAACTCGTCAAAATTACGGTACTCCCGGGTCAGTAATGGGGATCGCATCCGTTCGGGAATCTCCGCCGAAAACCAGTACAGGTCCTCCAGCTCTTCCGTTTTGTAGCCGGCGATGCCGCCAACCCAGTACACCTTGCTGTCGGCCAGACTGGCCTCAAGCGCGGCCCCAATCACACCGGCAACGGTCCGGCTTAATACCGCGACGTGTTGTGGTCTGGATCCTGGCGATAAGCTGGAGATCACGTTGTCGTCACCTCCGTGCCCAATCACGGACAACGTTTCGCCCTGCCGTGCAAGCAGCATGTTCGCCACACGGGCTACGGCAGGTCCGAATCGAAAACTGTGTGTCAGGAAAAGATAATCCGCCCCGGCCAGCTGTGGGGCGTCGAGGGCATTCTCCGCCCCGCGGAAACGATAAATTTGCTGATGACGGTCGCCAACCAGTACCACATCACAGGCTTGTGTCAGCACCAGCGACTGCGTCACCGGGTTGGCATCCTGTGCCTCATCGAACAGCAGCGTCTGCCAGCGCTCAGATAAATCGGGCAGGGAGAGCTGATACAGCCTGAGGTAAACGTCGTGCGTGACCGGGAGGGTGCCATCCTGGCGGGCCGACTCGTGCCACAGCTGCTGCGCGGCAGTCAGTATCTTCTCTGCCGACAGGCCGCTGCGCTCATCCTCAGCGGGCAGGTGCTGAAGACTGATTTCAGTATCTGCGCTGCAGAGAAAAGCACTGAGCGTGGTGACAGCCATGCGTGCCAGTGGCCAGTAACGGGTATTGAGTTGACGCGCCACGTCGGTAATGCGCAGGCTGCCGGTCAACCTGTGTTGATAGTGGCGGCCAAAATTGGTCCAGGCCAGCTGGTGAGAAGTCTGGCATTCAACATTGAACGGGAATTTTTGCTCCGCCTCGTCCCTGACCGCACGGTTGTAGGCCAGGTACAGCATTCTGCTGTCAGGATTGGCAAGTGCATAACGCACCAGCGTAGAAGTTTTGCCCGTGCCGGCAAAAGCTTTGACAACCAGACGATGCCCCGTCCAGCCGATAACAGCCGTCTGTTTAGGCGTATCAGAATATGACATCAGCAGCGCTCCATAGTTACCTGACCAGCCATCATACTGGACCGGTCATCACGTCATGCACCACGGGAAAACCTTTTTCCGCGGGTAATAAATTAAATCCTCTCTGATTTATGTGCGATTTCGTTCGTTTGGCCAGAATGGCCATATAAATACCAAATTGTCAGTTGATCGTTTTTTTATTTTGGTAATTCCCTGGCGTTGCTTTTTTTCTGCATATTCCTGACCGCTACTGATGGTTTATTTTCTCCTCAGCAGCAGACATATCTTTTCCTGCACACTTTCGCTTGCGCATTCTGAATGTTTTTGACTGATAACGGCTGGGCCATATTTCTTCAGGCGACAGACCAATAACGCTGGCAATAATCGCCTCGCCACGCGGCCAGGGCTTCGTAAGCGCATTACTTAACGTTCCGGCACAAAAGCCATTCTCTCTCGACAAAGCGGCAAGTGATTTCTTCTTTTTTCTTACTGCGGCAAGGATGAATCGCCACGGATAATCTAGACACTTCCGAGCCGTTGATAATATTGTTTTTCATATTCCGTCGGTGGCATCTGATCACTCGAACCATGCCGACGCTTACTGTTATAAAACATTTCGATGTAATC
>NZ_JASUAZ010000067.1:0-12389 GCF_030283135.1 Mixta mediterraneensis | reverse complement strand
CTCAGACATTCTTCGCTGGTCTTAAGGCAGCTGTTGCCGGATGAGGTCCTCAATCATCTTGCCCGTTCATACCGGAATATGGTCATGATTTACTGAGCTGCGATTAGTGGGGATCCCTCAGCCGGCACCTGGGTTCCGGGGTTTTTGCGTGGCTATTCAAAACTTTTTTGCAAAACTTATGTGCAAAAACTATTTTTAAAACTTATTTGCAAAAGTAAGGTGCAAACCTTACCCCGCAGATTTAGTCCGGATCAAATAATCAAACGCGCTGAGGGAGGCTTTCGCGCCTTCACCGCTGGCAATGATGATTTGCTTGTACGGTACGGTAGTACAGTCACCGGCCGCGAATACGCCTTTCAGGCTGGTTTCACACTTCGCGTCGATAATGATCTCGCCCATCCGGTTACGCTCAACTGCCCCTTCCAGCCAGGGCGTATTTGGCAGCAGGCCAATCTGAACGAAGATGCCGGACAGAGCCAGCTCGTGCGTGGTCTGGTTAGCACGATCAAGGTACTGCAAACCGGTCACTTTATTGCCATCACCTTTTACTTCGGTCGTCTGCGCATTCAAAATTACGTCTACATTTTTCAGGCTGCGCAATTTTTCCTGCAACACCTGATCGGCACGCATTTCCCCGGCAAACTCTAGCAGCGTAACGTGATCGACGATACCCGCCAGATCGATTGCGGCTTCAACACCCGAGTTACCGCCACCGATAACTGCGGTGCGTTTGCCTTTAAACAGAGGGCCATCGCAGTGTGGGCAGTAAGTCACCCCTTTGGTGCGGTATTCTTCTTCGCCTGGCACACCCATGTTGCGCCAGCGTGCACCGGTCGCCAGGATGATGCTGCGAGATTTTAGTACCGCGCCGGAGGCCGTTTCAATTGCATGCAAGCCTCCTTCAACCGCAGCCGGGATCAGTTTGATAGCGCTCTGGCTTTCAATAACATCAACGTTGTAATCGTCAACGTGGGCACGCAGTGAACCGGCCAGTTTGGCCCCTTCGGTTTTCGGTACGGAGATGTAGTTTTCGATGTCAACGGTGTCGAGCACCTGACCGCCAAAACGCTCGCCCATCAAACCGGTACGGATCCCTTTACGCGCAGAATAAATCGCTGCCGCAGCCCCCGCCGGGCCGCTGCCAACGATCAACACGTCATAGGCTTCGCGTTTGTTCAGCTCGTCTGCTGCACGTTTATCGGCATTGGTATCCACTTTGCTGACAATTTCTGCCAGGCTCATACGGCCCTGACCAAACTCTTTACCGTTCAGGTAAACAGCAGGCACGCCCATCACATTGCGTTCCTGGATTTCGTTCTGGAACACGCCACCGTCGATCGCCGTGTGGCTAATGCGGGGATTCAGAATAGCCATCAGGTTTAGCGCCTGCACCACGTCAGGGCAGTTATGGCATGACAGCGAATAATAGGTTTCAAAATGGAAATCGCCATCCAGCGCCGCAACTTGCTCCAGCAGGCTTTGCGCTTCTTTGGATGGATGACCACCGGTCTGCAACAGCGCCAGTACCAGTGAAGTAAATTCGTGGCCTAACGGCGAACCGGCAAAGCGCGGGCCGTTATTAGCGCCTGGATTAGTAATCAAAAATGAGGGCTTACGTGCCTGACGATCGTTCTCTTCACGGAAGCTGACTTTGTCAGAAAGCTCCGCAATACCAACCAACAGATCACGAATCTCTGCTGATTTCGCGCCATCATCCAGTGTGGCAATCAACTCAACAGGCTTAGTTAGTTTCTCAAGATAAGCCTTGAGCTGGGTTTTTAAATTTGTGTCGAGCATAGTGAGTTCCTGGTCAAAGAATCGGGCGCCGTAGCACCCGATGGAGAGAAAGATCGAAGGGCTGAAGCAGGCTTAGATTTTACCAACCAGATCCAGTGACGGAGCCAGAGTAGCTTCACCTTCTTTCCATTTAGCCGGGCAAACTTCGCCTGGGTGAGTCGCCACGTATTGTGCTGCTTTTACTTTGCGCAGCAGATCAGAAGCGTCACGACCAATGCCTTCAGCAGTGATTTCGATTGCCTGGATAACGCCTTCCGGGTCAACGATGAACGTACCGCGCTCAGCCAGGCCTTCAGCTTCGCGCATGATTTCAAAGTTACGGGTCAGCGCGCCAGTTGGGTCACCGATCATCGCATACTGAATTTTTGCGATGGTGTCAGAAGAACCGTGCCAGGCTTTGTGGGTAAAGTGGGTATCGGTAGAAACAGAGTAAATATCTACGCCCAGTTTCTGGAACTCTTCATAGTGATCAGCAACATCACCCAGTTCAGTTGGACAAACGAAGGTGAAGTCAGCCGGGTAGAAGAAGAAAACACTCCATTTACCTTCAACGTCTTTCTCGGTTACGTCGATGAACTCGCCGTTTTTGAATGCAGCGTTTTTGAACGGCTTAATTTTGGTATTGATAATAGACATCTGATGGCCTCCGTTAAAAGATGTGATGCACGTTACAGAATTTTTGAGCCAACATCTAATATGCAGTCGTTATCAATCAAATAAACGAAAGCTATCAAATGCCGATCGTACCGATCTGACAGGCTCCGGCGCGCAGTTTACACTGAAACGCCTCACTTTATTGCGGTTTATCTTTTTTCAACTTAACTGCTAGCTTTGTAGAAAAGACGTTTTCAGGAGCCTGCTTGTGCATATCCGTCCTTTTACCGAAGCTGACCGTCCTTTTCTGCGCACGCTGTTTTTAACCACACGCCGCCATAACTGGCGCTGGCTGGATGGGGATCACTGGAAGCTGGAGGATTTTGATGCGGTGATCCTCGGCGAAACGGTGCTGGTCGCCGAGCTGGACGGGCACCGGGTAGGTTTTGCCGGGTTGCTCGAAAATGACAATTTTCTGCACAGCCTGTATGTCGATCCTGCTTATCAAGGACGCGGCGTCGGGAGTGCATTGCTGGAGGCGGTGCAGGCACGCTTTACGTCTACCGGGGCACTAAAATGCCTGCAAATGAATCAAGCCGCCCAGGGGTTTTACTTACAGCATGGCTGGCAAATGATTGCGCAAGGTGATGGCGAACAGGGAAAATATGTCTTGATGCATTATCCGCTGGCACCCGCGCCTGCCAGCGGATCGGAAACCGCTTAAATCGCGCGGAAGGCAATATCGTCAGGAATGACGCTGCCTTGCCAGTAAAGCTGCGCGGCAACGCGACCGGCCAGTTGACGATACAGTGCGGTAAATTCACTGTCCGGGCGACGAATGACCGTAGGTTCGCCATCGTCCAGATCTTCACGCAGACTGATATGCAACGGCAGTTGCGCCAGCAAGCGCGTGCCGTAATCTTCCACCAGCCTTTGCGCGCCGCCTGTACCGAAAATCGGTTCATGGAAACCACAGTGACTGCAAACGTGAATGCTCATGTTTTCCACAATACCCAGCACCGGCACGCTGACTTTCTCAAACATCACCAGCCCCTTACGTGCATCAATTAGTGCAATGTCCTGCGGCGTGGTAACCACCAGCGCACCGGTAACCGGCACGTTTTGCGCCAGGGTCAGCTGAATATCACCCGTACCGGGCGGCATATCCAGCACCAGATAATCCAGCTCAGGCCACATCGTTTCATTGAGTAGCTGCATCAGGGCCTTGCTGGCCATCGGACCGCGCCACACCATCGCATTATCATCCGTGACCAGATAACCGATAGAATTTGTTGCCAGACCGTGCGCTATAATCGGCGCCATATGTGTTCCGTCGGGCGAAGTCGGCCTTTCATTGTCGGTGCCGAGCATATTCGGGACGGAAGGACCATAAATGTCCGCGTCAAGTATACCTACGCGAGCCCCTTCAGCCGCCAGCGCCAGCGCCATATTCACCGCCGTACTGGACTTGCCAACACCACCTTTACCCGAACTGACGGCGATAATGTTTTTCACCCCCTTCACGCCTGGCTGATTTTTCACCCGCTTCAGAGTGGCAATATCATGGCTAAGCCGCCAGTCGATAGCGCGCGTGCCGATCAGTCGCAGCAATTCTGAACTGGTTTGCGCTTTTAACGCCTCAAAGCCGCTGGCCCAGGCAAACGGCATGATTAATTCGATATGCAATTTGCCATCCAGCTGCGCCACGTGATGCAGCGCCTTAAGCGCTGTAAGGTTACGCTCAAGGGTGGGATGTTCGAAGCTATTCAACACGCCAACAACAACGGCACGCAAGGCTTCAGGTGAATGTGGTTCCGGGGATTGTGGGGTCATCCCTACTCCTTTTCATTTTTCTAACGCTGTGTTTCAGCGGTGTAGTGTCAATAATATCAGAAGCCCGCCATTATGCGGCGCGTGCCGCAGGCGTAATCCCTTATGTTTACGCCAGAGAAGCCTTCGGTTACCATCTAAGCCCGTTTTTTCAATCAACAGTAAGCTACGCAAACTATGACTCAAGTCGCTAAAAAAATTCTGGTAACGTGCGCACTGCCTTACGCGAACGGTTCAATCCATCTCGGCCACATGCTCGAGCATATCCAGGCAGACATTTGGGTGCGTTACCAACGAATGCGTGGCAATCAGGTTTATTTTATCTGCGCCGATGATGCACATGGCACGCCGATTATGCTGAAAGCGCAACAGCTTGGCCTCAAGCCGGAGCAGATGATTGCTGAAATGAAACAGGAACACGAAACAGATTTTGCCGGTTTCAACATCAGCTATGACAACTATCACTCGACGCATGGCGATGAAAACCGCCTGTTGTCTGAACTGATTTACGGTCGCCTGAAAGAGAACGGTTTTATTAAAAACCGCACTATTTCTCAGCTCTACGATCCAGAAAAAGGCATGTTCTTACCGGATCGTTTTGTTAAAGGCACCTGCCCGAAATGTAAATCGCCGGATCAGTATGGTGATAACTGCGAAGTGTGCGGTGCGACATACAGCCCAACCGAACTGATTGAGCCAAAATCAGTGGTTTCGGGTGCCACACCAGAAATGCGTGACTCCGAGCACTTCTTCTTTGATCTGCCCTCATTCAGCGAAATGCTGCGCGCCTGGACGCGCTCGGGTGCGTTGCAAGAGCAGGTCGCGAACAAAATGCAGGAGTGGTTTGAGTCGGGCCTGCAGCAATGGGATATTTCCCGCGATGCGCCCTATTTCGGCTTTGAAATTCCTGGCGCACCAGGCAAATATTTCTATGTCTGGCTGGATGCGCCTATCGGTTACATGGGCTCGTTCAAAAACTTGTGCGACAAGCGAGGCGACATCGATTTCGATGAGTTCTGGAATAAAGATTCCACAACCGAGCTATATCACTTCATCGGTAAAGACATCGTTTACTTCCATAGCCTGTTCTGGCCAGCCATGCTGGAAGGCAGCCACTTCCGCAAACCAAACAATCTGTTTGTCCATGGCTATGTAACGGTCAATGGCGCGAAGATGTCCAAATCACGCGGCACCTTCATTAAAGCCAGTACCTGGTTACAGCACCTGGATGCTGACAGCCTGCGCTATTACTACGCAGCTAAGCTCTCTTCACGCATCGATGATATTGACCTGAACCTTGAAGATTTTGTGCAACGCGTAAATGCGGACATCGTCAATAAAGTGGTGAATCTGGCATCGCGTAACGCAGGCTTTATCACCAAACGCTTTGACGGCAAACTGGCCAGCGAACTGGCCGATCCGGCGCTGTATCAGACCTTCCTGGACGCTTCCGAAAAGATTGGCGAGGCCTGGGCAAGCCGCGAATTCAGCCGTGCGATTCGTGAAATTATGGCGCTGGCCGATCTGGCAAACCGCTATATTGATGAGCAGGCGCCCTGGGTCGTGGCGAAGCAGGAAGGCCGTGATGCAGATCTGCAAGCTATCTGCACGATGGGTATCAATATGTTCCGCGTATTGATGACCTGGCTGAAGCCCGTACTGCCTTCGTTGAGTGAGCGTGCTGAAGCGTTTCTTAACAGTGAATTACGCTGGGAAGCGATTCAGCAGCCTCTGTTGGATCACCAGGTGGCTCCGTTTAAAGCGCTGTACAGCCGCATTGAGATGAGCAAGGTAAACGGCTTGATTGAAGCCTCTAAAGAGGATGCCGCCGCAGCGAATAAGCCTGCGGTGACGGGTCCGCTGGCAGATGCGCCAATTGGCGAGACAATTACCATTGATGGCTTCGCTAAAGTCGATATGCGCGTCGCGCTAATCGAAAAAGCTGAACTGGTCGAAGGTTCTGACAAGTTGCTGCGTCTGGAACTGGATGTGGGCGGTGAGAAGCGTCAGATTTTTTCAGGTATCCGGGCAGCTTACCCCGATCCTTCCGTACTGGTGGGCAAGATGACCATTATTGTTGCCAACCTGGCGCCGCGTAAGATGCGCTTTGGTGTTTCGGAAGGCATGGTGCTTTCAGCGGGTCCTGGCGGAAAAGATCTGTTTGTCCTGTCCGTTGATAGCGGCGCTGTACCGGGGATGCCCGTTAAGTAAGTTTGTTAACTCTCTCCCCCTGGGAGAGAGTTCTTTTTCTGCATAATCCTGCGGCTCTCCCCTGCGCAATAACCGCCCCCCCCTTCCCGTAAATGTGATCGCTAGCACGCTAAGCCATTAATGCGTATGATGAAGCGCAGTGAAAACAGGAGCCTGTCATGCCCACCGTGCTATCTGTCTGCTGGCGCTACCTTCGCGCCTTTATCATCATTTATCTCTGTTTATATGCCGGAAATGGCATTGCGCTGTTACTGCCTGTTACGCTTCCCGGCAGCATCATCGGCATGCTGGTGTTATTCAGCTTGCTGGCTTTACAAATTTTACCCGTGGCCTGGGTAAAACCCGGTTGTCATCTCATCATTCGTTATATGGCGCTGCTGTTTGTACCGATTAGCGTTGGCGTGATGAGTTATACCGATATTCTGACCGCGCAATTCGGCCCAATTGTCATCTCCTGCGTTATCAGTACGTTTCTGGTATTAACGGTGGTGGGCTTAAGCGCGCACAAACTGCATACCCGCTCTGTGAAGGAACCACGCGATGAATGAGATGTGGTGGTCGCTCCCCTTAACCGTAGTGGCGTTTTTAATTGCGCGTCGCTTAGCCGCCCGGCTAAAAATTTCATTAATCAATCCGTTGTTAGTGGCGATGGCGATCATTATTCCCATTCTGCTGTTGTTACATTTGCCCTACGCCCGCTACTTTGCCGGCAGTCAATTACTGAATCAGCTATTGCAGCCTGCGGTTGTAGCTTTAGCGCTGCCTCTGTATGAGCAGATGCATCAGATTCGCGCACGCTGGAAATCGATTATTAGCGTTTGCTTTATTGGCAGCCTGACGGCCATGGTATCCGGCACCGCCATTGCTTTATGGATGGGAGCAACACCGGAAATTGCCGCCACTATCATGCCAAAATCGGTTACCACGCCGATAGCGATGGCGGTATCCGGCTCGTTACACGGTATCCCTGCCATTAGCGCGATTTGCGTGCTGATAGCTGGCGTGCTGGGGGCCGTTTTCGGGCATATGCTGCTCAATTTGCTTGGCGTTAAAACCAAAGCGGCACGGGGATTAGCGATTGGCAATGCTTCACATGCGTTAGGCACTGCACGCAGCGCGGAGATTGACTTTCAGGAAGGCGCGTTCAGTTCACTGGCGTTGGTGATCTGCGGCATTATTACTTCTTTGCTCGCGCCGTTTATTTTTCCGTTGTTACTACGCTGGATGGGCTAAAACTTTGCGAGAGCTCTCGCAAAGTTGAAACAAGCGAAACAGGTTGCATTGTCATAGCGATGGCGATCACATATAAACGTTATCCGGCATCTCGCCCGATTGATTTTTAAGAGGCTATTATGCATCCACGTTTCCTTCCTGCCTTTGACGCATTACCGTCCTTATTGCAAACCGCGCTTCAGCCCATTCTGGATGACACCGATTTTCATGCTGTGCTGACAGCCGATCAGGTCGCCAGCTTACAGCAGCAAACGCAGCTGGATGCCGATAATCTGGCGCTCGCATTGTTGCCACTGGCGGCGGCCTGTGCGGTTGCTACGGTTTCCCATTTTAACGTTGGCGCCATTGCGCGTGGCGTCAGTGGCAACTGGTATTTTGGTGCCAATATGGAGTTCGCTGACACGCCGCTGCAACAAACTGTTCATGCTGAACAGAGCGCCATTACGCACGCCTGGCTGCGCGGTGAACGTCGTCTGGAAACCATCACCGTAAATTACACGCCGTGCGGGCATTGTCGTCAGTTCATGAACGAATTGAACAGCGGTACCGCTATACGTATCAGCCTGCCGCAACGCGCCGTGAGAACGCTGGCGGATTATCTGCCGGATGCTTTTGGCCCGCGCGATCTGGAAATTACCACGTTTTTAATGGATGAGGTCGATCACGGCTACAGCGCCCAAGGTGATGAACTGACTCAGGCCGCTGTCGCCGCCGCGAATCGCAGCCATGCTCCTTACAGCCAGTCCCATAGCGGCGTTGCACTGCTAACCACTTCAGGCACCCTTTTCGCAGGCCGGTATGCTGAAAATGCAGCGTTTAACCCCAGCCTTCCACCGTTACAAGGCGCGTTAATTTTGTTGAATATGCATGGGGAAGCGTGCGATCAGATAAAAAGTGCGGTTCTGGCAGAAAAGAAAAATGCCACTTTAAGTCAATTTGCTGCCACCCAGGCGACACTTCAGGCACTTGGCTGTCGTGAGCTGTTGCAGATTGAATTGCTTAAAGCATAACCATCTGTCACACAATCCGCAGTTTTGTCACCTTTTATAAACAAATGCTGTACTTCTGTAGGAAAATTTATAGGATCTGGCGCCAGAATTAACTTCATAATAATTTCCCCTTCCAGGGACAAAAACTGGCGTTACCTTTCCGGCGTCACGCCAGACACTACTGCAACCGGAGCATCATTGCATGGAACTCGACTACGAAAGTAAACGTCCGCTATATATCCCTTACGCTGGCCCGATCCTACTTGAATTTCCCCTCCTGAATAAAGGCAGTGCCTTCTCCATTGAAGAACGTAATGAATTTAATCTCAATGGGTTGCTGCCTGAAGCGGTTGAAAGCATCGAAGAACAAGCGCAGCGCGCCTGGCGTCAGTTCCAGGATTTCAAAAACAATAACGATAAGCACGTCTATCTGCGCAACATCCAGGACACCAACGAAACCCTGTTCTATCGACTGCTGGACAATCATCTGGAAGAGATGATGCCCATCATCTACACGCCTACTGTCGGCGCGGCGTGTGAGCATTTTTCGGAAATTTATCGCCGTGCGCGCGGCGTTTTCATCTCCTATCCGAACCGTGATCATATTGAAGATATGCTGCAAAATGCCACCAAGCAGAACGTGAAGGTGATTGTGGTAACCGACGGCGAGCGTATTCTCGGCCTTGGCGATCAGGGCATTGGCGGCATGGGTATTCCAATTGGTAAATTGTCGCTGTATACCGCTTGTGGCGGCATTTCGCCGGCTTACACCTTGCCGGTAGTCCTTGATGTTGGTACGAACAACCAGCAACTGCTGAACGACCCGCTGTATATGGGCTGGCGTCATCCGCGCATTACCGGTGAAGAATACGAAGCATTTGTTAATGAGTTTATTCAGGCTGTTAAGCGTCGCTGGCCAAAAGTACTGCTGCAATTTGAAGACTTCGCGCAGAAAAATGCCATGCCATTGCTGGAGCGTTATCGCGATGAAGTCTGCTGCTTCAATGATGATATTCAAGGCACGGCTGCCGTTACCGTTGGCACCTTAATCGCCGCCAGCCGCGCTGCGGGTAGCCGCCTGTGTGAGCAAAAAGTGGTGTTCCTCGGTGCCGGTTCAGCCGGTTGCGGCATCGCTGAGCAAATCATCGCGCAGATGAAATCCGAAGGTTTAAGCGACGATGAAGCGCGCAGCCGTGTAATGATGGTTGATCGTTTTGGCTTGCTGACCGATAAGCTGCCCAACCTGCTCGACTTCCAGAGCAAGCTGGTGCAAAAGAGTGAAGCATTAAAAAACTGGGATGTGACCAGCGACTCCATCTCGCTACTGGACGTGGTGCGCAATGCACGTCCTGATATTCTGATTGGCGTATCGGGTCAACCCGGTTTGTTCACCGAAGAGATTATCCGCGAGATGCACAAGCACTGTGCACGGCCTATCGTAATGCCGCTGTCTAACCCGACGTCACGCGTCGAAGCCACGCCTGCCGACATCATTGCCTGGACCGATGGTGCCGCACTTGTGGCAACAGGCAGCCCTTTCTCTCCTGTGAGCTGGAACGGAAAAACCTATCCAATTGCCCAGTGTAACAACGCCTATATTTTTCCAGGCATCGGTTTGGGCGTCATTGCAGCGGGTGCCAGCCGCGTCACTGACAGCATGTTAATGACTGCCAGCCGTGCGCTGGCTGATTGTTCACCACTGGTAAATGACGGTGAAGGCCCTGTTCTGCCAGAGATCAAGGATATTCAGGGCGTATCGAAAATCATTGCGATGGAAGTGGGCAAGGCTGCGCAATTAGCGGGGGTTGCGGTGGTAACATCAGAAGATGTGCTCTCTTTAGCCATTTCGAACAACTTCTGGTTACCGCAATATCGTCATTATCGTCGCACCTCAATTTAATGGGTGCCTGCCGGGCCAAAACAGGCCCGGCAACGCTCAAAAATACGCCAGCCAACCGGCTCAAACTTGCTTCCCCAATCGACCTCAAGTAGCCTTGACCCATTGAATTTTCCTGATGTTGAGTGCCTGAGCGCATGTTGAAACGCGTTTTCACTGGTCTGCTTTTCATCATCTTATTGATGATGGCGACGGCGCTCGGCCTTGATCGCTGGATCAGCTGGAAAACCGCGCCCTATATTTATGAAAATGTCTCATCGTTACCGCATCGTCAGGTTGGCGTGGTATTAGGTACGGCCAAATATTACCGAACCGGTGTCCTCAATCAGTATTACCTTTATCGTATGCGAGGCGCGCTTAACGCTTACAACAGTGGCAAAGTAAATTATCTGCTGTTGAGCGGAGATAATGCGTTGCAGAGTTATAACGAGCCGAGAACGATGCGACGTGATTTGATCAAAGCTGGCGTTGATCCCGCTGATATTGTGCTGGACTATGCCGGATTTCGCACGCTGGATTCAATTGTGCGGACACGTAAAGTATTCGACACCAATGATTTCATTATCATCACGCAGCGCTTTCACTGTGAACGTGCGCTGTTTATTGCGCTGCATTTAGGTATTCAGGCGCAGTGTTATGCCGTGCCGTCGCCAAAAAATATGCTGAGTGTTCGCGTGCGTGAAGTTGCAGCGCGTCTGGGGGCATTGAGCGATCTGTTTTTATTAAAGCGTGAGCCTCGCTTTTTAGGCCCGCTGGTCCCTATTCCGGCCTTGCATAACGTGCCCGAAGATGCACAAAGCTATCCGGCGGTGACCCCCGAACAGCTGCTGGAGCAAGAACAGAAGCAAGGGAAATAAAAAGAGCGACCCGAAAGTCGCTCTTTTTGTTTTTGACACATTATTTTTTACGTGAGTATTTCAGCGAATCCAGCGCCACGGCAAAGATGATGATGCCGCCCTTGATGATGTACTGCCAGTAAGGATTCACACCGATATAAGTCAAACCGTAGTTAATAACGGTAAAGATCAGTACACCGGTAACCACGCCCGCCACGGTTCCCACGCCACCGGCGAAGGAAACACCGCCAACCACACAGGCGGCGATAGCATCAAGCTCATACATAAAGCCGAGGTTGTTGGTCGCCGAACCGATACGACCGGCTTCCAGCATGCCGCCGAAGGCATAAAACACGCCTGACAGTGCATAAATCATAATCAGGTTCAACGGAACATTCACGCCGGATACTTTGGCTGCTTCCGGGTTACCGCCAATAGCAAAGATATTTTTGCCGAAGCGGGTTTTATTCCACACTATCCAGACAAACACAATGGCGATGATGGCGTAAAACGTAATGAATGACAGCTTAAAGTCGCCAAAGCGTAGGAACCCCTGGGCAAATTTAGAGAAGCCTGCATCGAAACCGGCAATAGGCGACGCGCCCACATAGTCGTAATACAGCGAGTTGATGCCGTAAACGATAATCATCGTGCCCAGCGTCGTAATAAATGGCGTCACTTTGAGATAGGCGATAATCACACCATTTACCAGTCCCACCACACCGCCGATAACACAGACAACTAAAATAACCAAAGGAATAGGCACGGCATCCATATGTGGAAAGACTTTATTGGCATTGTCCATTGACTGCAATAACGTTGCCGCCACAACCGCTGCTAAACCGACCTGGCGACCGGCTGACAGGTCAGTACCCTGCGTCACGATCAAACCTGCCACACCCAGGGCAATAATAATACGCACCGAGGATTGGGTCAGAATATTACTCAGGTTCATTAAACTTAAAAATGTCGGATCCTGGAAAATAATAATGGCCAGTAATA